>NZ_JBGLOV010000028.1:0-17497 GCF_041402665.1 Komagataeibacter sp. SM21
CACGGATCAATGACATCCCCAATCCACGCCTCCATGAACTCCTGCCCTGGCACTGGAAAGCCCACCAGCAGGTCCACAATACCATCGCCGCCTGAATACGCCCGCGTCTCCCGCCGGATGCTTACATCGAATATGTCTCGGGAATTCTCTACCTCCTCCTTATGTGTACATGTTATGATGACACACAAGGAGGAGACCATGAGCGAGCATCTTTCAGATAACGCACCATCCCCACAGAAAATCGGAGTTCGAGAGTTCCGAGGAAACCTGACAGCGTATCTGCGTCAGGTCAGACAGGGCAGCACGATCTTAGTGACATCTCATGATGAGGTTGTCGCTGAACTGCGACCGCCGGCTCCTTCCTATCGTCCCCGCCGTCAGCCAGGAGCTCTTCGAGGACGCATCAGAATGAGCGAAGATTTTGATGAGACACCGCCGGACCTTCTTGAAAGTATGGAACGCGACCTGTGAAGGTTCTGCTTGATACGCATGCGTTGCTGTGGTGGCTTTCGGATTCCGACCGGCTGGGTGAGACTGCACGGGAAATCATCGCAGACCCGGTTCACGATATTCTGGTGAGTATCGTGTCACTCTGGGAAATTGCGATCAAAATCCGTATCGGAAAGCTGGATGCGGATATGAACGATATTCTGGCAGCCATTCCTGATGAAGGTTTCTCTCTATTACAAATACAGCCCGAACACCTGCAGATCCTGATGTCTTTGCCTCTGCATCATCGTGATCCGTTTGACCATCTCCTTATGGCGCAGGCGCAAGCTGAACACGCCACATTTCTTTCGGAAGACGGACAAATGGATCATTACCCCATCAAGCGAATACACTGTTCGTGAAGCAGAAACTGCCGTCAGAACACGCCTACATGTCGGACATACAGGCGGGTGGGACAGTGTCCCGAAGGCTGACATTGTAACGGTCACGGGTGATCGTCAGGCCAGACCGTCGCGTAGCTCGCGCTGAACGCGGCGGACATCCCTTGCGGGAGGCTGACCGAAGAAGCGTGTATATTCCCGAGTGAACTGGGACTGGCTTTCATACTCCACCTTGTAAGCCACCGCAGCGGTGCTTTGGGCGACGCTTCGTAAATCACCAACTCTATTGCCGGCGGCAGCATAATCGAGCGCCGCTTGCCCGGTGCTAAAAGATGAAATGCCATAAGCCTCGAGTAACGCGCGAAAGTTGGTGATGCCCTGAGGGGCGGCATATCATGGCGGTGTTCAGACGCCGTCAATTCTCAGCCGAGAAAGGGATATGCCACATGTCGGAGACTACCATCAGCACGCTGCCCGATCCATCGGGGTTTTCGCCGGATCCGTTGACGGACCTCATCCGCGAGGGTGCGCGCAAGCTGATTGAACAAGCCGTTGAGGCCGAGCTGGCCACGCTCCTTGCCGCGTTCGCCGAGGATAGGCTTGATGACGGCCGGGCCAGGCTGGTCCGGCACGGACATTTGCCGGAGCGCGAAATCCTGACCGGGATCGGCCCGGTCACCGTGAAGGTGCCGCGGGTGCGGGATCGCAAGCCAGGGGCGGACAGGATCACCTTCACGCCCGGCATCCTGCCGCGCTATTTGCGCAAGGCGAAGTCGGTCGAGGAGCTGCTGCCTTGGCTGTACCTGAAGGGCGTATCCACCGGCGATTTCGGCGAAGCGCTGGCCGCCCTGCTTGGGCCGGACGCCAAGGGCCTGTCGGCCAAGACCGTCACCCGCCTGAAAGCCGACTGGTGGTCTGAGTACGAGGCTTGGGAAAAGCGCGACCTCGGCAACCGGCGGTTCCTCTATATTTGGGCTGACGGGGTTTACTTCAAGCCGAGGATGTCCGAGGAAAAACAATGCGTTCTGGTGATCATCGGGGCGGATGAATACGGCCGCAAGGAACTCTTGGCCATGACCGACGGCTTCCGCGAAAGCACCCAGAGCTGGCGTGAAGTGCTGCTCGATCTCAAGCGGCGCGGCCTCACGCAGGACCCGAAGCTGGCCATTGGCGACGGCGCCCTGGGGTTCTGGACGGCCCTGCGCGAGGTCTTCGTCACGACGCAGGAACAGCGATGCTGGCTGCACAAGACAATGAACGTGCTGAATGCGTTGCCGAAGTTGGTGCAGCCGAAGGCCAAGGCGCACCTGCACGACATCTGGCAGGCCGAAACCCGGGCCGACGCGACGGCCGCCTTCGGCTTCTTCGTCGACGCTTACGGCGCGAAGTGGGACAAGGCGGTGGCCAAGCTGGTCAAGGATCGTGACGCGCTGCTGACCTTCTACGACTACCCGGCCGAACACTGGAAGCACATCCGTACGTCAAACCCAATCGAGAGCACTTTCGCGACGGTCAGGCACCGGACGAAACGCACCACGGGCTGCCTCAGCCGGAAGACCGGGCTGGCCATGGCGTTCAGGCTGATGATGTCGGCACAGAAGAAATGGCGGAAGCTCGACGGCCGGAACCGCCTGCCAGAGGTCATCAGCGGGGTTGAGTTCCGCGACGGCGTACGCCACCTTCAAGCTGCCGCCTGATCAAGCGTCACCAACTTTCGCGCATACCTCGGGAGTGTGAAGGCATGGGTCAAATCTCGATGAAAATTTCCGCCCTACCCGGGTCAGTTCTCAGTGAAAATCAACAGACGGATGACAAGGTGGATTTCATCATCCGTTCGGTGGATGAACTGGCCCGCAATCCGGGCCCCATGATGCAGGCCTACATGTGTGATCCGAAGACGGCACGCTTCCGGGCCGAAGGCGCCCCCGGCATGGGCGGCCGGTAGCCAGTATCCCACGCGCCATGTCAGGACCCGGCGCCAGCGGGCACGGCATGGCCGAGCGGATGCATGAGGCGGTTTGCCCAGCCGAAAATCGCTATGACGTGGATCAGGTCGAGAATGTCGCCATCCGACAGGCCGGCCCTGCGCAGGGCTGACACATGTGCGCCCGTTGCGGCCGGGGGCGTGCGGGACAGCGCGCAGGAAAACGCCCATATCGCCTGTTCACGCGCGGAAAGGAGGTTGGGGCGGCCATGCCATAATGCCGTGATGACAGCATCGCTTTTCATGAGTTCGGCCAGGCGCCGGCCATGGATCATGGCACAGTAGCGGCAGCCATTGACCACCGATGCCGCCAGGGCGCCCAGTTCGCGTTCCGCGCGTGGAATGCCATCTTTGGCATACATGATGGCATTGAACAGTTCGGTTCTGGCCCTGTAGCTCTCCGGGTCATGCGCAAGCGTGCGGACATAGGGGGAGATCCTGGTGGAGGACGGGGTGACCTTCATCGCCTCCAGTTGGGCTGCACTTGCGTCTTCCAGCCTGACGGGTTCAAGATAGGACACCCATTGCAGTGGCCTGATGCGGATCCTGGGCAGCATGGCATCACGCCTTGAGCAGTCGCAGGCCGGCGGTGATCCGGCACTGGTAGTTGACGAAGGCAATCAGTTCCGACAGGGCCACGATCTGTGGCCTGTCCAGTCCCGCCGCTTCCAGCGCCACCAGTTGCCTTTCGGATGCGGCGGCATTGTCCATCGTGACAAGGTCGGCCTGCCGCGCCATGCCCGCAAGGGGTTCGGCCATGTCTGAACGCCCCGCCGCCAGGGCCAGGACCGCACCGTCCGGCGCAAGGGCGTGCAGGTGGCCGGCATAAAAGCGGGCCAGGGCTTCATCTTCGTTCAGCACGGCAATCCTGTGCGCCAGTGCCAGGCGTATGGAGGTATCAAGGCCATGGCAGTCTGCCGGCGCAAGCACGGCCTGCTGGCAGGCCTGTGTGCCCGCAACAAACCCTGCCTGTTCATGGCGTATGGTAAAAAGCCTGCTGCCGCATACCAGGCCCGCTGCCATGTCGATTGTGTCCTGCATATCGTGTGCCTCCGTGCACCGGGGTAAGGAAGAAGCCCTATCGGGCTGGTTTCATGTCAAAGGCGCGTACCCATCCATCCCCGCGCGGAACGAGGGAAATCCTTTTGGAATAGGCATAGGTTGCCGGTTCGATATAGAGAAAGACAACCGGGGCCTGCGTGCACATGGTACGGGTCGCCGCTGCATAGGCCTGTTCGCGCATGGTCTGGTCAAGTGTGGACTCCCCCGCCTTCAGCGCCGCATCGAATGTGGGGTCGCTCCAGTAGGAATAGGCATTGCCGGTCTGGAACAGCTTCAGGAATCCCGCAGCATCAAGGGTGGGCCAGGCCTGCCCCAGCAGCGAGACGGGGGAGAGGTCGTGGGCTTTCCTGTAGCGGGCGAGATAGGTCGCGAAATCAATCATCCGGATCCGTGTCCTGATCCCCACGGCGTTGAACATGGCCTGTATGGCAAGGGCCACTTCCTCACCCTGGAGGTAACTGCCGCGCGGGATGTCGAATTCAAAGGGCCGGGAGAGGTCAACGCCGCTTTCGGCAATCAGTCGCCTGGCCCGTTGCGGGTCGTATCCATATCCCGGCAGGTCCCTGTTGTAGCCAAAGTAATCGGGTGTCAGGACCTCGCAGCCCGAAGGCGTGGCATGGCCGTCAAAGATGGTGTCGGCAATTGTCTGCTTATCAATGGCATAATTCAGGGCCTGCCTGAATTGTGCGTTGTCGAATGGCGGTTTTTCCGTATTCAGTTTGATGAATACGGTCCTGCTGGAGGGTACGGCCCCTGCAGTCGCACCACCATGGCTGTTGATCTGCCCGATCTGGTTGGTGGGAAATTTTGAAACGTAATCCACCTCTCCCGCCTGCAGGGCATACAGCGCGGTATTCGTTTCCGGAATGATGCGGTAGATGGCCCGGTCGAATGCCGGTCGTGGCCCGTAATAATCAGGATTGGCATGCAGGCTGACATGGTCACCGGGGACGATTTCGTCCACGATATAGGGACCACCGGATGAAACCTCATGCGCCGGATCATGCGTGCGCGCCCATTTTGGCGGCAGGAGGAACATCATGGACAGTTGTGCCGGAAGGGCCGGATAGGGCGATGATGTCCTGATATCAAGCTGTGTTGGCGAAATGACCTGTACATCGGCGATCTGTGCGTACCACGATGCGACCGGCGTGACCTTCTGCCGGTTCAGGATGCGTTGGATGTTCCATTTTACGGTTTGCGCATCAATGGGTTCGCCATCCGTGAACCGTGCACCCGCACGGAGGGTGAAATGCCACACCGTGTCACTGCCTGCATGCCATTGCGTTGCCAGTGAAGGGACAAGCGTGCCATCGGGTGCGCGTAGCAGGAGCGAGGGGTAGATGTTGCTCATGACCGACAGGTCGGTACCGATCGAGTTGGTCTGGTCAGGGTCAAAGGTGTTGATTTCCCCCGCAAGGGCAATCGTGACCGTACTGGCGCAGGCCGGCTGCGCGAGGGCTGTCAGGCTGCCTGCAAGCAGCAGCCAGAGAGTGGTGGGGTGGATCATGCGGCGGTTCCGGGGCATGTTTCTTGCCAGGTGCATCAGTGTTCGAGCACGAAATGGCCGGCCGTGACCTCGACCATTTCCGCCAGTCGGTCCGGTACGTTCGCATCGGCATTGAAACGGACGGGCCTGACATGGGGGCGCTCAGGATCGGGTATGGGGATCGCGGACAGCAGGGAGCGGGTGTAGGAATGCCGTGGGTCGGAAAAAATCTCTTCCGTGGGGGCAAGTTCCACAATCCGCCCCCGTAACATGACCGCCACGCGGTGGCACAGGTAGCGGATCATCGAAAGGTCATGGGAGATGAACAGGTAGGACAGGCCCATTTCCTGCCTGAGATCCTGGAACAGGTTGACGATCTGCGCCTGGATGGACACGTCAAGTGCGGTAATCGGTTCATCGGCCACGATGAACTCCGGCCCGAGCGCCAGTGCGCGTGCAATGCACAGGCGCTGGCGCTGGCCGCCAGAAAATTCGTGCGGGTAGCGGCGCATGAAGGAAGGGTCTAGCCCCACCTGCCGCAACAACGTTGCAACCCGGTCATCCATTTCCGGCCTGTTACGGCATATCCCCTGCACCAGCAGGGGTTCGGCAATAAAACTGCCGACCTGCCGGCGCGGGTTGAGGGCACCGTACGGGTCCTGGAAGATGGCCTGCATGCGCCGCCGCCATGGTTTCATGTCACGGTCGGACAGGCCGGAGATTTGTGTACCATCAAAAAAAACCGCGCCTTCATCCGCGCGTTCCAGGCCCAGCAGGACACGCCCCGTCGTGCTCTTGCCCGAACCGCTCTCGCCCACCAGCCCCATGGTTTCCCCCCTGTTGACGCACAGGGAGACCCCATTGAGCGCCGTAACGCCGCGGCCCCCCAGCCAGCCCTTCGTATAGCGGCGCACAAGGTCACGGACTTCAACCAGCGGGGCAGTGGCTTCAACCGGTACGGGGACGGACATCAGTGCAACTCCGGGTGGGTGGCCAGGATTTCGGGCAGGTCGTACCAGGCGGCCACCATGTGGCCGGGCGCGCCACCGGGAACCTGGCGCAGGGGCGGCACCTGCCGGTGGCAGCGTGCGGTTGCAAACCGGTTGCGCGGGGCAAAGGGATCCCCCGGCGGTGGATGCACCATGTTGGGGGGGCTGCCGGGAATCTGGTAGAGGCGCTGCGTCCCGTTGCCCGGTGCCCCGCCCGGCATGCAGCGTAGGAGTCCCCACGTATAGGCCGAGCGCGGATCATGAAAGACAGGCGAGATAGGCCCCCGTTCCATGATGCGCCCTGCGTACATGACCTGGATCGTGTCAGCGAGTTCGGCCACCACGCCCATGTCATGGGTGATCCATATGACGGTTGTGCCAAGGCGTTGCCTGATGTCGCGGATGAGGTCGATCACCTGTGCCTGCATCGTGACATCAAGGGCCGTGGTCGCCTCATCGGCGATCAGGAGGGCGGGATTGCAGGCAAGGCCGATTGCAATCATGACCCGCTGGCGCATGCCACCGGAAAATTCATGCGGATAATGCGACAGCCGGCCCGCGGGGTCCGGTATGCCCACCAGTTCCAGCAGTTCGGCGGCCCGGGCGCTGGCCTGCGGGCGGTTCATGCCGGTGTGGCGCTGCAGGACCTCCCTGATCTGGCGGCCTATGGTCAGGACCGGGTTGAGCGAGGACATCGGATCTTGGAAAACCATGCCGATGTCCCGCCCCCTTATGTCGCGCAGCGCCCGTTCGGGCAGGCGCAGCAGGTCGTGCCCGCGGAACAGCACCTCGCCCGATACGACACGGGCCGCAGGCGAGGAGAGCAGTCCCAGCATGGCCATGACATGCACGCTTTTGCCCGACCCGCTCTCCCCCACGATCCCGAGTGTCTCGCCGGGCATCACGCTGTACGACAGGTCATTGACCGCATGCAGCGTGCCGGCGGGCGTGTCGAACACCACGCTGAGATTGCGGATCTCGATCAGGGGAGATGCCATGGCCGTGACTTCAGACCTCCAGGTAACCGCCAGGGTAGCGTGTCAGGTATTCATGCCCGTCCGCGGTGATGAGGATGGTATCGGAAATCTGGGTTGCTATGCCGTGTGCCGGAACGCGGAGGTTGGGTTCGAGCGTAAAGAGCATGCCGGGTTCGAGTATGATGTTTGTCCGGGCATCGAGCGAGGTATGTTCATGCGCGCCCAGGCCGATGGTATGACCGATGCGCCCGGGAATGTTGGCAGCGTAGCCTGCGCCGGAAAGCCGTCTTTTCGTAATGTGGAACAGTTCGGACAGGGGGGTGCCGGGTTTCATCACGCCTTCAATGTCCGCGCGGATGTCCAGAATGGTGTCGATGGCCCTGCGCCGGGCGGCGGGCAGCGGGCCAAAGGCCACCGTGCGTTCGATTTCGGCATGGATTCCGTTGGCGACAGCCCAGATGAAAACCGCCCCGACCTCCCCTTCGACCGGCCTGCGCAGGGTGGGGTTGTCGCAGTTGACGAACATGCGCTCGCCATAGAGCGTCCATGTCCACAGGCCGTTCTGCGCGCCCCCTTCCAGCGTGCCGAAATCGGCGACCTCCACATCCGGCATCCCGCACCACAGGCTGTTCATGGCTGCCATCGAGGCGGTGGACACCTCGCGTTCATTCCCACGCGCGGCCATGGCACTGACTGCCGCTTCCATGCCCCGGTCCGCCAGACTTGCGGCAATGCGGGCATGCGCGATCTCGTCAGGGTCCTTGACCAGCCGTACCCGGTCGATCATGGCGCTGGCATCGACAAGGCGGGCATCGGGAACAAGGTCTTCCATCACCCGGTAACGCGCAACGGGCATGTGGTTATATTCCAGGGCGATCCGGCCGGCGGACAGCTTTTTTTCGGCAAGGATGCCGCCCAGTGCTGCCATCCATGTCGGCCCCATCGTGACCTTTGTCGACCATGCGCCATAAAGGCGGATATCGGTGACAAAGCTCTCGCGGCGCCCGTGGTCATCGCGCAGGGCATGGACAAGAAGGACCGGTTCCCCATCACATGGGAGCACGACCACGACCGGATGTGAATAGATGATCGGGTTGAAGCCTGTCAGGAGAAACGTATTCTCGGGCTTGAAACAGATCAGGGCGTCAACGCCGGCTTCGGCCATGGCGGTCTTGAGCCGCGTAATGCGGGGGGGCAGGTCGGTCATCGGTTGCTCCATGTCTTGGGGTCGAGGTAATCACGCAGCCAGTCGCCAAAAAGATTGATCCCCAGCACGCTCAGCACGATCGCAAGCCCGGGGAAGGTGACGACCCACCAAGCGGTGGAAATGTAGACGCGCCCTTCGGCCAGGATCTGGCCCCAGTCGGGGGCGGGGGGCTGCACGCCCAGCCCGAGGAAGGACAGGGCGGCGATCATGATGATGATCCGTGCCAGTTCCAGCGTTGCCACCACCAGGGCCGGGGTCAGGACATTGGGCAGGATGTGCCGCGACATGATCCACCATGACGATGCCCCCACCGCGCGTGCGGACAGCACGAATTCCCGCTCACGCAGGCTGAGTACCTGTGCGCGGATGATCCGGGCGTAGCGTGTCCATGATGTCAGGGCGAGAACCACGATGACATTGCCTGTCGAGGGGCCAAGCACTGCCACGACCAGGAGTGCCAGCATCATGAGCGGAAAGGCCAGTTGCATGTCCACGATCCGCATGAGGGCCTGGTCGACGAGGCCGCCCATGAACCCGGACATGATCCCCGCTGTCGTGCCCATGACCGAACCCAGCATGACGGCGGCCATCGCCACCATCAGGGTCGTGCGCCCGCCATAGGCGATGCGCGAGAGGATATCGCGCCCTACGGCATCCGTGCCAAGCGGGTGCGCCCCGATCCAGTCCGGCGGCATGAGGCGTGCGGGCAGCACGACCATGGTGGGGTCTGGCAGCGTGCTCCACGGTGCCAGCACGGACACCATGATGAAAAGGAAGACGAGCCCGAACCCCAACAGGCCGGAGCGTGAGCGGATGAGGGCGGAAAAGAAGGTCTTCATCATGCCCCTAACGCTGCCGGCCGATACGCGGGTCAAGAAGGCGATACTGCAGATCAACCGCCAGGTTGATAAGGACGAAAATCGTGGCCTCGACAAAGACGGCGGCCTGTATGACCGGGAAATCATTGCCTTCGATCGCCTGGATGGTCAGGCGCCCGATGCCCGGCCAGCCGAACACGGTTTCCGTCACGACGGAACCGCCCAGCAACTCCCCCGAAAGGATCGCGGTCATCGTCGCGACAGGGATCAGCGCGTTGCGCGCGATATGCCAGAAGAAGATCGTGCCCGGATAAAGCCCCTTGGCGCGGGCGGTGCGGATATAGTCTTCCTTCAGGATGTCCAGGATGGAAGAGCGCAGCAGGCGCGCGATCGCGGCACTGACAAACACCGCAAGCGTGGCGCATGGCAGCACCAGGTTGGAGAAATGTCCGTATCCCCCCGCCGGCAGCCAGTGCAGGTCGGCCGCGAACCACAGGATCAGCATGATCCCGAGCCAGAAGACCGGCGTGGCCTGCCCCAGCAGCGCAAGTGTCATGATGACCAGTTCCGTCATGCTGCCCTTGCGCAGGGCGGCAATGGCGCCGGCCGTGCATCCCAGCGTCATGCCGGCCGCCATCGCGCACAGGGCAAGCAGCACGGTTGCGGGCAGCCGCTCCATGACAACCTGCATGGCGGAACGGTTGAAGAGGAAGCTGTTGCCGAAATCACCGTGCAGGATGCCGCCAATGTAATGGAAGTACTGCGCCCATAGCGGCAGGTCGAGGCCGAACTGGTGGTTCAGGGCCGCGATCTGTGCATCGGTGGCGCCTATGGGTACAAAAAGCGTTGCCGGATCCCCGATGATGCGGGTGACAAAAAAGACGATCGTCACTACGCCCCATATCGAAAACAGGGATTCCGCCACCTTCCTGAAGATGAAACGGCCCATGCGGCTACGTCCCGGCCCGCGAACGCGCACGGCATTCCGGGCCCATGCGGCCTGCGTGGTGAGGGAGCGAGGGGGACGGATGCATCAGGAGACCGGCAGTGGGGAATCCACCCACTCATCACCAGACAGTTCCGCATCCGCAAATGTGACAAGGCTGTTGTAGTAGGTCGCGCGATCATCCACGAAAAGGGAGCCGATGATATGCCTGACCAGGCGCTCGGCACCGTCGCTTATGGCGGGGATGTCACCGCTGACCTTCCCGTGGGACAGCGTTGCGGGGAAGCAGAAACAGTGGATGAAACGCAGGGACGGGCATTCACCGGGTTTTTTTTCAAGAAATTCAAATCCCTTGCCCAGATCAGGGGAATACTGCAGTTCCGCATTGAGGGTGCCTGATGGCATGTCCTGTGGTTCCGGCGTGAAGCGGTCCTTCCAGAAGCGGATGTATGGGGCGATACCGGACAGTTCCGGCCGCCTGGCCAGGTCAACGCAGAATCCTGTCGCGGCGATGATGAAATCGGCTTCCATCGTACCGCGTGACGTATCGATGCGTACACCGCCTGCCGTAGCGGCAAGGGAGAGGATTTCGCAGCCGAGGTGAAAGAAGCCGTTGGGGTGGCGTGAGACGCGCAGCACGCTGGAGCGTGGCGGCGGGGTCTGGGCGGACAGGACACAGTCCAGAAACCGCCATTTCCAACCGTCGGGCAGGCTTTCAAAGCCCAGTACGACACCCATGCTGCCGATACCGGTGAATTTGTTGACCCGGGGCAGGTCCGGGCGCCGTATCAGCATGTCCACGCGGCCTGCGCCACTTTCCAGCGCAACAGCGGCGTTGTCCATGGCGGAAGCGCCGGCCCCCACGACCGCAACGCGCTTTCCCTTCAGTGCCTCAAAGTCAATCATGCCGGCGGAGTGGGACCACAGGTTGCGCGGAAGGGCTGCGATGACTGGCGGCACATAGCCCCCGCCCAGTCCGTCACGGCCGGTGGCCAGGACAAGGTGCCTGCAGACAAGGGTTTCGGGCCTGCCGCCCGAGGTCAGCTGGAGGGAGACAAGGCCGTCATCGCGCAGGGAAATATTATCGAGTACAACCCCGTTGCGGACCGGCAGTTCCAGGACTTCGCGCAGCCAGACCAGGTAGTCCATCCACATGCCGGTTGGAATCCGGCCCAGCGTCTCCCACGCGGCCGTGCCAAAACAGGCTTCGTACCAGGCGCGGAAAGTCAGGCTGGCCAGGCCCATGCACGGTCCTGCCAGTGTCTTGGGGGAACGGAGCGTTTCCATGCGGGCATAGGTGCGCCATGGCCCCTCACGCCCCGCGGGGGCACGGTCAAGGACGACATGGTTGTCCACGCCATAACGCCGCAGATACCCCGAAACGGTCAGCCCCGCCATGCCGCCGCCAATAACGACAACATCCATGACCCGCCCGCCATCGGCGCTGTGCGGCACCACCCAAGAGCGGCAGGGCTGGTCAAGCCATGACAGGTCCTGGTGGACCCGATCCTTCAGTTGCGCCAGCCCGGCTGGATTTTTAGCAGGTTCATGGATCGACATTCTCATTCCTTTATCAAAACCTGACCCTGAACACGGTAGGCGGATGGTCGCACCAGACATGGTGCCGTACTGTCTGTTCTGTGCAGACAGGATAATTCATATCTGTCATTATAAAAGAATTATATTGCATATAACTCATCATGAAGAAGGGAGAACCCTCCGCCATGCCCCGGTCCCCTCGCGCGCGCGCCGCCTTTACCGCGCCCTGTTTCCGGTCTACCCTTTGCCAATGGTAGCAGATGTCCCTGATTTGCGGCAGATCGAAGCCTACTGCGCCGTAATGACGTCAGGCAGCATGACAGGGGGCGCGCGCCTGCTCGGGCGTTCCCAGTCAATGATTACGCGCCTTATACAGGATCTGGAAATCTCGCTTGGTTTTGCCCTGTTCCATCGCAACGGGCCACGGATCACGGCAACCGATCAGGGAATCCGCTTCCACCGTGAAGCGCAGGTTCTGCTCGGCACCGTCAACAGGTTGCAGGAAAATGCCCGCGCCATAGCCCGTAATGCCGAAAGTTCCCTGCTTGTTGCGGGCACATTCGCGCTGGCGGCCGGACTGTACCCGCGGGCGATCGGTCGCCTGCCCGGGGCGCTGCTGCCCGGCACGCTGCATGTCCAGTCGGCATCCGCTCAGGAAGTCATACACATGGTGGCGCGCAAGGAAGCCAATCTCGGGATCGTAAGCTTTCCGTTCAATAATCTCGGGGTGGAACTTGCATGGATAGGGGAGGCGGACTGCGTGATGGCGCTGTCGGCCCATGACGAACTGGCCGCGTGCGAGACAATAGACATCGCCAGCCTTTCGGGGCGGCGGATACTGACCATGGCCGATCCGTTCCGTATCCGCAGTAGGATAGAGCGCGCCCTGGCGCAGAGCAACGTGATACCCGCGGGCATTACGGATTCCAACATGGCGATCATCCTGTTTCGCCTTGCGTGCGAGGGGCTGGGTGTTGCGATCCTCGATCCGGTTACGGCAAGGAGCCATAAGGATCCCGGCATTGTCATCAGGCCGCTGAATGTCCGTATTCCTTATTTCTTTTCCGTCGTAACACCGGGCGGCGTGGCATCCTCTGCTGGCATCAACGAACTGACCAGCCTGCTGCGGCAGGAAGCGCAGGCCATGCTGCCTGATGTGCGTTTTCATGATGGGGACAGCACCATCCTGCCTGATGGGGAACCCGAGGGTACGGATCCCATGCTGCGCCCGCTCGATACCTGATGGCGTAATCAGCCTGGCAGCCCCTGCTTTTCCAGAAAACGGGATACCAGTTGCAGCGCGACCGGACCGGGTACGCCATGGTTGGCATCGGCCACGATCTCAAGCGTGGCATGCGGAATGCGGCTGGCGATCAGGCGTGACTGGTCAGGTGGGCAGATCCAGTCCTGTGCCCCGCAGAACACGAGTGTCGGGCAGGGGATGGCGGCAAGCCTGTCAACCACATCATATGAATGATCGGCAAACAGGTCATTATGTACGCGCGCGTTGTACCGCACCCGTGAGACATGCGAAAGCATCCTGTCCAGATCAACGCTTTTCGGGTCTTCGGCATAAAGGGGGGCGAGGGCGAACATGATGAGGCGGAATTCCTCATCATTTTCAATGGTCGGGGTGAACAGTTTGTCCAGCATGCCTTCCGTTGCCATCGGTGCCCTGGATGCACGGGCCCGGAAGCTCTCCAGCGCCCCGATTTCGTGATGCCAGCTTGGCGCGGTGCCGCGCAGGATCAGGGCTGCCAGGTGATCGGGATGGGTAATGGCATAACTGAGCGCGATCATCCCGCCAAAGGAACCGCCAAGCAGGACAATCCGCCTGCCCCCACACAGGTCCTGGCGGATGGTTTCGATATCCCGCACCATCTGGGAAAAGGTGAAGGGGGGTAAGGCTTCGGATTCCCCATGCCCGCGCATGTCAAAGCCAATGATACGAAAGGCGCCGGCAAGCGGGGCGTAGGTTTCAAACACGCCCTCGTGCGTTCCAAAACCACGCCCCCCGTGCAGCACAATCAGCGGCATGCCATCATGCGGGCCGATGGATGACATGGCCAGCATGGCACCATTTATCCTGACATGCATGGTTTCGGGCTTCCATGCCCCGCCTGCGTGGCCTGGCGGTGCAGGCATTGCGGGCGCCGCACCTGCCGCAGTTGCAATGGACCCTGTCATGAACACTCTCCTGCTGATGCGCATGGGGGCCTGATCCGCGGATCAGAAACCGGTTGAGAAATTGGCGACCACGGCAAATGCCCCGCCAAGGTAATAGGTGGGGGCGGAACCGGCAACGCTATGGCCGTTGACCACAACGGTCTTTGCATTCGTCTTCATGCTGTACACACCCGAAAGGTAATTGCTGTCGCCCACGTTGAGCAGGTTGACCTGGAAGGTGGTGTTATGAAGGCGCGCATAATCCTTCAGCCTGTAGCCCAGCGTGATGTTGGCAGTCTTGCGTGCGGGAATGCTTTCATCATCCATGAAGGTGGAATACTGCGAATCTATGTAGGAAAAATTCATGTTCCCGAAGAAGTGCCCGTCATCATAGGCCAGCCCCACGGAGGCTACGAATTTGGGGCTGAGCGGGGCGATTTTTCCTGCAGTTGGCAGGTAGTATCCGCCTACATTGATGTTGTTGTTCAGCACGGCATGTAGGTACTGGCCAGACAGGTATGGCGTAATATGATGCCACGGGCGCAGGCCGATCTCTGCTGAAATGCCGCGTGTGGTCTGCCCGCCGGCATTGAGATAGGCAGTTGTCAGCGCACCTGAAAGGTAGGTGCTGGTCGAGATCTGGCGGTTGGTGAAGTTGTAGTTGAACAGCGAGACAGATGCCGTAACAAACCCCCTGTGCCGGAAACCCAGTTCCTCGGAAATCGAATATTCGTTCTTGAGGTTCGACGTGCCGGTGACGGCAACCTTGCCCGTGGCAATATTGTAGGAACTGAAATAGGCCGCATCGGTGGTGGGTGCCGAGAAGTTCGTGTTGGCATCAAAGAAGACGGAATTGTCAGGGTCTATGTGATAGATCATCTCCAGCCGCGGCAGATAGGTCGTCGAGCTGCTCTGGATGCGGTAGGGGGCGCCAATCAGTTCATTGGTTCCGGTCCGGTCGAGGTAAACGAGTTTGAACCCCCCCGTGATTTCCAGGCGGTCATGTAGCAGCTTGAGGGTATCGCGGATGAAGAAGCTGTGCAGGTTCTGGTGGAAATGCAGGTCCTTGCTGGCCAGTACGTCCCCCGATGCGGTCGTGATGGGGTCGCGTCCGGTTATGCTTGTAACGGTGCCGTCATCGTAGACGGGCACATAGGACGTAAGGGATGACTGTGTCAGGTTGCTGTACCAGTAACCGACCGACAGGTCATTGTAATGTGTCCTGTAATTCAGCGCCGCATAGACGCCGGCGGTATACTGGGCGTATCCGGCGACCGAAGCGACGGTCTCCTTGCCGTTGACCAGATTGGTCAGGCCCAGATTCCCCGCCGGTTGCGTGCCGTTATAGCTTGCGGTGTTGGAGAGGGTGGTGCCGCTGTCAACCGCGCCACTCATCCACATGTAATAGGGCGTGATATCAAACGAGACCTGCTTTGACGCAACCAGATGCACCGGCGCGGAGATACGCATGGTGGAACGGTCCTGCCCGTACAGACCATAATAATTGGTTGCGCCGTTGGTATAGGTTCCGGAATAGTTGTACGACTTCCCGTACTCCTGCCATTGCGCCAGGGTCGGGTTTGTCAGCCTGTCGGCAAAGGAGCGGTTATAGGTCACGACAACGGTTGCCGAATTGCCCGCGCCCCAGTCTTTTACCGCCTTGAAGTCAACATGATAGCGGTTATTGGTGCCCGGGCCACGCCAGTTGTTGTTGGTCGTGTAGGAAAACGAGGTGAACGTACGGATGCCCGTATTACCGATCGATCCGGTATCAAAACGCAGAAAATCCTTGTTCGTAAGGTGATTGCCCATGGAGAAGCCGAACTGGCCGCCCATTTTTCTGGAGGGATCGCGCAACTGCTGGGTTATCGTTCCGCCCACGGCATTATAGACCGGAGCGGCAATGGATGCACTGCCCTGGGCTACATCGATGCGGCCGATATTTTCGGAATCTGCCCATTCGGATGTATCGGGCAGATTATAAAAGGCATCTGCCGCGGGCATGCCTTCGAACAGGAAGCCGATTTCGTTTCCATTCATGCCGCGCAGGCTGATCGTGCTGCGGTCGGAAATTCCCAGTGGATCGGAATCAGCAACGACCGCGCCCGGCAGCATGGCAACCAGTCCGAGCGTATTGCTTGTGGGGGACTGCTTTTGGATGAATTCGGATGTTACACTGCTCTGGGCGCGTGCCACAGTCTGGGGTGGCAAAAGCCCGCCCCCCGTTGCCGTATGGCGCGACGTGCTGACACTCAGGTGTTCCTGCTGTTGCGGTATGTCCGTCTCATGCTCATGGGCGGGCTTCGGGGCCACGTTGCCGTGAACATTCTTCAGATGTGCCGGCCGGTCGGTCTGGGCCACGGACGCGCCTGCGGGCAGGACAAAGATTGCCCCGAGAAACAGCACCTGCGCATACCGACAGGGCATGTCCGGACGTAGTGGAGTGGGAACACGCCTGTCTGAGGGAGGCGCCACTCTGAGTGCTGCGGATACAGACATCAGAAATCCTTTTTGATTTATGCCTTGATGTTCAAGGATGTTTTGCGCGTGCGCCTTACGCTCGATCGGCATGATTATTGTTACGATACCGCACCTATATTCAGGTGCAATCTTTTTTGCGTTTCTTGCAACAAGAATCGTATTATATGTATAATACGCATTATTGCGGACATGAGGAATCCTTGGAAAGCACTGTCATCCATTGCGGGGGAACAAGATCGTGAGGGGATATTTCACTATTTAAAATTGTTTAATATACGCGAAAAACAGGAATATGAGCCAGTTTATGGTGAAAAAATCCCTGACATTCGGTTTTTCAGCCTCCTGATGATGCCCAATACGTATAATGACGCCCTGTTTATGTCAATAATTAATGTAATAAAAATATAATAACATATCAAATCGTTAATTACCGGATGGCCATGGCCGGGGGTAATGCGGGTGGGGCATGGCGCAACAGCAGGGGGAACTCCCGCTTCCGTCCGGTGCGTGGCACCGGCACGGGATGAACTGCCCCGGGTTTACCGGAGAGTAAAACTCTCGGAGGATGATCCCTATGGTAGAGAAGAAGAAGACATCGCGTTATTCGCCTGAGTTCCGTGAGCGCGCTGTGCGCCTTCTGGACGAGCATCGCTCGGATTACCCGAGCCTATCGGCGGCCTGTCGCGAGATTGGTGGCAAGCTGGGCTGCTCGGGCGACAGCCTGCACGACTGGTAGGAAGCAGGCCCGGCGGGACGCGGGTGCGCAACCGGGGCCGACCACGGCCGAGACGGCACGGATCAAGGCGTTGGAGCGTGAGATCCGTGAACTGCGTCAGGCCAATGAGATCCTCAAGAAGGCCTCGGCTTATTTTGCTCAGGCGGAGCTTGTCTTATGAGAACCCTCGGTTCCTGAGGCAAAAGGGAACCGCTACCCGGCACCGCAGCTGCGGTGCCGGGTAGTGGCGGGGGCGGCGCCGTGCGGAGCTTGGTCTTGCAGGACCGTGGTCGA
>NZ_JBGLOV010000029.1:0-2368 GCF_041402665.1 Komagataeibacter sp. SM21
AGCTGCAGCCACTGGTACTGGAGGCGGTTCACGTCCTGAAACTCATCGGCGAGGATGGCATCAAAGCGCCGCCCCCAGTCAAGCCGGTAATCCTCGTCACGCTGCATCGTCACCGTGGGCCATAAAAGCAGATCGCCAAAATCGGCCATGTTCGCCTCACGCAGCGCTTCCTGATAGGCCGGGTAGAGAGCCGCGGCCAGATGCCACGCCATGACATCTTCGGGCGTCTGGCCCGGATAGCGCTGCACCAGGGCCTCGACGCCAGCGGCCGCCTGTTGCGGGAGCACCAGATCATCCTTGAACAGCGCAATGCGCGTGGTGACGGATTTCACCCGTTGCCGGAACGTATCGCCGTCCTGCGCGTCCAGCGCCCCGTCCGCCGTTGCCGCCTGAAGCAACCTGCGCACGATACGCCTGCTGTCCTCGGCATCGGCGATACCGAAGCCGTCACGCAGCAGCGCGATGTCGGGGTCGGTGCGCAGCTGGCGACGGCCATGCGCGTGGAAGGTGCCGATCCATCCGGGGGCACGCTCCGCGCCCACGGCATCTGCAATGCGGCTGCGCATTTCCTCGGCGGCCCGGTTGGTGAAGGTAACGGCAAGGATGCGCGAAGGTGCGATATTCCGTCGCCCGATACGGTCGACCACGCCGGCCACCAGCGTGCGGGTCTTGCCGGTTCCCGCCCCGGCCAGCACGACAACCGCACCTTCCTGTCGCGCGGCCTGGCGCTGCGGCGGCGTCAGCCCCGCCAGCATGGCCTCACCGGGAAAGGTCTGCATGCCGGCCATAGACCAGTTCCTCCACCATGTCGGCCTGTGCCGCATCCAGATCCACGATCCTGCCGTCAGGCAGAAACAGTGTTACGATCCCGCCATAGTCCCAGCGGCCCTCGCGGTCTTTTTCCCCCCCGATGACGAGCCCCCGGTAACAGTCCGCCGCGAAGCGCAGTTCGACAAAGGTCTGGGGGAAGGCCGCGTCTTCGCGGGCACCGGTTTCGAGCAGCCATTCCTGCACGAGATCTGCCCGTCGTGACCATCTGGCCGTCGCACGCGCGATCTCGGCCTGAAGCGCTTTCATGTCGGGCCTGAGCGGTCCCGTTCCAGGCAGCGTCCCCTGAACGCGGACCCGACCTTTCCCGGGCGCCATTTCCACAAACTCGCCTGCGGGCATGCGCTCACAGGTGAACAGCGTGAAGCCCGCGTCAAAATCCCAGCGCTTTCCGTTCCACGCCCCGCCAACCACCAGACCGGTCGCATCCAGCGTCCCGCCATCACAGGCGGCCAGCACCCACGGGATGTCCTTGCCCAGCCGCACCGTGCCCACGATATGGCGGAGATGGTCCGGATGGCGGAAGAATGCCTCAAGAAGCGTATCCACCGCCTCACCGAGACTGGTCAGCAGGGAAAGTTCGTAGGCCACGCGGGCCTGGTCTGAACCGGTCATGATCTGTTTCCTTCAGGCCGCCGCAGCAGCCATATTCTTGAGTGTGCTGTTGAAATCCTTGGAACGGTCGGGCGGCAGGCGCCGGGCGAACTCGACACCCGCCTCTTCAGCCAGCCCGTAAAGCGTGTCGGCGAAACCGTCGCCCGCATCATCATCGTCGGTCGCAACGATCAGGACCGCATCGGCAATCTGCCGCATGTCGGCCAGATGCGCCCGGATCGCCGCCTTCGTCTCCGGTCCCATGGCGCCACCGGTCGAGCAGTACATCGTATCCGGGGTCCGGACCCGGTCGAGGGCCGCAAACGAAAGCGCATCGATGGCCGCCTCGCAGACGACGAGGCGACGCACCTGTGCTGCACTGCCGGGCTGGAAGCGGAACAGGCTCTTGATCGTGCCGCCAAGACACATATGCGTCTCCGGCCCGCGCAGCTCCGCGCCGCATACTTTCCCGTCCGCATCGGTATGGGCGAACCAGGCGGCGTGATACCCGTCGCGGATGCAGCCTTTCATGGCCGCGCGCCGCACGACGTCTTCAGGCAGGCAACGCTCGCGGACCAGGTAGTCCCAGACCCTGCCACCCCGACGAAGGCTCTTTTTCTGTGCCCAGCGTTCCGCGGGGGCGCGGGTGTCGGTGGTGGCGGGACGGGAGCGGACATAGGCGGCCCCTTCCGGTTCCACGCCGATGAGCTGGCCCAGTTCGAGACAGACATCACGCCATCCCATTTCCGGGTGCAGGTGACGCATGAGCGCAAACACATCGCCCTTTTCGTCCCCGTTTGCATGCCACCAGCCCCGTCCCTCGTGATTGACGATGACGTTGCTCGCTCCGTTGCGATATTTGAGGCACTTGCGCGTGCTTTTCGCCTTGTCGAGCAGATAGCCGTTTTTCTCCAGAAGGGCCGCGCATGAAACACCTGAGACGATC
>NZ_JBGLOV010000029.1:2468-16049 GCF_041402665.1 Komagataeibacter sp. SM21
CTCGTGATTGACGATGACGTTGCTCGCTCCGTTGCGATATTTGAGGCACTTGCGCGTGCTTTTCGCCTTGTCGAGCAGATAGCCGTTTTTCTCCAGAAGGGCCGCGCATGAAACACCTGAGACGATCTTGGTGCGGTCCTGATCGGAAAGCCGGAAACGCTGGTATTTCATGGAAAGCCAATCCTTTTTACCGGAGATAACGGGAGCAGGACACAACTGATGTCCCCTTTACATGAATATTACTACATCAATACTGGATCTTGCGCAACAGTAAACGTGCAGGAATAACCAATAAACACCAATTAAATATAATAAAAAAGGCGTCGGATACCTTGCGGACAGCGCGATATGGTGACGTTTTACTAGACCATATCCTGCCGGGGTGCGGGGCGGCGAGCGCCCGTGACGGTGACGGGAGTGGAGGGGATGGAGGCGTTTTTCTGAGCCACATCCTGCCCCCGGGCAAGACGGTGGCACGGACAGGGAGTCAGGACCGTAGCGGCCTGAGCAAGCCGGTCGGCCTGCGCCTGACGCGGGGCAACGCCCTGCGGCAGGCGCGGGACGGCAAAGGTGCCGCGAGGGTCGCGAAGCCGCGCAGCGGGGCCAAAGGCCGTCTTGGCGCCCTGGCCGGGACACTGTCACACTGAAGCTGGATGCGCGGCCGTAATCCCCGCAACGGGCCACCCTGATACGCCGCAGGCGTGTCAGGGTGGTTGAGGAGGCGTCAGCTCCCCGTGCCCGCTTCCGATGGACCGCACGACGAGCCACCGAGGCACGATCCGGATGAAAAACAGGTTATCCGGCGTTTGGGGTTGATGGCCGTATCCCCTGCTCGTTGGGAAGGCAGTTCAGGCCACCGCCTGAGCGACCATATCGGGGTGCCGTCCGATGACCCGAACGTAGGCTACAGCGAAGTCGGGGGCCATCGCCCGTGCCTGCTCCCAGTCCCGTAACGTGCCGACAGGAACGCGGAAACGGCTGGCAAATTCGACCTGAGACAGACCGAGATCATTACGGGTTTTACGGATCAACCGCGCCCTTTGCCCACGCTCCATGCCTTCGATGGATACCGCGCGGTCTTCGGAATCCGCCGGATCAGCAGGCAGAATGATATGCTCTCTCTTCACCTTTGTTGCTCCTTCTCACGGAAATGAAGCGGGGCAGATCGTCCCGCCAGACAAACACACCGGTGAACAGCTTCTCGCCCACGACGCCAACCACTTTGTAGCGATCCTCCTCATCCTCAACGCGGATGGTGGGCAAGATCAGGTGATTATCGTCCTCGAAAATACGATCGCCAAAGGCCAGAGACAGCTTGTGCTTTTTTTTGTTGGCCAGGTCTTTTGCGGGGTCAAACCTGTTATCCATGAGACGATAATACGGGATTACCGTAGTTATTGCAAAGCGAAAACTACGGTAATCCCGTAAATTCTGGCCATTTCGACAGGTCGCCATCAACCTCATATGCCGGATAGCCAAAAAACATCGGTATCAGGCAAATGGATTACGGACCGGATGCGTATTCAGCCCTGTCCCGATTTCCTGCGCAAGATCAGGCTGGCGCTCCAGGTCCTCGACAATGGCGTCCAGCACGTCCTTCAGCGCTCGCGCGTCATCGAGCCCCCTGCGGTCCCGGGTGATGGACATCTGCCCGTAAACCGCGATCCGGTCGCTCCCGTTTTCAACGGTAAGCCCGCCAATCGTGCTGCTCTCGCCCTGATCGTCAAATGGTGTGAATGGCATGTCTCTCTCCTCATGCCTCCTGTATGTGCAACGGCTGGTGTGAACGGGGCCGGTACGGACTGGCCTGTGGTGCGGGAAGGGTCATCATGGTGGCCTTCACATCATCGGACAGTGCCGGAAACGGATCCACGCCGACAACACGGATCAGCGTCGCAACGCTCACAGCCGCGCATGTGGGCTGTTCATTATTCCTGCAGACATAGACGCCCGCGCCTTTGCTGACCGGGTCATAGACCGCTTTCCATGTGGACGTCGGAACCATTACATCACGCCCGATCCCCTGCGTGCTGCCATGGAACGCCGGACCGGTCACCACGTAGAGATCGCCTTCACGCGAGGCGAGATCCCGCACCGCCATTTCCACGCCAGCCCATATCCCTTCATTGAGTTCCGGGGTCTGGGGCACGACATTCGCTAAAGAGAATGTTTCTTCCTGGGCTGTCACGTCCGGCGCTTCGCCCGACGGCGTCATATGGCCGCGGTCATAGCCAGAACGACGGTAATCCGCGAGTGTCGCCCCATCGCCGGGCGGCAGGCGGGGATCGGCATGAAAGCGATCGGTCACCCGCCCCAGCTCACGGGCCCGCGCAATATCGTCGCGCGTCAGATGTTCGGCGGACCAGAGCGGTTCATGCACCAGACCGGAGTTCAGCGACGCATAGGCCTCGTTACACAGCAGGGTCGTGCGCGGCGTGAGCTTCGGATTGGTCAGGGCCGGAAGCTGCCCCCCGACACCGAAACCGGGGCATGACGCGGATTGCGCATGCGCGGGACAGGCGGGCAGCGCCAGCAGGCTCAGCGCGAGCGCACTGGCGGGCATGATATCACGCAACATGCTGCGTTTCCTTCGTGTCTGGATGAGGGATGTCCCGGCGCATTTCCCGCGATCATGCCGCATGGGGGCCGGGCGTACAAGTGAGCTGACGCGGCGGCCTTGCGCGCCGGATTGCGCACGTATCACAAGGACGCATCGCGCAGCATCGTCATCGCCTTGCGACCGGCCTGAGAGGCGCGCCTGCGGAATGCCGCACGGACGGGCGCCGGGATCGAGGTCGCCTGTGCGCCAACTTCGAGATCGGCTTTTTCGCGCAGCAGCCCGCGCGCAGCACCCATGCGCGCCACCGACGCACTGCGGTGAAAAACCGGTGCGGCAAACAGATGGGCAACCGGGGCATGATGTGTAGTCTGGCTCATATTCCTGTTTCCTGTTGCGGCGCTGCCCCTGGCGGCGCCTGAACGCCCATGCCGGGCAATGGTCAGGGATGGGACGACGCACCTGCGCGCCAGTGCGCATGGAAACGCCGGACATCGGGAAGGCGCGGATAAGCCGAAACGCCCTGCCGCGCGTCGCAGGCAAGCAGGACACGGACCGGGATTTCCTGCCGGTATCCGTCACTGAGACGCCGGATCACGGCACGATCGGAGCGCCCCGAAATGAAGCGGTCTTCCCAGCGGCCGGTCGCGGGATCGCGTCTGGCGGCGGTCTGCACGCCATTAAGGAAGGCTTCGACGATCCAGCGCTCTACCGCGCCACAGCGCAGGCTGGCAGGCAGCCTGTAGATGCTCCCTGCCGCAATCGGGCCGACCCGCAGCGGATTGTCGCCGGACGAGAACCATCGCCCGGCATGATACTGTCTGAACATGGGTTTTCCTTCGCCCGCTCAATGTCGGGCGACGATGAAACGGTGCGTATCCCTGATCGGGCCGTCCTCGGTGATGCCTGCAAGGAAAGAAGGACCCACGCAGATGAACAGCATGGCCACGACCAGGCAGAGGATCGTAAGCAGCGCGCCCAGCCCGTCCTTGATGTCGCGGAACAGCGGGGAGTTCAGGAACGCTTTCATCTTACCGCCCTCCCGTGCTGCGACGGCGCGACGGGAGCCGCCTGACTGCCCCTGTAGCGTCCCGCGCCTCATCGGGCACGGGTATGACCAGCGCGTCACGGGATATGCGGCACAGCGGCGGGCGGCCTGCGATGGTATAATGGGCGCGTGCTTCCTTGCGGTAGACCGTCCCGAGCGGAGCGGCCGCAAACCGGAACCGGTCATGGATGGACAGCTTCCCGAACGTCACGGGCTCGGCGTCCCGGCTCTTTCCGGCCATCAGTTTCGCTGTTTTCTCTGCCATTTTCGCCTCCTCAGGTTTTTTCTGACCTGATCGCGCCCTCATCGGGGGGCGGGCGTGGCAAGGGCGGCGTCAGCCGGGAGCGGTAGCGACGAACCCTTGCCGCGACCGACGCCCTATGAGAGCGCCTTTTTCTTTTTTCATTTCTTTCCTCTCTTCCCTTTCCTTTTTCCTGCCTTTCAGCTTCGGGCAGGGCTGGGGATCACGCGGATTTCTGGCGATTTCCATCTCGCGCAGGCTCGCGGAAAGGACGCGGCAGGCCCCGTGGCACTCAGGATGATTTGTGTCCAAAACGGCACGGAGCAGCATCGCAGGACGTGGATCAGGCCTCCACGAGTTCGAACGGCGTCAGTTCGGACGCACCGGTCCACGGGCTGCGGCGCTGGATCACTTCCACGCCCCGCACGATCCCGTAATAACCGTGCTTCCTGTACTGCCGCAGGCGTTCGGGCGTAATGCGCGGCCGCGCAACGCGCGTCCGGAAATCGACCAGTGCGGCGGCCTCATCTGCGTACGGGCCATGCCATTCGCGCGCATTGACGGGAAAGATGCCGGGCGTGCGGATCAGGACGCCGTCACGGACGGTGGCAATCTCAAGGCGGTAGCCTGCGATCATTTCAACGCGGCTGGTGGCGGACATGGACTTCTCCCTCAACGGAAACGGCCCCGCCGGGCGGGGCCAGTACAGTGATGTGCAATGGCGGACATGGCCGCAGGCGATGGCTCAGGCGGCAACGCTTCGGGCCGCCCGGTCCATGGCGACAATTTCGGTCGCCATGTCGAAGGGATGAAGTTTTCGCGCATAGGCGGCGCGCAGCGCGTCCTGCGTGCAGGTCTCCGCGGGATCCTGCTCGCGGCCCGTGAGCCGGGCCAGCCGGAAAGCAATCGCGCGCATCCAGCCGTATAATCCCAGCGAACGCTGCGCGATGGTTTCCAGATACGCCGGTCCCTCACCCGGCCAGACAGGGGCATGCCCTTCCAGACAGAACGGCGTGAATTTGCTGCCCCATGAAGACACGCCCGGGCCATCGGCATGCGGTACGGGATGTTCCAGCGTCACATGCAGCCAGGACTCACAGTTGAGTTCCTGCGCCCGTGCGGCCGCGTCAAACCCGCGCGGCTTGCGCTGCCCCCGTGCCATCCGGGCAAAAACCACAAAGGACTGTCGGGGACATTCCGCCGCAACATGCCGACCAAAAGCAATGACCTGATTTGCGACATCCGGCACGGTCGCCGCCGTAATGCGCCGTGGCGGAACCAGACTGGTCGTGATTTCGCTCTTTGTCGAAGCGCCCCACCGACCAATGGTGCGGGTAGCGGGAATGGCGTTCAGGATCAGTACGGGCATGACCGTGCTCTCTCTTTATTTCTGTTTCGGATGTTTCGCGCGTGGCCATGGCGTGCCGGTCGGGACCAGAGCGGCGCCCTGCGCCGGCACTGGACCCACGCGCAGCATCGCGAGCATGGGGAAGCGCAACCTCTGGCCGCGACCGGCACGCCATGGCAGCGCCTTCCCTTTCCTGCGTTTCGTGTTTTTGGGGTTCGGCAATATCGTGCGGGTCGGCGACATGGTCCTGCGCCCCGCCCTTTTTCCCATTGGGGCGACATTGCGGTTTCGTGCTCCGCAAAACGGAAGGGGCGCGGCACCGGAAGGTGTCGCGCCCCTTGAAAATCGTAGCCGGAATGTCCTAATCTGAGCCCGTGGCCGGGGGGCATCCGGTCAAAGAATACCCCCCGGCCGTGTGGTGGAAGTGAATTAATCCGCTAGGCCCTTCAGGACGGTGGCTGCCGCCTGGAGGGCCTTCTTCGCTGTGCGAAGCAGCTTCTTAACCCACTTCCGGTCCACCACAATCAGAACGATCATGGTTTCCCCTCAGTTCAGGACATGACATCACGGCCCCCCGGGATGTCATATCCGGCTACGATGAATGGGGGCCGCGACATCCCGCGCCGTAGCCTGCGTGGATGTTTCGTCCGTCCTCGTCAGGCGGCCCCGGTTTCTTATGCCGCCAGAGCCTGCGGCGGGCAATGGCGGGACGGTCCCAGCCAGCCCTCGCCTTCAAGCCGCCTGCGCAGGAGAAGCTGCGCATCGAACACGAGCGCCAGCCACTCACTGGCGGGCCGCTCCATGCGGATCCATTGCCGGTGCAGGTCCGCGCACCGCCACGCGGTTTCATGATCGGGCAGCAGCCCGAGTGTCTGCCCGCAAAAAGAGAGTTGCGCCCATGGTTCCGGCCTCCCGCAGAAGCAGGTCGCCACCCTGTAGCGTCGGTCCCTGCGGACCGACGCGCACGGCTTTGTCCGCCCCTTCCTCATGCAGCCAACGCCATTTCAGGTTCGGGCGTCGCTGCATTGGGCAGCGCTGTCATGTCTGCCTCGCCTTCGTCCACCTGCATCGCGCCAGCGACGGCGTCAGCCGCGCCCCCGGCGTCCTCATGCGTTTCGTCCGCCTCCAGTTCGGCGTCCAGGGCGACCATCCGGGCCGCGGCCCCGCGCTGCCGGTCCAGCTTCTCCTTCCACGCAACCGGCGCCCCGGCAAAGCCCGCGACGTCAGGAACCCAGTGCCCCCCGGGGCCTACATGATTGATGAGGGCTGCGCGCATGAGCTTGCCCGTGGCCTGTTCAGGCAGCCCCTCGGCCTGCACGGCCCGGGTGATCCCGGCCTTGCTGTACGTTTTCAGGAAGTCCTCGACCGCCATATTGGGCATATGGCTGTCCGCGCCGAACAGGATGCCCAGCAGGAGCGCCTGCGGGCCGCTGCCGTCGTACGGGCTGACATCGCAGTTCGCGATGCTCCGCACCACCGTCATCGCATGATGGCGCATAAGCGCCGGGTCGCGCACCAGATGCCCCTCGGGAAACAGCGCGGCCAGCGCATTATCGCGGGCGGTGGGCTGGTGATAGGCGATGTGGCTGGTGTCATTCTTCACCGTCACGTTGCCACAACCCAACGCCAGAAGGAGAGCGCCTACAAGATCCCATGGGTCGACGGCATCAGCAGCCCCATCCAGCGCCCGGTGCAGGGCCAGCGTGCGGATCTCCCCGATCATCTTCAGACCCGTTCCTGATATGTCGGGCCTCTCACGCGGTTTTTCCACGACCGGTCCCGGGCTTTCGCTGGCCCGACTGGTCGCGGACACATTCAGGCGTATCCGGAAACCCTTCTCGCCAACCCTGAGCGTCACGGGATGGAGAAAAACCGCGATCTGGTCATCTTCACCTGCTTCATGCCACGCCTGCACGGGATAGGCGTTCTCGGGCAGGACCGGATATCCGTAATCATCAGTCGGCGTGATATGGCCATTGGCAGGCAGGCCCGCCTCCATGGCCTCGCGCTGGGCAGCCGCGTAGGCACGGGCATCGCTGGTATAGCGGTTGTCCTGCCCCCCTTCGCCGAAAAGATCCTCCTCCCAGACAATGCCGTGCCGTCTGGCAGTGGCGTCGTCGAAGCGCGCATCGCGGGCATAGAACGCCGCGATCGAGAACGCCCGGGCCAGATCATCCCAGTCCATGTGCTGGCCATCCTCCACCGTCATCCGGTAATCGGCAGGGTCCTGCCCTTCTTCAGCACTCTCTGCCCAGATTTCGGCCCACACCCTTGCCTGCTCGTCGGGAGACGCCTTTGCGATGGCCTTGCGGGCATCATCATCGGGACCGATGCCCAGTTCAATCGCATCAAGGATCGGCGGGTGCAGATGTGCCAGCAGGTCAAGCCGCCTGAGATAGGCAGGGGTCACCATCAGCGCCTTGCAGATGGCGGTTTCCTTCATTTTCTGTTCGCTGCGCATGCGGCTGACCGCCCGCCACTGGTCGGGCTCGCTCATCCCCAGCCGGATCATGTTCTCCGACGCGGCCACCAGGCCGTCCAGCTCTTCATCGGCGCCTGTGACGAAGACGGGGATGGTCTTCAGCTTCGCCATGATGGAACACCGTGCGCGGCGATGCCCTGCGATGATCGTCAGCACACCATCCCCGCCTTCGCGCACCAGCGGCGGATGGATCAGGCCCACCGCCCTGATGTTGAGCGCCAGCCTGCGGTCTTCCTCGACCGGGGGCGCCGCCCGGCGGGGATTGTCCGGGTTGGCGCGCAGGGTCTTCGGGTCGATCTCGCGTAGTTCCATGGTCCTGTCCTTTGCTGAATTCCGTCTTTCGACATCTTCAGGGCGGTCGGGGGGCGCGTCGCCGCGCAAGGCCGCGCGCAGCGCGCCCGGCCTGAGCCTTGCGCGGCGATGCGGCCTCTGGCAGCCCCCTCCTTTCCCCAATTCTCATTCCCCTCCTTCTCAGGCCGCCAGATCGGTCACCGCCTCCACCGCGTCGTCATTGGCGGGTGTCTCCATGACGGTCGCGGCCAGATCGGCTTCAAGGGCTTCGAGGGCTTCACGCTTTTCTTCAAGCAGCGCCTGTTCCGCAAACGGCGTGCCGATCCGCGCGCGATAGGCGGGCAGGCGGGCCTGTGCCCCGTCACGGCGGCTGATCGCATTGCGCAGCGCATCCTCGAATGTCAGCGGCAGGTGTTCGATACGGGACACCAGCCCCAGCGGCTTCACCTCGTCATCAAGATGCACGGCACCCCCACCCTGTTCGAGTGCCAGATACAACGTCACATCCGCTTCCTTTTTGCGATTATCCACCGAGTAGGTCGCGCGGGCTTCGCACATGATGTCAAAGCCACCGATGCGTCCCAGACGCCACTCCCCATCGTCACCGTTGCGGGCGGCCATGCGGATCTGCGAGAGAAGATAGGCTCCCGCCTTCTCCCGCGCGGTGATGACGCTGCGCGCGGTCTCAAGGCCAAACGCCTCGCCGCGCGTCGGATGCCTGCGCGCGATATCCGCCTCGATCTTCGGGATCAGCCCCTCCATCGCCGCGATTTCCTTTTCCGCGTTCCGCACCGCGCGCTTCACATTGAACTGGTCGTCGTAATGGGCGGCATAGAGGCGTTCGAGGCGGGCCAGTTCCGCTTCCAGCCCCGCCTTGCGCAGCAGCCGCTCATCGCCCGAGGCCAGCGCCTTGGCCATGGCGAACTGGTTGGCTTCGGCGCCCACATCTTCAAGGCGACGGATGGTGCGGTCGCCGGACATGGCAAGGCAGATGAAACGCTGCTTGCGTTCGAGCATCTGCCAGTTGGTCGCGTCCACCGAGCCTTTCTGCGCGTAGGCGTAGATTTCGATCTCGTCGTTCTGGTTGCCCTGCCTCTCGATCCGGCCTTCGCGCTGGATGATGTCGGCAACCAGCCAGGGCACGTCGAGATGGTGCAGCGCCTTCAGCCGCTGCTGGGCGTTCACGCCCGTTCCCATTGTCGCGGTAGAGCCGATCAGGATGCGCTTGCGTCCTGAATTGAGGTCCGCGAACAGGCGCTGCTTGGCCGCCGATTTCCTGTAATGCTGCATGAACGCGATCTGCTCGCGCGGCACGCCCAGTCGGATCAGTTCGTCGCGGATCCATGAATATGCGGAGAAGCCACGTTTCTCGAGAGCACTTTCGGTGCCCAGATCCGAGAAGATCATCTGTGTCGCACCGGGAAGGTCGCCAGCTGCGCCGGTCTCGGGGTCGGTGTAACGGTTCTCCGATGTCTCGCGCCAGATCCTGAACACATTGGCGATCATGATGTTGAGCTTGCTCGTCGGATCGCTCTCCATGCCCGGCACCACGAAGCGCAGGTCGATCCCGGCATGACGCGCATCGGTAATCACCGACAGAAGGATATCATCGCCTTTTTGCGGCCGGCCGCTCCGGTTCTCGATGGCGGTGATCCGCTGCGCCAGCGTCTGCTGGTATGCCTTGAAACTGTCATTGGAGGGCGCGACCACGATTTCGCGGCGGCCGCCCCGCACGTTGGGCAGTTTCACATGCTGGCGCAGGTCGTCGGGCAGCACCACGTCGGCAAAGCTGCGATACATCGCCATGAGGTCGGCGACGTTGACGAATTCGGAGAACCGCGTGACCGGCTTGTAAAGGCCGCTGGGCTGGAGTTCGAGTTCCGTGCGGGTTTCACCGAAATTCGCAGCCCACGCATCGAATTCATGCAGGCCGCGTTCCTCCAGGGCGGAAAGCTGCATGTAGCGCTGCACGGTATACATCTCGCCCAGCGTGTTCGTGATCGGGGAACCCGACGCCAGCACAAGCGCGCGGTCGGGATTGTCCCGCGCGATGAAACGCGACTTCACGAACAGGTCCCACGCGCGCTGCGACCCGTTCGGATCGACGCCCTTGAGATCGGACTGGTTGGTGGCGAAGGACAGCTTGCGGAACAGCTGCGCCTCGTCGACAAGGATCTGGTCGATCCCGATCTCGCCGATATGCAGCAGGTCATCCTTGCGCGTGGCCAGTCCTTCAAGACGGGATTCCATCCCTTCCTTCATGCGCTCGACGCGCTTGCGCGACAGGGTGTCGTCCCTGTCCAGCGTTTCCAGAAGCTCCTCATAGGAGGCGACCTGTTCGGCGATCAGAGCGGATTCAAAATCGCTGGGCGTGGGAATGAACCGGAACGCATCATGCGTGATGATGATCGCATCCCAGTTTCCCGTCGCCGCCCGGGCCAGGAAGCGCTGGCGTTTCGCCTTCTCGAAATTCGTCTCGTCGGCGACCAGGATGCGCGCGGTCGGATAGAGCATCAGGAATTCGCGCGCGATCTGGGCGAGGCAATGTCCCGGCACCGTAATCAGCGGCTTGCTGACCAGTCCCAGCCTGCGCTGCTCCATGACAGCGGCAACCATGGAGAAGGTTTTCCCCGAACCCACCGCATGCGCCATGTAGGTGCTGCCCGCGGCTATGATGCGCCAGATGACACGCTTCTGGTGCGCGCGTAGCGAGATAACCGTGCTGGCGCCGGGTAGCGTCAGGTGCGTGCCATCAAACCGGCGTGGGACCAGATTGTTGTAGACGTCGTTATAGAGACGCACGAGGCGCTCGCTGCGATCGGGATCGGTCCAGACCCAGTTGTGGAACGCCTGCCGGATCGTCGCCAGCTTTTCCTTTGCCGCTTCCGTCTCCTTCGTGTTCAGCACGCGGTGTTCGCCATCGGCGTCCCGCCATACGTCCCAGATCTTCGGGCTCGACTGGTTGAGCGCATCGAGCAGGAGTTCACCGGCATGCCGCCGCTCGGTGCCCCATAGGGAGGTGGCCTCGGCCTTGCCCCGGAACGGCGCGATATCAAGGCTCCATGCGGCCACCTCGACCGTGTGGCGCACCGTCGTCTCCACCCCGATCACTTCGGCGATAAATGCGCTCACATCCGATGCGGGCAGCCACGGCGCACCCAGCCGCGCCGTAATGTCCGAGGGCCGCAGGTCTTCGGGCTGCACCGCTTCCAGCGCCACCACATTGCGTGCGTAGCGTGCATCGTCCTGCGCCGCTTCGCGTGCCTTGCGGAGTTTCGTGCGCACCGCGCCGGACAGGGCCTCGTCCGCCGTCACCCAGACATCGCGCCCCGCGGCGCGGCACGCGGGATCAAGATAGATCGCATCCCCCAGTTCATTGATCACCTGCGCTTCGGATCGGCCAAGCAGTTCCGCCACGCGGGGGATTTCCACGCCGCCCGTTTCATGCAGGCAGACGGCAAGCGCGTCGAGGGCGGTCTGCACGTCCGGCTCCACCGGAGCATGGACAACCCGTTCCGAAAAGATCGGCCCCATGGACCCGACCTGTTTCTCGGTGTCGTAATTCTCGATCGAGGCGACCAGCCACACATCGGGATCGTCGAGAAAGGGCTGGAGATTGGGACGGCGCTGGGTTTCGGTCTCCACGCCGGTCTTCTCGTTCATGCGGGTCGTGGTGTTCGTCAGGTTGATCGGGCCGAACTGACGGACAAAACTGGTATAGGCACGCCGCAGATCGGACTGCAGCCGCCCGTAGGGCCGGTTTTCCATCTGCGCGCGCAGCACCGCCCGCGTTGCATCGCGCACCGGAACCAGCGCTTCGATGATCCGGGCATGTTTGTGGAAGATGCCCTCTGTGCTGCCTTTCTTCCTGACCGGCACCTCGACCCCGACGCCGCCGACGATCTGATGCAGCACCCGGCTTTCGATGTAGTAGCTGCCTTCTTTCAGGACCGCGCCATCGGCAGCCGTCCCGACATGCGCACGCCGGGCGGGGGTCGTGTGATCACAGGTCTCGGGTTTCGGGAAGCGGATGTCGGGGGCGATGCGCGCAAGGGCTTCGGGCAACGCACAGTCCAGCATGAGCCCTGCGACCGGTGCGCAGGTATAGTCCGGGCCGAACTGGGTGGTGATCCATTCATGCGCCCCCAGCACCTGCTCGCCGTGGTCCAGGAAATAGCGGTTTACGCTCAGCGCCCCATTACCATGATTGCTGTCGGGCACCTCGCCCGTCTCCAGCCAGCCCTCATCCCCCGGCACGTCGCCCACCATGCGGCGGCGCAGGACAACGATATCCACCACAACTTCGGTCCCGGCCCCGTCCTTCATCGCTCCCTGCGGCAGACGCACCGCGCCCAGCAGGTCGGCCATTCCGGCGATATGCGTGCGTGCCGTGCCGTCACGCCTGTCCATCGTATGCCGTGACGTCACGAACACCGCGATGCCCCCGGGACGCAGGGCCTCGACGGAGCGTGCGATGAAATGGTCATGCAGGGACAGGCGCAGCCGGCCGATCGTGTCGGCTCCGCGCACCGTGCGGCTGGAGAAGGGCGGATTGCCGATCGCCAGTTCGTAACGCTCGCCTGGCAGGGTCTTCGTGAAATCCTCCTGCCGGATCCACTGGTTCGGATAGAGCGCGCGCGCGATCCGTGCCGTCAGGGGATCGTTTTCGATGCCGGTAAAGGCCACCCTGCCTTCCAGCTTTTCGGGACGGGTCGCAATGAACAGGCCGGTGCCACAGCCCGGTTCCAGCACCCGGCCTCCCGAGAACCCCATCCGCATGACCATGTCCCACAGCGACCGCACCATGAGCTCCGGCGTGTAATGGGCATACTGGGTGGCCCGCATGAGACCGGCCCTTTCGGCATCGGTCGTGCTGCCATGCAGCGCGCGGCCGATATCCTCCCATCCGGCCCGGAACCCATCCTCGCCGTGCGGAAAAAGCGAATTGGCAAGGTCGCCAGCGCCAAAGCCGGTAAAGCGGATCAGCAGGTCCTGTTCGGCGGTCGTCGCCGCGCGGTCTTCGCGTTCCAGTTCACCCAGCAGGCGGATTGCCGCGATGTTGTCACGCGCGCGATCCTTCCAGTTCGCGCCCAGGTGGCGGGGGCCGACAAGGCGGTAATCGGTGCGCGGAATGTTCAGGGGGACGGATGCCGACAGGGGCGCACTCCCCTCCTCCCCTTCCAGTTCACCCCAGAAGAGGTCGGCAGCGCCCCCGCTGCTGAGGGATGAGGTGTCGAACAGGCTGAGCTGGGCGTGAGATCGGTCGCGCATGGCAAACTCCGGGCAGGCGCGGACAGCCGCCCCTGCCGGTGCAGGACGGTTGCCGCGATGGATTGATGTCAGTGGAAGGGTCAGGGTCCGGCGGGTCAGTGCCGCGTGCCGGTTTCTCTTTTCTTCACCCGTCCCCCGCGACCGGGCCGGGGGGACGGGCGCAAGGGCGGCGCTTCGCGCCGGGATCGGGGCGACCCGCAGGCCTGTGCTGCGCAGCAGTCAGGGCGAGGACACGAACCGACCAGCCCCTTGCGCCTGGCCCGCCGGTCTGGTGCGTCCTTTTTTCTCGTATTCCTGTTCTGCTTTTTTCTGCTTTCCGCAGCCACGCCCCGGGCTAACCCGG
>NZ_JBGLOV010000030.1:0-15528 GCF_041402665.1 Komagataeibacter sp. SM21
GGAAGTCGGCCTCATGATCGATGAGGTCCTCACCGCCCTTGCCCGTGAAGGCGGCGAAGGCTGCCCCGCCACGGAACAGGCCGTCCATGCGCGCGTCAAGGCGCTGTGTGCGCGGTTCCCGATCTACGCCTGAATGACCTGCGGCCCTGCTCTGGTTACTGATCCGGGGCAGGGGCGTCATTCATGAATGGGTAATGGCAGGTTTTTTCCTGCCTCTTTCACCTTCCGACCGGTCCCGCAGTGTGTGAAACTGCTGCCTATTCCCTGACGGCGCGGGCGAAGCGCACGGCGGTCTGGCCACAGGCCGGGCGCAGGTTGGGCATGACCAGCATGCACCGGTCATAGGGGGTGCGGATTTCATCGTCCCCGTCAAATGCGATTATGGTTCCGCCTGTCGGCACGACCGCGCCACTACGGAACGGACGGGTGAAGCGGAACACACCGCTACGGGCGGTTATCACATCCGTTACAGTGCTGTGGCGTTGCGGCGCGGCCTCATCGGTCCTGATGGACAGGCCGCAGCATGGGCCGATCAGGGACAGGACGGCCTGCATCGTACGCTCCACGGTATCCATCTGCCAGTGCTGCCCGGCTTCAAGCAGGCAGGCCGCGGCGGAACCCGGGTCTGCGAAGCGGGGATGGTCGATCAGCCTGCATCCTGCCTGATGGCCCCTGTCTGCCACACTCAGACTGATCCCGCGTATGCGCCCCGCCAGCCTGCGTCCCCTTGCGGATATGCCGGTCAGTACCAGCGGATCACCCGGCCAGAGCATGGAATGCAGGTCCAGCAGGCGATCCGCGGTCAGGATCACCGGCAGCAGAAGCCGCGCGCGATCCAGTTCATGCGAGCTACGCGCGTCATCCAGCAGGGCTGGCGACCATACGCGGTTCATGTCCTCGTCCACGAAGCGTGAGCGGATGGGATCGGCAGGGTTGAAAAGGGTCATGGCCTCCGGATTGGCGAAGACCAGTGAAAGCCGACCAGCGCGCGGGCGGATGCGTTCACGCAGCAGGCGGTCGAGCACAATGGCCCCGGCGAATTCGTTTCCATGGATCAGGCTGACACATACCGTATGCGGGCCGGGCCTGCGCCCTTCATAATGCATGACGCCGGGGACGCCGCAGTTACCTTCCAGCCATGGGGTGAGGTCAGGCGGTGCAATTTCGATTTTCCATCGTGGCAGGGGCGACGGTGGTGGCGGCAGCCGGTCCATAAACGGGTGGGAGCGTTCGACCCGTACGGGCAGGCGTGTATCATCCGGCCCACAGGTCATGTCACGCGTGATTCCGTGTTCTGCACACAAGGTCGTCCATGCCCCCAGGCATGGTTACGCATGACATCCGTAATCATCATAAAATGCAGTTTATCCAGCCCGGACCACACGGCAAGGGCAGCGCGTGTGGCGGAACATGACAAATGCATGACCATGCCCGTAGGGTGATTGCGGCACCGGAATGGGAAACGGGCAGAGACTTTAAAAAACGCCGTTATTCAGGCAGGGGGGCGATCCGTATGCGCTGGCTGGTCAGACGTTCGATGTCCTTCAGGGCATGACGTTCTTCGGGCGCGCACAGGGCGACGGCCATGCCACGTCGCCCGGCCCGGGCCGTGCGGCCAATGCGATGCACATAGGATTCGGGCTGTGGCGGAATGTCATGGTTGATGACCAGGGCTATGTCGTCGATGTCGATTCCGCGCGCCATCACATCGGTTGCAACCAGCACGCCCACGCGGCCCTGCCGGAAATCACGCAGCATGCGCTCGCGCCGGGCCTGTGAATGTTCGCCATGAATGGCGACAGCCGGGGTCAGAGCTGAAATGGCGCGCGCGATACTGTCGGCTTCCTGCCGCGTGCGGACAAATACCATCACGCGCTGCATGCCGTAATGGCGCAGGCATGCCAGCGTCGCCGCCGTCTTGTGCCGCATGGGCACGAATATCGCATACTGGGCGATACGCGGGGTAGGGGCCTGTTCGGCATCTACGCTGATACGCACGGGACGATGCAGCAGGCGGGCCGCCAGTTCGGCCATGGCCGGTGGAATGGTGGCGGAAAACAGCAGGGTCTGGTGACGTGCGGGCAGGGCCATGGCCAGCGCCAGCATTTCTTCGGCAAAGCCGGGTTCAAGCATACGGTCGGCTTCATCAAGCACGAAGTGGCTGATGCCGGACAGGTCCAGTTCCCCACCACGCACCAGGTCGATCACGCGGCCCGGTGTGCCGACAGCAACTGCCACACCTTCCGTCAGTGTCCGGACCTGTGCGGCCCGGGGTGCGCCGCCGGTGGCCTGCAGCACGCGCAGTCCGCTACCGCGCGCAAGTCCCCGGATTACGCCTGTGATCTGTCCGGCCAGTTCGCGGGTGGGCGACAGGATGATGCAGCGCACCTGGCTGTTATCTGCCGTAACGTCCGCAGCGTCTTTCGCTGGCTGCATCAGCACCGACAGGATGGGCGCTACGAAGGCGATGGTCTTGCCGCTACCCGTGCCCGCGCGGGCTTCCACATCCCGGCCCGACAGCACCGGGGGGATGACCTCGCGCTGGATCAGGGACGGCGTGGGAAGCCCCATGCGTGTAAGGGCGGCTACCACGCGGCTGTCCAGCCCCATGCCGGAAAATGTCGGTTCTGTCTCGCTCATTGCTGCCCCATAGCGCGCCTGCGCCGCAGACAAAAGGGGCAGGGCATTGACGGCCGCGCCAATGTCCCGCCAGAAGGGCGAATGGCTGACGCAACAGGCACCGCAACCGTTATCGCAGCAGACCTTGCCGGCATGCGGTCCCAGACCTTCGGACTGGCACGCCGGGCCGGACTGGAACCGTGCCTGCATGCGCTGGTCCCCCGTGGGATATGGCGTCATGTTCCCGCCGCATGGTGGCCTGCGCCGCTACGCGCGGTAGAACCGCTTGGCCTGCCCGATGATTACCGTGAGCATCCCGTCATCAGCATCGGGGGAAGCGGCGGGGCGGTTGGCGCGGCGCTGAGGCGGCAGGGCGCGCGTGTCATACAGGTACAGAATCCACGCCTGCCGCCATCCCGGTTCGATCTTGTCATTGCCAACCGCCATGACAGGATTACCGGCCCCAATGTCATCCTGACACGCACCGCGCTGCATGGCGTCACACCGGATGTTCTGGCGCAGGCGAGGCTGGAATGGGCACCACGCCTTGCCCATCTGCCCCGTCCGCTCGTGTCGGTTCTGGTGGGTGGTGGCAACGGGCGCTTCCGGCTGGGCGCGGCGGAAGGTGCCGCTCTTGCCGCCCGACTGACCACCATGATGCGACGCGATCGTGTGGGCATTGCCCTGACACCTTCACGCCGCACCGATCCATCGGTCATCGCACTGCTGCAACAGGCGCTGCCGGGACCGGATGCGTGGATTTGGGACCAGACCGGGCCTAACCCCTATCTGGGGTTGCTGGCCTGTGCCGATGCCATCGTGGTGACAATGGACAGCGTTTCCATGATTTCGGAGGCCGTGGCGACGACGGCGCCCGTCATGGTGGCGGCCCTGCCGGGAAAGTCGCGTCGGATCGGACAGTTTCTGGGTGACCTGACACAGGCAGGTCGTATCCGTCCGTTCGGGGGGCGACTGGATACATGGTCGGCAACGCCGCTGGATGATACCGCCATGGCGGCCCAAGCCGTGCGCGCGTGTCTGGGTCTGGGGGGATCGACGCAATAATAACGCTCCCCCATGCTGGCAGAGTGGAATAAAAGGGCATCATGCTTGGCATTCGTACCTTTGACCCGCTTACGGGCGGCAACATGGCCTACAAGGCCCTGACCCATCCACTGGCGGCGGAAAAGCTGGCGGAGCTGGCCGATCGACTGGTGGCAAACGGGCCGGTTGCGGTTTATGACCCGCACGGAATCGTGGAAACCGCGCTGGCGCTGCTGCCGGTGCCGATCAGGGTAGCCGGGCTTTACACTCATGATTCGCTTCAGGTCGGTCAGTCCTGTGCGGGAATGGTCATGCAGCCGCTGGTCGATCTGACCCAAAGTGAGGCAGCCAGTGTGTGGGCGCTGGATTTCAGTCATGCCATTATGGAATCCCGCCTGTCCGGCCTGTTGCCGGAGGAGTGCGCCCTGCATACGCTGGCATCCACCCGCCTGCCTGACAGCATGCTGTCAGTTGCACATACCTATCTCGATCCCCTTAATTTTGGCACGAATCTCGCCTTTTTCCGGGATACGGCGGATTTTTCCACCCGTCTGGTCTCGGCCAATTACTGGGCGCGGTATGGGGCCGGTAACGTAAGGCTGTGGCTGCGTCTGTTCAGTCAGGATGGACAGGTGCTGCATACATGGGAACAGCCGGTATCGCACGCAGGACAGGCCATCATTCTTGATAGTGCCGAAATCCGCGACCGGTTTGGCCTGCCTGAATTTATCGGCCAGTTGTTTATCCATGCACAGGGGATCGCGGGGCATGATGTCGTCAAATATGCGCTTGAAACGCGCGGACGGGGGGACAACGCCAACAGCCTGTCCGTAACCCATGATGCCAATGCGTGGCCCGCGATGCGTTACGCCAATCTTCCCGCTCCGGCGGAAGATGAAGACGTGGTGCTATGGCTACAGAACAGTCACGCCCTGCCGGTCGCGTCCGGTAGCATGAGCCTGAACCGCATGGGTCATGACCGGCATGTGCCGTTTATGCGGCCACTCGCCCCCTATGAAACCGTCGCCGTGCATGTTCAGGATATCCTGCCAGATCTGAAATGGCCGGAGCAGATCGAATTCCGTGCTGGCGGCTACGTGGTACGGCCGCGTTATGAGATCACGCGCCGTAATCGGACCCGTATCGCGCACCTGAATGTACAGCGTGCCGACCTGCACACTGATCCCGGTATTGAAAAGCTGGACCCGCGTTTTTTCGGGCGCGGCTACCTGCTGCCCTTTCCCGTGCCCGATCCGGCGCGTTATCGCACATTGATCCAGCCTGCCCCCATGGCTGAAAGCCTGCGGACCATGCCGGTTCGCGTGGACTGTTTCAACAGGGATGGCCGTGCAGGGGCATCGCACTTCATGGGGTGCCTGCCGCGCGATCATGCGGAGGTGCTGGATGTAAGCGCCCTGACCGGGGCGGAGGGGCATGCGGAACTGGTTTATGATTTCCGGGACGGAGGGGAAGCGGATGGCTGGCTGCATGCCCTGGTCCGTTATGAGGACCGCGAGACCGGGCATGAGGCCGAGACCAGCTTCGGTTCGCATATCTTCAATACCGTCATGACCTATCGTGGTGAGCCGCAATCCTACGTAGGCAGGCCACCGGGACTGTCCACCCGACTGTTCCTGACGGCGGCAACGGCCGAGCCGTTCAGTTTCTGCACGCTGATCTATCCCGCATCGGCTTCATGGAACCCGATGTCAGACACGTCGCTGTACCTGCATGGGGCCAACGGAAGTGTAATCGCGCAGGAAAAGATCGCCATTCCCATGTCAGGGTCCCGCACGATCTGGCCGCATGAGGTCTTTGGCATGCAGGCCATCCAGCGCGCAGGCGAAGGCGGGTATGTCCTGATCCGCGATACGACCTGTCGCCTGTTTGGCTACCATGGGCGCATGATACGGCGGGAAGGGCGTTTTTCAGTCGATCATATGTTCGGTTTCTGACACCGCAGTGTACCCATCACGAAGGACGGTCGGGATCATGCAACGGAAACGGAGGGAGAGTGTACGATGATCGTGCAGGACACCAATTATTTCTGCGATATGCCCGAAGACATGAAATATCTGCGGGACCGTAACCCGCCGCAAAATTTTCTGGAACAGAACATGATTTTCGTCCTGCCTGAGCGGTTGCGGAAATTCCGCAGGAACCTTTTTCACGTCAGGCGTACGGATTCAGATGCGACCGTGTATGCCCCGCTGTTCCGCGTGCGCTGCATAAGCGAACACGACCCCATACCGGAGGGATATGACGGACCGTTCGACGTTTTTCCCTTTTATACCAATCCGACCCGAAAACGCCGCCGGACACTGGATTACTATGTCCTGTTTCTGTTTCAGGACAAGCTTTCCTATGTCAAATGTAGCGAGGGCGTTACCCGTATTCCAGCAGGATAGACACGTCTGTAATCTGGAGCAGGACGGAAGAAAACTACGGGAATAGCACCACGGCCTGCCATGAAACGGTCGTATTACGCCATGTATGTGATGTGATGGCAGGACAGAAATCGGGCACAGAAGAGCTGTCCCGTTATGGGGCAGGTCGTTTACCAGACTGTATTTTGGGAGAGGCTGAAGCCGGATGGTGGGTGCGACAGGGATTGAACCTGTGACCCCCGCCGTGTGAAGGCGATGCTCTACCGCTGAGCTACGCACCCATCCGCTTCGGTGGGGCCTTATTAGTCCAGCGGGGCAGGGTGCGCAAGAGGGAAAAATACATCCCCGGCGCTATTTTCCACCGGGGCGGCGCATGCGATAGGCCAGTGCCTCGGCAATATGGGCGCGTTCGACATCTTCGCAGGCCGCCAGATCGGCGATCGTGCGTCCCACACGTAGCAGGCGGGTAAAGCCACGGGCGGAAAGACGCATTTTTTCAGCAGCCTGAACGGCAAAATCACGCGCAGAAGTGGTTATGCGGAACGCGTCGGTCGGGGCTTCGGCATTGCGCGGTTCACCCTGCCGTTCGCGTTGTCGGTAGACCGCTTCCATTACCCTTTCAGCGACAATGGCGCTCGGTTCACCGCCGCTGATTTCCGCAATCCGGGTCAGGGGCACCGGCTCCACATGAACAGCCATGTCCAGTCTGTCCAGCAGGGGGCCGGACAGGCGGGCCTGATAATCCTCGCCACAGCGTGGCGCCTTGCGGCATTCCTGCGCCGCGTCGCCCAGATAGCCACATTTGCACGGATTCATCGCGGCAATAAGCTGGAAGCGGGCAGGGTAGGTGACATGGGCCGCCGCGCGGGCGATGGATATGGAACCGGTTTCCATGGGCTGACGCAGGATCTCCAGTGCGGAGCGGGAAAATTCTGGCAGTTCGTCCAGAAACAGCACGCCGCGATGCGCAAGGCTGACTTCGCCGGGGCGTGCGCGGGCGCCGCCACCACTCAGTGCAGCTGGGCTGCTGGTATGGTGCGGATCACGAAATGGCGGCCTGCTGACGGGCTGGCCGTCTTTCAGCAGGCCGCCAATGCTGTGAATTCGGCTTATTTCCAGCATTTCCGTCGTCGTCAGATCAGGCAGGATACCCGGCAGGCGCGCGGCCAGCATGGATTTTCCGGCACCTGGCGGTCCCACCATCAACAGGGAATGGCGACCGGCGGCGGCGATTTCCAGTGCCCGGCGGCCCGTTTCCATGCCCCGGATATCGGCAAGGTCGGGCAGGGTGGTCATGTCCTGTTCGATACGCGATGGTAGTTCGACGGGGTCGATAACCTGCTGCCCCCGGAAGTGATTCAGCAGTTCGGGCAGGGAGCGGACGGCAAGGATATCCATGCTCTCACTGGCCCAGCGGGCCTCGATACCCTGCCTTGCGGGGCAGATCAGCCCCAGCGACAGGGCCGATGCCGCAATGGCAGCAGGCAACACGCCACACACCGGGTTTACGCCGCCATCAAGCGAAAGTTCGCCCAGCGCCGCATAACGCTGCGCCAGATCGCCCGATAACAGGCCCATGACGACCAGCAGCGCCAGTGCGATGGGAAGATCGAAATGCGATCCTTCCTTCATCAGGTTGGCGGGCACCATATTGACTACGATGCGTTTGGCGGGCAGCGCCAGTCCCATGGCGGACAGGGCTGCACGCACGCGTTCGCGCGATTCATTGACGGCCTTGTCCGGCAGCCCAACAATCAGGAAGGATGGCAGGCCCACGGACAACTGGACCTCGATCTTGACGGGAACGGCTTCGATGCCGGAAAAGGCAAAGCCACAGATGGATGCAAGCGCCGTATCAGTCATGGCGTGATGATGCCGGATCGTGAACGGGTTGGCCATGATGGAACATGGGAAACCGGCATGAAGCGCGACGTAAACGGCCCCGCATCGCTATTTGTTGGCATAATATTTCTTATAAAACTTTTAGATGTGCAGAGAGGGAAGCCTTTCATCATGGCTGGCCGCCTGCTTCTGGTCCTGTTCACGCCGGTCATGCCTGCGCCCCGTGCCCGGCCCATCCCATATCCTGTGCAGAAACATGCACAGGATATGGGTAATGGATGGATGCCGTGCAACGCTGTGGCGCATGCGCCATAGTGACAGGACTGCAACAGTGTCGTGCTGTGGATAACCCGTGGTCAGATGTCGTGCACCATATCCAGATCGGCAAAGCGCGTGAACTCGCCCTCGAAGAACAGATGCACCGTCCCTGTCGGACCATGACGCTGTTTTTCCAGAATCAGTTCCGCGCGGTTATGCGCAAGGTCCATCTTGCGCTGCCATTCCTCCATCGCGGTCTGGTACTTGTCCTGTGAATCATAGGACGTTTCCTTGGGCTGACGCTGCTGGAGGTAGTACTGGTCGCGATAGACGAACATGACGGCATCCGCGTCCTGTTCAATCGATCCGGATTCACGCAGGTCCGACAGCATGGGCCGCTTGTCTTCCCTGCTCTCCACCTGACGTGAAAGCTGGGACAGCGCGATGACGGGAACCGACAGTTCCTTGGCCAGCGCCTTGAGCCCCTGCGTGATCATGGAAATTTCCAGCACGCGGTTTTCTGCCCTGCTTCCCACCGATGGGCGCATGAGCTGGAGGTAATCGACCACCACAAGGCTCAGCCCCTTGGTGCGGGCCAGCCGGCGGCAGCGTGTGCGCATGGCTGAAAGCGAGATGGCGGGCGTATCGTCAATATGCAGCGGCAGTTGTGCCAGTTCGCGGCTGACCTGCACGAAACGGTCGAATTCCTTCTGCCCCAGATCGCCGCGACGGATCTTTTCGCCCGATACGCTGGCCTGTTCCGACAGGATACGGGTTGCCAGCTGCTCGGCTGACATTTCAAGCGAGAAAATGGCGACCGAACCCTTGGGCTTGTCATCCTCCGGCGCATTGCGCGCTTCTTCCATCAGGGAGCGCGCGGCGGAAAAGGCGATCTTGGTGGCCAGTGCCGTCTTGCCCATGGCAGGACGACCCGCAAGGATCAGCAGGTCCGATGGATGCAGGCCGCCGGTTTTCTTGTCCAGATCCCGCAGACCGGTCGTAAGCCCCACAACATCGCCGCTGCGGTTGAAAGCCTGCTGGGCAATGTCCAGCGCATCGGCCAATGCACGGTCAAACGACAGGAACCCGCCATCTTGCCCTTTTTCGGTGGCCAGACGGAACAGTGCTTCCTCGCTGGCGGCGATCTGGTCGGGACCGTCCAGATCGGGGCGTGCGCCAAAGGCGTTGTTGACCACGTCCTGCCCGATATCGATAAGCTGCCGCCGTATCCACGCGTCATGGATCACGCGGCCATAATCGGCGGCGTTGATGATGCCGACCATCGAAGTCAGCAGTTTGGCCAGATAGGACGTGCCCCCGACTGCGGCCAGTACGCCGGTATTTTCGAATTCGGCGCGCAGCGTGACGGGATCGGCCAGTTGCCCGGCCTCGATCCGGCGGGAAATGGCGTCATAGATGCGGCCATTGATTTCGTCGGCGAAATGCGCGCCGGTCAGGAAGTCCGAAACACGGTCATAGGCGCGGTTATTGGTCAGTAACGCGCCCAGCAATGCCTGTTCCGCCTGCACATTGGCGGGCGGAAGACGCTGGGAAACACCGAGGAGCGAGTCCTTTTGCCGGGACTCTTCGGAGGGGGGATGCTGGATTGTATTCACCCCCCTACCCTACCCGATCCGGCAAGGCGTGCGGAAGGGGTGATTGTATGCCCCTGTCCGTCAGGCCCAACCCGGCATGGCGCGGTGCAGGATGTCGCGGCCGATGCGGGTAAAGTTCGTATGGCTGAAATGTTCACGCACATACGCCCGCGCATTGCAGCCTGTGGCATGCAGTTCTGCCGGACGGGACAGGACACGGGCCATACATTCGGCTAGGGCTGCCGCATCACGGGGCGGGACTTTCCATCCTGTCCGACCTTCCTGCAGTGAATGGTTGAGTTCACCCACCGCGGTGCCGATAACCGGCAGGCCGGCCTGCATGGCGTCATGCACCGCAACGCAGAATCCCTCCCAGTGGGAAGGCTGGACATACAGGTGCTGGGTAGCAAGAAAATCCGGCACATCATGCACGAAATCATGCAGGTGCAGGTTGTCCAGCCCAAGGGCGCGCTTTTTCGCCTCCAGCCGTTCACGTTCCTTGCCGCGCCCGCATATCGTGACCTCGAAAGCGGGAAGGTCGCGCCCACGCAGCATGACCAGGGCGTCGATCAGTTCATCATAGCCTTTTTCGGGAGAAAAACGGCCCAGCGATGCAATGCGGATGACTTCCCCCGGTTGCCAGGGCGCGGCCTGCGGCACATCCGTCCTTACGCAGAAGATGGGCCAGCATGCCATCCGCGCATCGGGGAGATCGAGGCGCTGCCGGGTTACTTCGGTCACGTATTCCGAATCCCCTACCCATATGCGTGGCGTGTTGCGCAGGGCGCGCAGCAGGCGAAGATTTCCCGCCTTGAGAAAGGCCGAATGCTGCCAGCTCACAACGGGTTTGCGCTCAAGGATACCGATCAGTGCGCCCATGGCCGTGGAGCGTGTGAGGGATGTCCAGATCAGGTCCGGCTGCCACGCCCGCAGGGCGCGACGCAGCCACAGGAACATGCGTATCGGCTGTTTTTCACCATATGGGCAGATGCAGTATTCCAGACCGGCTTTTTCGCACAGGGGAATGGCCAGCCCGTCCCTGCGGGCCAGTGCGAAGACCTTTACCGTATGTCCGGCCTCACGGAATACCGAAGTGATCGCCGGTACCGGGAACGCTGCCCCTCCTCCTTCGAGGGAATTGATGACGTAGGCAATGCGCATGGCCTGTACCGTATCCTGCCTGACAGTTGTTCTGAACTGAGGGCCTAGTTACCAACATGAACCTTCCGGGGCTACCTCATGTTCCGCGCATATAATGCCTGGATGCGCGGAAATGGCCGTTCTGTGTCATTTCATCACAGCATGTGAGCCTGCCGGGCGTCAGAACCGCAGCCTGCACGGGTTGTCGGGTGCCTGTTTTCTTATTAGGCGTCGGGGATACTTTCCTTGGAAAATGGCTATGACCGCACTCAACAACCAGTCCCTGTCCCATCTCCCGCCCGAGATCGTGGTACCCGCCTATGATCGCAGCCGGGTAAAACCGGGCATTGCGCATATCAGCGTGGGCAATTTCCATCGTGCCCATCAGGCGGTCTATATGGATCGCGTGCTGGCGCGTCCCGGTCAGGAAGGCTGGGGAATTCTGGGTATCGGCCTTATGGAAAACCCGCATGAGGCCCAGAAAGCCACGGACATGGAAGCGCAGGACTGTCTGTATTCCCTGACCGAGTGCGCGCCCGACGCCCCGAATGTGGTGCGTGTGATCGGTTCCATTACCGAATACATGTATGCACCGGCCGATCGGGTTGCCACCATCGCCCGCCTGGCTGATCCCGCCATCCGTATCGTCAGCATGACCGTCACCGAAGGCGGATATTATGTTGATGAGAACGGTGTGTTCCCCATTGATCATCCGCTTGTCGCCGAAGATCTGAAGCGTGAGGTGCCGCACACGATATTCGGCCTGCTGACCGAGGCCCTGCGCCAGCGGCGTGAAAGTGGCGCCGGTCCGTTCACCATCCTCTCATGTGACAATCTGCCCCAGAACGGTCATGTGGCGCGTGCCGCCTTTCTTGGCTGGGCGCGGGCGCGTGATGCGGGACTGGCCCGGTGGATTGAGGAAAATGTCACCTTCCCCTGCACCATGGTGGACCGTATTACGCCTGCCGTGCACCCGGAGGATGTGAAGCGCCTTGATGCCGAAAGCGGGCTGGATGACCGGATTCCCGTATTCTGCGAGGATTTCATCCAGTGGGTCGTTGAAGACAAATTCTGTGCGGGACGCCCCGAACTGGATGCCGTGGGTGTGCAGTTCACCGATGATGTCCAGCCATATGAGGCGGTCAAGCTGCATATGCTCAATGCCTCCCACTCCCTGCTTGGCCTGTCAGGTGTGCTGTCCGGCTACCGCTTCGTCAGCGAGATCATGCAGGATCTGCATGAGGTGACTCTGGTCGAACAGTATCTTGCCTTTGATGCCGAACCACTGCTGCATGCCCCGCCGGGCATGGCGCTGACCGACTATGGCAGGCGTCTGCTGCGTCGTTTCCGCAACAAGGCCATCAGCGACCAGTTGCTGCGCATCGCGTCCGACAGCACGTCCAAGCTGGCCATGTTCGTCAGGAGTACGGCCATGGGCGTTATCGCGCACAGGCGCCCGGTCGAGCGCATTGCGTTCGTGGTGGCCTGTTATGCCGAATATCTGCGCGGACATGACGACAAGGGTGAAACCTATGCCATCGTCGAACCGCATCTGACGGATGATGATAAGGTCAAGGCCGCCTCCAGCCGACTGGAAGATGCGCTGGACATGACAGCCTTTGCTGGCTGGGACCTGCGGGATAGCAGCGTTTTCGTGGAGCGTTATCTGGCCCTGCGCCAGTCAATCCGCGACAGGGGCACGCGTGCAACCCTTGGGCAGGTCATCGCATAACGGGGTCTGACCCTGTGGGCTGGCGGAGTATATAAAAATCCCCGCCAGCCCCGCTTTTACGCGGCGTGGCGCTGTTCGGGTGCCTGGTTTTTCATGAAATCGGAAATGGCCTGCGCCGCGCGTTGCGAAGCCCCAAGCAGTGGGGTGCCAAAGGTTTCCCGAAACAGCTTTTCCTGTAATGGCCTGTACAGGGCGTGACGCGCCTGTGCCCGCGCCACGGCCGGCATGATATCCGCCGGGTCCTCCACCACGTCCCCCAGCGTCCAGTGCAGGAAATAGGGGTCATCGCGCCATTTGAGTTTTCCGGGATTAAGGAAAATGCACGGACGCGGTTCGGCCAGGAATTCATACACCTGACTGCTGACATCCCCGATATAAAGGGCCGCCTGCGATGTGTAGGTCATGTCCAGCATGGCCGGTGAACCGGTATCGACAAGAATGTCCTGACTGGCCTGCCGTTCCAGCAGGTGGGCCTTCACCCCGAATCCCTTGTGGAAAATCTTGATATGCGGGGCCACGACCAGATTGTAGAGGGTCTGGTCCCTGAAACCCTGCAGGACCGTGCGCATGCACGCGGAATAGGATGTAAGGTTTCGCTGGTAATGCGGGTTGTACAGCGCAAAAGGCTTCCCGTTGGGGAAAAGAGGCTGTTCTTCGTGCCGTATGGCTTCAAAAACATCGAATTTGGGATAGCCGACCACATTGTAATGCCCGGGGCGGATGATGCCGTTCTGCAGGAAATAGGCCTCGACTTTCGGGCCGGGTAGCAGGGCAAGGTCAAAATCGCGCACCAGATGGTCATCATTGACGTATCTGTCGCCTGCGCCGTGCATCAGCAATACAAGGCGTGGCCGGGTCAGGCCCATTTCCTTTAATATGCCTGCCGTATATTCCGTAGCGACAACGACATCGTACTGGTTCAGTTCCCCAATATTTTCGCGCAGTACCCGCAGGCGTTCCTGATCCAGTCGTTTTGCGGTTTTAAGCAGGCGTGTTTTCCATGAACGGTACAGCGGACGCAGTGGTGGCGCGGGTGCGTGCATGGCCTTGCGAATGCGTGCAAGGTGCTGAACTGTTTCTGGAAAACTGTAGTATTCTGTTACATCACAGCCGGGAATGACAGAAAGCGCACTGGCGACCGACGCGGCATGATAGCACTGGTAAGGTTCTGCTATGTAAATAAAAGCAATTTTCATAATTTTGTATTTATCGTTCCGCGCGTGATGCCGAATTTCTACATAATGTATTTTCTAGTCTTTGGCTGATCGGTCAATCAAGGGGAAATTCCTGCCTGCAGGCGGTTATCCGGTATATCCGCGCTGTGTATGGGGCGAATATAGCGGTGGCGCATAGCGTGTCAAAACACGGGGGGCAGGGCATGCCGTCGCCGCTGCTGCCGGCTCTGTCCGGGGCGGAAGACGGGCGAAAAAAGGGCTGTCGCACATTTTATTCATAAGGTTGGACTTGACCTTACGGTCTGTCTTAACGTTCTTTCATGTCAGAATGTTCGTACTGTATCACGGTAATCAGGAAAACTTATGAATAGCCTTATGCGCTCGGCTCCCCTTCTCGCTGCGGCCATAGCCGTCTGCGCCCTGTCAGGTCTGTACCTGCTGGGTGGCGGGCTGTGGCTGTGTCTTATCGGCGGTTCCGCCTATTATGCCATTGCGGGCCTCATGCTGCTTGGTACGGCGTTCCTGCTGTACCGACGACGGGCATCGGCGCTGGTGGTTTACGCGGCCCTTCTGCTTGGTACGATGGTATGGGCCGTGCATGAGGCCGGGCTTGATTTCTGGGCGCTGGCGCCGCGTGGGGATATTCTGGTGCCCATCGGTATCGTGCTGGCCCTGCCATGGGTCTCGCGCCATCTGGAACCGGCAGGGCCTGCTACCCGCATGCCGCTGCTGGGCGCCATCGGGGCGGCTGTGATCGTGGTTGGTGTCGCCATGACCCGTGATCCGCAGGACATAGCGGGCAACCTGCCGCCGGTAGCACAGAACGCGCCGGAACCCGGTGACGCCGGACAGATGCCCGATGGCGACTGGCAGGCTTATGGCCGCACCCAGTTCGGTGATCGCTTCTCGCCGCTGAAACAGGTCAATGCGGGCAATGTCAGCAAGCTGAAGGTTGCGTGGACCTTCCGCACGGGCGACGTGCGCAGGCCCAATGACCCCGGTGAGATTACCGATGAGGTCACACCCATCAAGATCCGCGATACGCTTTACCTGTGTTCCCCTCACCAGATCCTGTTTGCCCTTGATGCGAAGACCGGCAGGCAGCGGTGGAAGTTCGATCCGCAGATCGAATACAACCGCACCTTCCAGCATCTGACCTGCCGTGGCGTTTCCTACCATGAAACCCGGGCTGGTGCGCTGACGACGGATGGCGCCCCTGCCCCCACCGAATGCGCGCAGCGCATCCTCCTGCCCACCAATGACGGCCGTCTTTTCGCGCTTGATGCCGGGACTGGTGCGCTGTGCACGGGTTTTGGCCAGAACGGCGTGGTGGACCTGAAGCAGGGCATGACTGTCCGCACGGCGGGTTTTTACGAACCGACATCCCCGCCGGTCGTGACCGATACCACGGTGATTGTGTCCGGTGCGGTGACCGACAACTATTCCACGCATGAACCGTCCGGTGTCACCCGTGGGTTCGATGTCTATACCGGCGCGCTGAAATGGGCGTTCGACCCCGGCAATCCCGACCCGAACGAGATGCCGTCCGAACACCACAGCTTCGTGCCCAATTCCCCCAATTCGTGGATCACGGCTTCCTATGACGCGAAGCTTGTCTTATGAGAACCCTCGGTTCCTGAGGCAAAAGGGAACCGCTACCCGGCACCGCAGCTGCGGTGCCGGGTAGTGGCGGGGGCGGCGCCGTGCGGAGCTTGGTCTTGCAGGACCGTGGTCGA
>NZ_JBGLOV010000031.1:0-15442 GCF_041402665.1 Komagataeibacter sp. SM21
ACCGCGTAGCGAACTAAGCAGGCAAATTGAGACTTGGGCGGGTGAGTTTAATGACACCTTAAATCGCGACGACCCAGCTCAATCTGGGGCTTCTTGTCCGGAAGATGAGAAGGATCATTTCGCGCTAGACCGTGCATTATCATTAATAGTTACCAATGAATTAGGGTAATCTTCGTTAGTTCGATATTGGCAACCGAAGACATAACGTCCGCAATGAGGGCGAAAGCGGACCTAATGCTGAACGAATGTTGGTATCTTCATTCGTGAAGCACGAAAGAGCAGTTGCCTGGGAAGGTCTCAACGGTAATCGAAACACGTGCAACTGGGGTATTCTGCCAACAACACTTTCCGTTCAATCAGTTGGATGTGATGGGGATCCAGCCCCAATGCCGTCTACATGTGAGGAAAGATAACGCGGAGAAAGTTTCATGCCCCACAACCCCGTCGCCCCGGAATTTCGCGCAGCGCTGAAAGCTCTTCCGTCCTTTGATGGTCTTTCGGATGAAACCCTGGCCGCAACACGCAAGGCATTCATTGCGGCAATCCGCAGCGTCAGAGTTGCCGAATATCCGGATGTTGTGGTCGAGAATTACTCCGTGCCCGGTCCAGAAGGCGCTCCCGATGTTCCTGTCGTGATCTACCAACCTCGCACCAGTCATCCAAATGCGCCCGCGATGGTCTACATCCATAGCGGCGGCATCGTCAGTGGCACGCCGGAAGTCGATGATGCACGTTGCCGGCGAATGGCCAGCGAACTGGGGCTGGTCATTTTCTCCATAGATTATCGTCTGGCGCCGGAAGCCCCCTACCCTGCCGCGATCGAGGACTGCTACGCGGTTCTGAAATGGGCACATGAACATGCGGTCGATCTGGGAATTGATCGGAACCGGCTGATAATCGGCGGAGATAGCGCGGGCGGCGGGTTGACAGCCTGCCTAGCCCTGATGGCGCGGGATAGGGCGGAAATCAGGGTCGTGTTCCAGTTGCTGATTTATCCCATGCTGGATGATCGCACAGGAACAACACTCATGCCGTCACCTGCGCTGGGCGAATACATCTGGACGCGTTCCGCGAATCACTACGCATGGAATGCCTATCTTGGTAAAACACCGGGAAGTCCGGGTATCAGCGAATATGGCGCAGCTTTCCGGGCGGCGGACTTGACGGGATTACCTCCTGCCTATATCGGCGTCGGGTCACTCGACCTGTTTCTGGACGAGGATCTGGAGTATGCCCGGCGCCTGATGGCCGCAGGTGTCTCGACGGAAGTCTGTGTTATTCCCGGTGCCTATCACGTCTTTGACGTCTTCATTCCTGACGCGCCGCTAAGCGAACAGTTCAGACAATCCTATTTCACCGCTCTGAAACGCGCCATTTCCTGAAAATGCTCGGCATGCTCTTATGGTGTCGAAATGCGACAGGAAACACACGTCCCGTTGAAACGGCCACCCAAGCCGTCCGGATCACGTGACATGTAATGTGTATCGCAGCGTGGGCTTTATTCCGGTGTGTCGTCTGCCAAACAGGGATGAGCCGGGGGGCCGTTCAAGCATTTTTCGACGCAAACAGGGCGGCAGCCGACATGACGACTGACTTGGACTCCATATCATGAATCTGAACTGGCAACCCGCATCTGCCTGGTTCATTATTCACCCCATGCAGCCATTCCATTCACCCGACGACGGCGCCCTCCCCCTGTCGCATGCCCTCATCCTGAAGGCCGCGCTGCGGACGATCGGCTATATTGAGGAAAACGGCCCGATCGGCCTCACGCCCGGCAAGGCGCTGAAACGCTATTTTGTCGCATGGGCCGCCGAGGCTTTTGACTGGCCCGGCTATACGGTCGAATATCTCTATGTTTTCAACAAAGTCCTGAATGAACATGATTTTCCGCCACTGATGATCCTGCATGAGGTTCTGCTCAGCGCGAAGCTCGCCCGGCATTTCAAGGGAACCCTGCGGCTGACCGACCTGGCGAGAAAGCTCCAATCGGAGCCTGCCCGGCTCTGGATGCTGTTGACGACCCACCTCCTGTTTGTCGTCGACCACAGTCCTTACACCCGAAGCGATGAGCCGCTGTTCGGCAACTGGGATATCTTTCTCAACGTCATCAATATCGAGGCCCAGGTCGCCGTCACCGAAGAGCGGCTATGTTCGGTTCTCTACGGGGGCGAGGAAGCGGAAATCCGTCACCGTGATTTCAGACTGACCGCCAGTCTTTACGTCCATATCCTGCGTCCGCTGTGCTGGGCAGGCCTGCTCAACGAGCACCGAACAGGCACCGGCTCCAGCAGACAGATTTTCTATACCAAGACGCCCTTATGGACCGCGGCGCTCAGGCTTGAGACAGATCGGCACCTGCGCCCGATAACCCGTCACTGACGGCCGTCGACAGCCATTGTGGCGCGAGGTTGTCCAATAAGCAGGCGGCTTCCGGTCTGCGAAAACCGACGAAGGCTTTTTCTCAGAAACCAGTCAAAAGCAGATCAATAGCCTGGGTGATTTCATCCTGAGAGAGAGACAATGAAGTCACGACTTTCTTCAGATCACGTTCAGGCACAGCAGCCATAAACTGTGTCATCATAACGAACGACTGGTCATCGATTACGAAAACCGGATTCAATCTCTTTGCCGGCTTGGGTGCCACTTTCCATGATAAGAGTGGTACCACGATGCGGGTGCCCAACTCGTCAAGTATATCTGCCTGCACATCTAAAACAAAACGCGCTTCACCTCGTCCGGCCAAACGATACACATCAAAACGGGCCATTCAGAAGTTCCGATAATCCGCGAGAGGAAGACCATTCTCTTCGACATACTGTCGGGATGCTTCAAGGGAGGAGCGATTTTCTGCGAGCCATTGTTGAGCACGGATTGAAGCGATCGCTGACTTCAATCCCTGTTCGCAGGCGTGCGATATGTTGAGGTCAAGCGATTTGGCTTCTTCGAGTAACTGAGCCGGTAACGTCACATTAGTCGGACGACGTGATGGGCTGGTAGAATGCAGGCGAGCCATAGCTTTACTCCAAGTCCTGGAAACCGGAACTTAGCACGTATGTATGCGCATTTCCATGTGCATATTATCATCTCGAGATATGGCTGGTTTCCGAACGCTCACGCGATTCTTCTTAGGTCTGACATGACAGCGGAAGCCGACATGGAGACCCCGTTCCTTCGCTCCGTCATGCGATGCTACCCGCCAGCCACTCCCTGAGCTTCGACCACCGCCGCCTCCCGCCCTGGTTGCGCACGGCGATGGCGAGCGCCTTCTTCTGCCCCACCAGCACGACGAGCTTCCGCCCCCGTGTCACGCCGGTATAAAGCAGGTTCTGCGCCAGCATGGCGTAATGCTGCGTCACCAGCGGGATGACCACCGCCGGATATTCCGATCCCTGGCTCTTGTGGATCGTGGTGGCGTAGGCCAGCACCAGTTCGTCCAGCTCGCCGAATCCATAAACGACTTCCCGTCCATCGAATAAGACCGTCAGTTCGCCCTCTTCCACATCGATCATGTCGATAACGCCGAGATCCCCGTTGAAGACGTCCCGGTCATAATCGTTGGCGATCTGCATCACCTTATCGCCGGGACCATAGGTCCAGCCGAACCGCTCGACCTTCACCTCGCCCGGCGGATTCAGCGCCTGCTGCAATTCGATATTCAGCGATCGCGCTCCAAGGCCGCCCCGGTTCATCGGGCACAGCACCTGCACGTCGCGAACAGGATCCAGCCCGAACCGCGCCGGGATGCGGTCCTTTACCACGGCCAGCAACTTGCGCAGCCCAACCTCGGGCTCGGCCGCCTCCACGAAATAGAAATCCGATCCCTCTTCCGCGCTCAGATCCGGCATCTTCCCTTCGTTGATCCGGTGCGCATTGGTGATGATCCGGCTCTGCGCCGCCTGGCGGAACACCTCGGTCAGCCGCACCACAGGGACAGCACCGGAGCCAATGATGTCGGCCAGCACCTGCCCCGGCCCGACGGACGGCAACTGGTCCACGTCGCCGACGATCAGCAGGGCCGCGCTGTCAGGTAACGCGCGCAGCAGGGAGCGCATCAGCAGCACGTCCACCATGCTGGCTTCGTCCACGACCAGCAGGTCGCAGGTCAGCGGGTTGGTCTCATCCCGTTTGAAACTGCCATTGGCCGGATCGGTCTCCAGCAGGCGGTGGATGGTCTTGCCCTCCAGCCCCGTGCTTTCCGATAGACGCTTCGCTGCCCTTCCCGTTGGCGCGCAGAGCTGCACGTCGGTGCCCTTAGCCGTCACGATCTTGAGAATGGCATTGACCAGCGTGGTCTTGCCCACACCGGGACCGCCCGTGATCACCAGCACCTTGCTGCGCAGGGCAAGGCGCACCGCCTCCTGCTGGCTGGGTGCCAGCGCAAGTCCGGTCTTGCCTTCCACCCAGGTCATGGCCTTTTCAGCGTCGATGTCAGGCCAGGACGGACGACCAATGGCGCAGGCGCGCAACCGCTCGGCGATGCTCTGCTCGGCGCGATACAGGCCGGCAAGGAAGATACAGCCCGTCTCGCCCACGCTGTCGGCGACCACGTCACCGGCTTCCAATTCCAAAGCAAGGGCCGTCTCGATCAGGGGTGCCGCGATCTCCAGCAGTTCGGCGGTGCTGGTCAGCAGTTCCCCGACCGGCAGGCCGCAATGCCCTTCATCCATGGCCTCGCCAAGCGCGTAGGAGATCCCTGCCCGCACCCGGATCATCGCGTCGAGTGCGATCCCCATCTTACGGGCAATCTGGTCAGCGGTTTTGAATCCGATCCCCCGGATATCTTTTGCCAAGCGATACGGATTTTCGCTGATCAGTTGGACCGCGTCCTGGCCGTAGGTCTTGAAGATCCGCACGGCCCGCGAGGTGCCGACCCCGTTGCTGTGCAGGAACAGCATGATCTCGCGGATCACCTTCTGGTCCGCCCAGCCACCGACGATCCGTTCGGCACGCTTGGGGCCGATGCCCTTCACTTCCCGCAGGCGATGCGGTTCCTGCTTGATCAGGTCGAACACCGCCTCGCCGAACGCTTTCACCAGCTTCTTCGCATAGACCGGCCCAATGCCCCGGATCATGCCCGAGCCAAGATAGCGTTCGATCCCTTCGACTGTGGTGGGAGGACTGGCCCTGAGGAACTCCGCCTTGAACTGAAGGCCATGGGTATGGTCGTTGAACCAGCGCCCCGACATCTGCACAAACTCGCCCGCCGAGATCATGGCGGCATGGCCGACGACGGTGACCAGGTCGCGCTGGCCCCGCACCTTCACCCGCAGGACGCAGAAACCGTTCTCGGCATTGTGGAACGTTACCCGCTCGACCAGTCCCGCCAGCGCTTCCGTGGGGGAAGAGTCGGTGGCGCGTCCGCTCATCCGACCTGCCGGAAGAACGGCACTCCCATATCATTCATGACTCGCCCTCCCCTCCCGTGACGCCGCCGTAAGCCAGTATTTGTACGACGCGCGTCTATCCGGGACTACCCATAACTACGATTCCACGCGCTGGAGCACGCACAAGCGCGACTTTCCATATTGCGTATTTCCATTGAAATAACAGCCATCTGTCGGGATCGTGTGCCTGTTTTCCTTGCCATGCGGTCGGAAGAGAGCGACGATGACGGACAGACCCAGCCAGTCCATTGCCCCGGCGTATCGGCCGCCCGAACCCGAATTGCGGCTCGTCCTGCGCCCCAACACGCCCGACCCGCGGCTGGTGGCGCTGATCCGCCTCATGGCACGCCGTGCGGCACGGGACTGGTTCCGGTCTCAGCAACAGGAGCAGCGCCGCCGCTCCGGACCGTAAGGGATGCCCCGTCATGAAGGTCGCGCTCTACGCCCGCTACTCATCAGATAACCAGCGCGACGCCTCGATCGCTGACCAGCTTCGCATCTGCCGCACGCATGCGGAGAAGCAGGGCTGGACTATCGTCGAGGAGTATACCGATCACGCGATCTCGGGCGCCTCCCTGATGCGGCCCGGTATCCAGGCCCTGATCGCCGATGCGCAGCGCGGACGCTTCCAGATCGTGCTGGCCGAAGCGATGGACCGCCTGTCCCGTGTGACCAGGAGGACATCGCCGGCGTCTTCAAACGCATGAATTATGCGGGCGTGCAGATCGTCACCCTCTCCAAGGGAGAAGTCTCGCATCTGCATGTCGGCCTCAAGGGCACGATGAACGCGCTCTTCCTGAAAGACCTCGCCGCCAAGACCCATCGCGGCCTACGGGGGCGTGTGGAACTGGGCAAGTCCGGCGGCGGTAATGCCTACGTGTTAAGCGGCATGGAAAAGTGCTCCCTTCGGAAGGGGGACAGGCAGCCAAAAACGACCCCTTTCTGAGAAACGGGTTCACGATGGCCTTCATGCTGAATGGAGGCCCGGTTTGGGATGCTTGTTGTGGAAACAATTGGAAAGATCCGTCGCGCGCATTTTGTCGAAGGAAAGGCGATCAAGGCGATCTGCCGGGACCTTGGGATATCGCGGCAGACGGTACGCAAGGTGATCCGGTCGGGACAGACGTCTTTTGACTATCACCGAGAACGACAGCCTCTTCCCCGGATTGGTCCATGGGAGGGAAGATTGTGCGCTCTTCTTGAGGAGAACGTGGCGCGTCCGGCCCGCGAACGGCTGAGCCTCATCCGTCTGTTCGAACTGCTGCGTGAGGAAGGATATGAAGGAAGCTATGATGCCGTAAGGCGATATGGCCGACGGTGGGAAGACCGCCATGAGATGGGGCGGCGGGCCGCCTATGTTCCGCTGAGTTTTGCACCTGGAGAGGCTTACCAGTTTGACTGGAGCCATGAGGTTGTCGTTCTGGGTGGTGTGGCGGTAAAGGTGAAGGTCGCGCATATGCGTCTGTGCCACAGCCGGATGATGTTCATTCGTGCCTATCCGCGCGAGGCGCAGGAAATGGTGTTTGACGCGCATGACCGGGGCTTTGCGTTCTTCAGGGGTGCATGCCAGCGGGGCATTTACGATAATATGAAGACTGCGGTGGAAACGGTTTTTGTTGGCCGGGCGCGGGACTATAACCGGCGTTTTTTACAGATGTGCGCCCATTATCTGGTTGAACCACAGGCCTGCACGCCGGCGGCAGGATGGGAGAAAGGCCAGGTTGAAAGCCAGGTGAAATATGCGCGTGGACGCGTGTTCTCCCCGCGTCTGAAGTTCCGTGACTACGAGGAACTCAATGGATGGCTTGTGGATCGATGCATCCAGCTGGCCAGAACGCATGCCCATCCGGATGTCCCGGAGAAAACGGTGTGGGAGATGTTCCTGGCCGAGCGCGCGGCTCTGGTTCCTTATGCCGGTTCCTTTGACGGGTTCCATGCCCGCATGGCATCCGTCACGAAAACCTGCCTGGTCCGCTTTGACAACAACCGGTATTCCGTCTCCAGCAGTGCGGTTGGTCGCCCTGTGGAACTCAGGGCCTATGCCGGGCGCATCGAAATCCGGCAGGATGGCCGGACGGTTGGGGTCCATGCCCGCTCGTTCGAGCGGGACCGGACGGTTTATGATCCATGGCATTATATCGGGGTGCTGGAGCGCAAGCCGGGTGCCCTGCGCAATGGCGCTCCATTCCGGGACTGGATCCTGCCCGTCTCCATTGAACGGATCCGCAGGCGACTGGCTGACAGGCCAGGTGGCGACAGACAGGTCGTACGTCTTCTGGTTGCCGTGAACGAGCATGGCCTGACCTGCGTGGATCAGGCCTGCCGGGAGGCTCTGGAAGATGGCATGCATTCCGTTGATGTCATTCTCAACATCCTGTCACGCCGGGATGAAGCCACAAATCCCGTCCTGCCTGCCCTTCCCGAACCTCTGGTCCTGCATCATGCTCCTGTGGCTGACTGCAGCCGGTATGATATCCTGAGGACACGCCCATGATGGAACGTGGGCCGATCCTCCAGGCGATGGCGGAACTGAAACTCTACGGTATGAAAGCCGCCTATGATGAACTGGTGACCCATGCGGTCAAACGACAGTATCTGCCCCAGCAGGTCATAGGAGAACTGCTCCAGGCCGAAATACATGAAAAGCAGGCCCGGTCGGTACGCTACCAGATGACCATTGCCCGGATGCCGCGGGCACAGGATGTCGAGGACTTTCAGTTCGCGGATACGCCCGTCAACGAAACCCTTGTCCGTGACCTGGCTCGGGGCGAATTCCTCGACCTCAAGCGTAATGTCGTGCTTGTGGGGGGCACAGGTACCGGCAAAACCCACCTGGCCACGGCCATTGGCCGGAGCTGCATCCGCACAGGTCGGCGTGGCCGGTTCTTCAACGTGGTGGACCTGGTCAACCGGCTTGAGGCTGACAGTCGGGCGGCAAGGGCGGGTCGGCTGGCCGAACAACTCGGCCGACTGGACTTTGTCATCCTCGACGAACTGGGATACCTGCCCTTTGCCCAGTCTGGCGGACAGTTGCTGTTCCATATGATCAGCCGCCTTTATGAACAGACCTCGGTCATTGTCACCACGAACCTGTCCTTCGGTGAATGGGCCAGTGTATTCGCCGACGCCAAGATGACCACGGCACTGCTCGACCGTCTGACCCATCACTGCGACATCATCGAGACAGGGAACGAAAGCTGGCGGTTCAGGAACCGTAACTGAACCTCTCTCCATATCCATACCTGCCCCGGCCTGTCTCCTTACGCCTACGGCTTCAGGAGACAGGCCGGGCCTTCAACAGGGGGTTAATATTGCATGCCGATCAGGGGTTATTTTTGAGTGCCGATTGACATACCATGAAGCCCATCAGCACACGGCAGCTCCATCGCGTGGTTGTCGATGCGGCGCGGGCCGCTTCGATCACCAGACGTGTAGGGCCTCATACCCTGCGGCACAGCTTTGCCACGCACCTGCTTGAGGATGGTGTCGATGTCCGCGTGATCCAGGTCCTGCTGGGCCATTCCCGTCTGGAGACCACGGCCCTTTATACAAAAGTTGCGACACGGACCGTGCGGGCCGTCATCAGTCCGCTCGACAGGCTGGGCATGCTGACGACCACGCAGGCAAGGCCCGACGGCTGATCCCCGAGCTTCGGTGGGCACGGTCATGTCCGCCTCGCTCGAACTGGGAGATATCTTTCGAGCTGCCGGTCCTGCCTGGCGGATAGCCCATGCCGGCCGTCTTCCCCTGCAGCAGCTCAAGGTCATGTCGGCGGTCGAACACTGTCGCACCGCGGCCCTGGGTGGTCATGTCGCGGCCTGCGGGGACTGTGGACACTGGCGGATCGCCTATAACAGCTGTCGCAACCGTCATTGTCCGCGCTGTCAGGGGAACGCCGCGCGGACATGGCTGGCTGAGCGGGAGGCCGATCTGCTGCCGGTCGGGTATTTCCATGTCGTCTTCACCCTGCCAGCGCGGATTGCCGACATCGCGCTCCAGAACAAGGCCGTTCTCTACGCCCTGCTGTTCCAGGCCGCCTCGGAGACGATGATGACGATCGCCGCCGATCCCCGGCATCTGGGCGCCCGCATCGGCATCACCGCCGTGCTGCACAGTTGGGGTTCGGCGCTGACCCACCATCCCCATGTGCACATGATCGTGCCGGGTGGCGGTCTCTCGCCCGATGGCCGGCGCTGGATCTCATCGCGCCCGGCCTTCCTGCTGCCCGTCCGGGTGCTGGGCAAGCTGTTCCGCCGCCTGTTCCTGACCCGGCTGCTGGCACTTTTCGACGCCGATCGGCTGGTCTTCCGGGGGCAACTTGCCCCTTTGGCAGAGCGCCGTGCCTTCCTGCGGTATCTGGCCCCTGTGCGCAGCAGGCGCTGGGTCGTCTACGCCAAGCCCCCGTTTGCCGGTCCAAAAGCGGTGCTGGCCTATCTGTCACGCTATACCCACCGTGTCGCCATCTCGAACCGCCGCCTCCTGGCGTTCAACGAAAACGGCGTGACGTTCCGCTACAAGGACTACCGGCGGGACACGGCCCACCAGCAGCAGGTCATGACACTCGCCACGGATGAGTTCATCCGCCGCTTCATGCTGCATGTTCTGCCACGGGGATTTCATCGCATCCGCCATTATGGCCTGCTGTCCAGTTCCAGCCGCAAGGCCAGCCTCGCCCGGGTGCGGGAACTGCTGAATGTCATACCCACACCAGCGCCAGAAGTCCCGGAACCCGAACCGGTCACGCCACCACCCTGCCCATGCTGTGGTGGTCCGATGATCGTCATCCAGATCCTTCCCCGATGGTGCCAGCCCCGAGGGCCGCCACGGGCGACTGATCCGACCGGGGGATCACCATGACAGCCCGCAGAGACCACAGCATGACCGATCCCGATGCCGAAGTGGCTGCACTCCGGCAAACCGGGGCTCCTGTACGCATCACCGGAAAAATCGGGAAAATCGCTGCCTGCACCGCCAGTTCTGACATCGCGTCATGCAGATCCAGTCATAAAAACCCGTTCCAGTTCCACAAACGCACCTGTATGCTCCGGCTCAGGCTCTCCTCCGGGGTAGCGCCAGTTGCAAATTCCCCATAACTGAGTCCCGGTGTCGCGGGTTCGGTCTTCCCAGACTTTCGTACGCCTCGCGGCGCCCGAAACTCTTCAGGAGAGCAGAATGTCCGATGTTAGAGGAAAATACGGTCACTCTGTCTATATCTAAAAAGCTAACGCCTCAGTTTAAGGAAGGGTTTGATCGGTCTAATTTTTATTCCTTTTCTGATGTCGCATTGATTGTATAATAGGTCAAATATTGCTTTAGTAAACCGAGCCGATAGAGTTATAACTAACAGGATCTTGAATACAATACTTTCGAGCAATCCAGAATACTTAAAGCTTCTTGTTTTTTCTAATAAATCCACCAAATTTTGTTTTCTTTGTTTCGTCAGTTCGTAACTGGGATTGTGGCAGAAATTAGAAATACGTTGATCGCCCAGATAGGGATTTCCCTTCAATAAACGCATCTCATAACAAATATCTTGCGCATCAAATTTAACTGCAAATGGAGAAACTATGGAAAATAGATAAGATTCGTGAATTTTTGATCGTTTACAAATATCAGCACTCAGTTCATTATTGAAGCAATGAGATTCTATTAACTCCATTGTAGAAATGAATAGGTTGCGCTCATTTTTTAAAAGTTCTTCATCATGAAAAATAGATGCGTTCGAAAAGCTTTGGAAGCCTGATGAGGTAATATATGCAAGACTCCATATTGCTGCGGCAAAGCCAACTAGAACGTAAGCGAAATCAAGCTTGGATACAGACATTTTGTAAGCTTTCTCTTGCTTTCCTTTCCCCGCAAAGGCGATATTTCTACAAACAAATGCGGAAAAGAATAATGTGCCAGAGATCGAAAATAATAAAAATTCTAAGATATCGTATTTGAAATCGTTAAGATGATCTTGTTCTCCTATAATTCTCAATGTCAAATAGGATATTATTGAGAATGAAATAGATTGGAAGATCCAAAATTTTGCCAGAAATAGGTACCTATTTGAGGAATAATAATTAAAAAAATATTTTTTATTGAGCACTTCTTTTGTAAAAGAAAATGACGGTAAAACAAAAAACAAAATGATTATTAAAATAAAAAACACCCATATCAGCATCTCATTACGCCTTTCAGATAAATAACTGCAAAAATGAGTTTGTTTTTGTATTATAGCAAGTTTTGTGTCGGCTCTCCACTTTAACCGACAGAGGATATCGTAACCGGTGTAAGGGCGACTACAGCTTGTCTGCTTTAGTTTCCTTGACCAAATAGGCGGACTAGGGGGTAAACGTATTGACTGACGTGGGCCGATGAAAGTGGCAAACCGACCATTCCTACTATCGGCATTTATGATGCTGGCGCGACGGTCACACCAATCGCGTGCACCAATTGATTTTTATTGATAATCATATATGGTAGACTACCAAAAAACAGAATGAATGCAAAAAGTTATGAAAAAAAATACATTTAACGAAGTCCCAAAACAATACGAAAATCTTCTTCATTTACCGACTGCAGAACTATTGAACCGTTTCGGCGAGGGTAACGCAACACCTGGATCTGGAAGTGCTGCGGCTCTTATGGCGCTCCTCGCATCGAGCATTATCTGTGCACTTGCGAAGCTGACCATCTCGAGTCTCACCAAGAAAGCGGTTGATGAGAAAAATTCAGAAAAAGCGGCCTCTATTGCGGAACGGCTCAAAACAGCCAAATCTATTGTGAAGGGGTTAGAAGAAGATATAGTGCCTCAACTTAAGGATCTTTTCGAAGATGACTCGCGCGAATTTCAGGAAGCTATAGACGCGCGCAAAAAACGAGACAACACAACAGACCATTTTACGAAGAAATCGTGTGATGCTTTAGCTCTCAACAAGCTTATAACGGCTAATGAAATATTACTCAAAATTGCCGATCTTTCGTTCGAGATCTGTGATCATGGTCTTTCAATCTGGTCGATTGGTCTCAATTATGCCAAGGGAGACGCGGGCGCTGGTATCAATGGATCGCTCGCCGCCATTACTACATGCTTGCAGGTCGCGTATGTCAATGTGCAAACATTGGGAAAGGAGCCGGATCAAAAAGAAGCACGGAAAGCAAAACAGGCATGTGCCAAAATTCAGAATAAGCTGATCGAGAAGCAACGTGAGTTTAATACTGCGTCTCAAAATTTTTATACTTCAATCTCTACTAAGGTTAAATAATTATAGGAAATTCTTTTTAATATTACGCGCGTGGAGGCGCAAGCGGCATTTTCATGATCAAAGATCATGGCCGCTTTTCAGAAGGCTGTATTGTCCTTTGGATGGCCGGTATGAGGCGAAACCGGCCATCTCCAGCCATCACAGCCCGACCTTCCCGGCCGGACTGTCAACCACGAGATCGAGTAGTTCGATATAGCCCCGCGTGCTGCGTGGATCGCGATGACGGACGTGACGGCGGATTTCCTCCTCGCGCACGCCGCCGAGATAGGCTTCGGTTATGAAACCGGAGCGCAGGCCATGCGGCGTCAGCCGAGCGAGGATGTCCGGCGCGAACCCGGCCCTCTCTCCGCGTTGGCGCAGGATCTGGCGCACGGCATCGGGATGTAGTCCCGTACTGCCGATCCGGCCCGAGGCCTCGACCTTGCGGAACAGGGGGCCGACCCCACGCCGGGCCACATCCAGCCACGCCTCCAGCGCCCGGACCGGGCAGGTTTCGGGCCGCTGCCCGCGGGCGAGGCCGATTACCACCCCCTCCCCTGTCTGGTCGGTCTTGCTGGACCGGATGCGCAGCTGCAGGCCATGGTCCATCGGCGTCACATCCTCCACCTGCAACCCGACCAGTTCCGACCGGCGCAGGCCGCCGGCGAACCCCACCAGCAGCAGCGCCCGGTCGCGCCGTCCCCGGGGTGACAGGTCACAGGTAGCCAGCAGATCCACCAGCAGGGTGCGGCGCACGGCCACGGGCTTGCGGACCGGCCGATGCTGCGTCCGCAGCACGCCCTGCAGCGGCCCCTGGATGGCCCGGTGGCCTGCATTCCAGGGCCAGTCGCCGAACCGGTGGGCCTTGCCGATGGCGGCCAGACGGCGGCGGATGGTATTCGGGGAAAATACCCCGGCGAGGCTGGCCAGATAGGCCCCGACGGTTTCGGGCGTGGCGGGCAGCGGCTGGAAACCGGTCTGCCGGCACCAGGCCTGGAAATGCGCCCAGTCGGCCCGATAGGCCCGCAGCGTGGCCGGTGCCGTGGCTCGGCTTGCGAACCGGATGGCCGTCTCCAGCGCCGCCGCCCCTGCCGGGGTCGGCGGCGGGCCACCGTTCTCCGTGTCCGCGACGGGGAGAAAACCGGAAGCCGCTATCCGGTCCAGAAACTGGTCTGCAGGGGTTCTGACGGTCATGGAACCAGGATGACAGCCCTGGGCAGGCGATTCAACCAGTATCAATGCCATCACGCGCGATAAGCGTAATTCAGGTGCCGCAAACACTCATAGCGTAAATATGGCGGCAAGGGGGGAAAGCGGGAGATCCAGCTTGTATTTCCTATTCATTAGGAGCAGACATCGGCTCTTTTTTTGCTTGAAGCGAAGCCCGTTGAGGGCGTATCTACAACGTAGATACACAAAGGAGGGAGTTCATGCACGGGACTGTTCGCAAATGGGGAAACAGTGCTGCCATCCGCTTGCCGGCAAATATCCTCGAAGCGGCTCATATGCAGGTCAATCAGGCTGTCGATGTCCGGGAAGAAGATGGACGTATCATCATTCAGCCGGTTCGGCCTGCTGCCCTCTCTCTGGAAACCCTGATTGCCGCAATCACAGATGATAACCGCCATGGCGAAGTGAGCTTTGGATCCGAAGTAGGTGGAGAGGTCTGGTAAATGTCAGCATGGGTGCCAGATTGCGGAGATATTGTCTGGCTGGAGTTCGATCCTCAGGCAGGGCGGGAACAGGCCGGACATCGTCCTGCTGTCGTACTGTCTCCCGCCGGCTACAATAAAAAATCGGGAATGATCATTTGCTGCCCGACAACGACAAAAATCAAAGGGTATCCTTTTGAAGTGCCTCTAACGGGAGAACCGACAAGTGTCGTTCTCTCGGATCAGGTGCGCAGCCTTGATTGGCGAGCCAGACGAGCGAAGCACAAAGGTCAGGTTTCTGAAAGCGAACTTGAATCGGTGCGCGAACGGGCGAGGCTACTTATCGGGTAAGGGGAGAAAACCGGAAGCCGCTATCCGGTCCAGAAACTGGTCTGCAGGGGTTCTGACGGTCATGAAGACAGGATGACAGCCCCGGGCAGGCGATTCAACCGGTATCAATTCCGTCACACGCGATAAGCGTATTTATCGCGTCTGGTAAGGTCAATGCAGGGAAGTCCGCCCCCGGAAAAACCGGCTTTCCTCCCGACCGGCAAGGGAAAAGCTTTAACATGGTCGCTCATGATATCCTGTGATAAAGGTTTCGTCCTGTTCCTTAATTACTTACGTGTGCGGTCGTCCCCACGGAAAGGTTAACCCATGCGACGCGAGGATCTGGCAGGTGGCATCCGGGAAACCCTGCAGCGGCTTCCCCCTCCCTATGCCCAGCATTACGGTGTCGTGCCGCCCCCGCCCCCGGATGGAAGCCTCGTGCTGGGGGCCGTTGGTGCCCGGCACGGAGCAGCGCAGACTGCTCTTGGCGAAATTACCGCCCTTGCCCGCACCCTGCCCGATCCGTACCTGATCAGCCGGGTACTCGGCCGGCGCGAGGCGGTCAGCAGTTCCGCCCTCGAAGGCACGCACAGTACGCTCAGTGAACTTCTCGTCGTGGATGAAGACGATCACGGCGCCACGCAGGCCGTCCGGCAGGTCCGTGATTATGCCCGGGCCCTGGAGCATTTCCTGCCCCGTGCCATGGAAAGCGGACGGGACCTGGAGGGATCGAAGAACCGTCAATTGATGTGCGTGGCCCGTGATTTCTGGCTTTTGGCGATTTGATTGACGGTTTTTGCGCTGGCATCCGGTCTGCGTTTTGAGCAGATTGGGCGCTGTTATC
>NZ_JBGLOV010000032.1:0-13289 GCF_041402665.1 Komagataeibacter sp. SM21
ATGCCCCAGCGCCTATGATACTGTGCCTTAAGGCACGGGAAAGTCGGTCGCCGCCAGGTCTTCCAGTCTCCCCAAACAACCGCGGGGTGGAGCAGCCCGGTAGCTCGTCAGGCTCATAACCTGAAGGTCATAGGTTCAAATCCTATCCCCGCAACCATATTTTCCAAACAAAACCAAGTAGTTAGCCCGCTCTCCGAGCGGGCTTTCTGCGTTCCAGAACACCAACTGGAATCATATAGGAATCAGCCGGCGGAGAAAAACCGCGTAGCAGGCCGTCGCATGGAGCGCGGCGCTGGTGGGCCGGGAAGGGCGCGAATCGGTTATGATGCCTTCAGGTCGAGCAGAGTTGCCGGACGTGTTCCCGCAACCAGCGATGCACGGGGTCATGTTCCGAACGGGGATGCCACATCATCGAAACCCTCACTTCCTCGGTCTCGACGGGAAGAGGGAAGGTGTACATGTCGCGCCTTGCTTCAGCGGTTTGCCGTTCGGGAACGCTTGCAATCAGATCGGTGGTGCGGGCGACCGAAAGCGCGGATGGAAAGCTGGTCACAACGGCACTCACCTGACGCCTCAACCCGATGATTTCCAGGGCTTTATCGATTGGGCCACTGAACAGGCCGCGTCGGGAAACACTGACGTGGTGTGCTTCGGCATAATCCTTGGCGGAGATCGTTTCATGACTGCTCAGCCGGTGATCCGCTCTTACGACACCGACGAAGCGGTCTCGCTGGATCGTTTGCGTCCGGATTTCAGGGCCAGACTCTCCTAAAACACCAATGTCCAGATCGATCTGTCCATCGCGAAGAGCATTCGGTTTCTTCTCCGCCTTGATGACGAAACTCAGGCGTATACCCGGAGCCTCACGGGACACGGCCTTGATCAGTTTGCCGCCATATTGGAACACAAACCCTTCGTTCGCACGGACATCGAAAACACGGTCAATCTGCTTAAAGTCCGGTTTCTGCGGGGCTATGCGAAGGGCTTCAGCACTTTCGAGAACTTGGCGGACCGTTTCACGTAATTCGAGCGCACGAGGCGTGGGGACTAGTGATCGACCCGCGCGAACGAGGATGGGATCGCCAAATGTCTCACGAATGCGGCTCAGGGTTCGGCTCATGGCGGAGTTGCTGAGGCCCAGCCGCTCAGCCGCCCGGTTAACGCTGCTTTCGGCCAGCAGCATATCGAGTGATGTCAGGAGATTGAGATCGTAAGTCGGGATCATATCAAAGCCCTGCGATACATGGCGTTGGACGCAACTATAAGTTCTTATTGCTGCGCTTTCCAGCATATCATGATTTTCGCATAGTTGGCGGCAAGCGACGATAATGCGATCGGATATGATTGATGAACGAGACTGTTCAGGCTGTTTTGGAAGAACTGGCTACCGGATGCCGTGTTCTTCACGCCGAAGGGCATGCGGATATGACCCTCGGCCATCTCGGCTGGCGCGATCCTATAGGACGCGGTGTCTGGGTAAAGCGATCCGGGATCGGTCTGGGAGAAGTCATCGGAGCGGCAGATTTCGTTCTGCTTGATTTCGACGGTAACAGATTAGCGGGAGAGGGACGTATCCATAAAGAATGGCCGATCCACACCGAAATTTTGCGTGAACGTCCTGATATTGATGTTGTTGGGCATACACATCCATTCCACGCGACCGCTTTTTCCGCTCTGGATATAGAACTTGAGGCGGTTACCAATGAGGCGGCTTATCTCGGCCTGCCAGTCGCGCGGTTCGACGACACGCGCGGTCTGATTGATACGCCAGAGCTTGGCCGTCAACTGGCGGCTGCCTTGGGGCGACAGTCTGTAGCGTTGATGCGCAATCATGGCGTGCTGTTCGTAGGAACTCGTATCTCAGATGCTGTTCTGACCGGTATTTTTCTGGAACGTGCCTGCCGTTCTCAGTTGCAGATACTGGCGACAGGCAAGCCTTTCGTCGCGACCCCACTCGTCGAACTTGCTTCGAAAAAAGCACAGATCCTTGATCCAAATTTGATCAGGACATTCTGGGATTTTTACAAAAGAAATACAGAGTCTGGAATGTATTATTAAGACGAAAATGTGAAACCTGTCGATTTTCGCGAGATATTTTCAATATTGGTGACAAATTTTTGACCAAAGCCACGCGAAATATTGCGGCTGCCCCTTACGAATGTGGAGCAGATAACGGATGAATAGACAGACCTCCACGACGATGGCACCCGTTTCCGGTGGTGAGGCAACGCGCCGCTTGCTGCCTTTTGCCATGATGGTTTTCCTTGGTTATCTGACGGTTGGTCTGCCGCTCGCCGTCCTGCCGGTCCATGTGCATGATCGTCTCGGCTTCGGTCCTGTGATGGTAGGATGGGTCATGGCATCGCAGTCCATAGCAACCTTGTTGACACGCCAATTCGGTGGCGTTGTGACCGATACGCGCGGGCCTCGACCGGCGGTATTGATCGGGATGCTGTTGTGTTCCCTCGCGGCTCTGGTTTACGGGGCTTCGGTGTGGGGCGACTGCTCGCCCGAGATTGCTTTGGTCCTGTTGTTTGTCGGACGGGCTGTTCTCGGTCTCGGTGAGAGTCTGCTGATTACCGGGGCCCTGACCTGGTGCATTGGTATGGTTGGGCCGCGCTATGCCGGACGGGCGATGGTTTGGGTCGGAATTGCGATGTTCGGTGCAATAGGCGGGGGCGCGCCATTGGGCTCGGTCTTGTTGAAACAAGGCGGCTTTGGGGCGATGGCTTTGGCTGCCGCCATATTACCATTGATGGCCTGCTTATTGATGAAAGGCATCGAGCCGCTTCCGCTGCATTGCGGAAGACGTCTTGGCTTTTTTAAAGTTGTTGGCTTGATCTGGCCTTATGGTACGGGCCTTGCCTTGAGCACGATCGGGTTTGGCACGATGTTCGCCTTCCTTGGTCTCGACTATGCCGGGCATCACTGGACGGGCGCATCTCTCGGCCTGACGTCGTTTGGTGCGTCTTATGTCGCGGCACGGCTAATCTTCGGCGGCCTGCCAGATCAACTGGGCGGCCTACGCGTTGCCCAAGTAACGATCCCTCTCCAGATAGTAGGGCTGGTCATTTTGTGGCTTGCGCCCCATCCTTGGATCGCCCTCGCCGGATGCGCCATTCTCGGTGCTGGTTACTCGCTGACGTTTCCTGCACTGGGGGTAGAGGCTGTCCGCCATCTGCCGCCTCAGAACAGAGGCGCGGCAATGGGCGCATATGTTGCCTTTGTGGACATAGGATTGGGATTGGCCGGACCGCTCGCCGGTACGGTCGCTGACCGAGTTGGATATCCCCCTGTTTTTCTGCTGGGGGCATGTGCATCGGCTGTGGCTCTTGCTTTCGTTCTGCGCCTTCCCGCGACACAAGAAAATATATAGCGCGTGGAGATAATTGGCTCCGATGGCTGCCGATTATGGCTTCAATATCCGCGATCTGCGAAGGGTCATTGCGGTTTCGGAACACCGTAGCCTGCGTCAGGCGGCTCTGGTCTTGGAGGTCGATCAGGGCACGCTGACACGCTCTATCCAGGCGTTGGAGTACGCGCTTCGTATTCCCCTCTTCGAGCGAATGCGGACCGGTGTGCGGCTAACGGCGGCGGGTGTGGCGTTCACGAAGATCGCCGCCTCCGTGCTGGATGGCATGGACGAGGCCATGCTGCATCTGCGCCTGCGGCATAACGGGATGCTGGGCAGGCTCCGCCTCGGTGTGCAGATGTCTTTCGCTAGTGGCGTGGTGGCCAACCTGTTCGAACGGTATCAAGCCGAATATTCGGCTGTGGAACTTCAAGTCACGGACGGCCCACGCGAGAGATTGCTGCGGGACGTGGCGGCCTCCCGTCTCGACGCCGCGATCGTCATAGCGTGCGAGGGCTGGCACGGCCAAGCCATCCCGCTGGGGAAGGAAAGAGTGCTGGCGGCTGTTGCGCGCGATCACCCTCTTGCGGTGCGTGCAGCTGTGACGTGGTCCGGCCTGTCAGCTTATTTCCTCACACTCCCGCGTCGTGGTGCAGGTATGGAGCTTCGCAAGCTCGGGTTGTACCATGGCATTCTGCCGGAACGCATCATGGTTCATGACGCCGCCATCGATCGGTTGCTGGCACTGGCCCGCCACGGGGATAAGATTCTGCTCGTGACGGAAGGCGCTACGGGCATCAGAATGGATGGCGTCGTTTTTCGGCCGGTCATGGACGGAAGCAGCCCGGCGACATTTGATCTCGCTCTATGCTGGCGGGATGGGAAATGCGATCCTGTTGTTGCCCGTTTCATCGAATTGGCGCGGCTGCCTCAAGATGATGGCGCATCTTTCCCTGGTGTCGGCGACGTCTGACGCATGGCGGGAATATCGAGCGGGATGTCGTCGCGGAACGACCGCCCCTGAGACAGCCGCCGCCCCAGCGTGTCCAGAAACCGCGTAAACCGTTCCTGCCCCAGAGCATTGGCGGCGGCCTGGGCTTCGGCGGGGAGGGGCGGCATCTGTCCCAGCCAGAAGCGGATAAACAGGGCATGCGTTTCCAGCGCGATCATCAGGTCGCGCTCCTGTCGCTGCATCTGCCGCGTCAGCCGGTCCAGCCGTCGTGTCAGGGCCGCTTCGGTTTTCTCAGCACTGTCGGGTGACAGGAGCGAGGCGACCGCCGCTTCCACTACGGCGGAGCGCGTCACCTTCCGACGCGCGGCAAGATCGCCGATCTGCGAAATCATGGCGACGGGCAGGGAGACGTTCAGGCGGTCACGCATGAAAACCCTCCATGAAAAGCCATGATGTGACCGGAAGGTTTTGTTGGAAACAAGATCGAAACTGTATCGAGTGTACCGAGGCGGATAACAGCGTAGAAAGAACGGGCAGCGTGGCTCACATGCTGATCCCGAGATCGCGTTTGCGGTCATGCCGCCAGTCGACGCCCCCGTCATCGCGGGCGACACCATCGACATAGCGGTCGTGCTGTTTCTCCAGAGAGGGTGCCCAGGGCACAAGCTGGAAGCCGAGGCCATTGTCGATCATGGCGAAGCGGCCCGAGGACAGGCTGAGACGTTTCACATACTGGCCGGTGACGAAGTTGCCCGGAATGCTGCGCTCATAGGTCAGCCCGGTCTGTTGCGCGAGTTTCGCGCCGACCTGATCCAGTTCCTGCTGATGCAATGTCGTCAGGAGATTGCGCTGGTAGCGCGCTGATCCGTCCTGCTGGAATGACGCCAACCCGCGATCCGCGAGACGCCGGGTCCGCTCCTGCATGGCCTGCCGCACCTCGGCCCCGAAGCCGGTACGGGCGAGGTCCATGGGCTGGCGTTCCACCAGCCGATGATCCAGCCATGTCGCACCCGGCGCTTTCACCTGCGCAGCAAGGTCCAGATCGGAACGCGCGGACAGTACGAGATAATCCCTGCCGCTCGTCTTGCCCGTGACAGTTCGCACCTCAACGATGCCGCCATTGGGTGGCGAGTCGCCAAACGCCTCGACACCGGGGAAGCGGATATGATGCACGCGCCCGTCCGTGGCGTCGATCACGGCATAGGCTTCGCCGGTCAGTTCGTTATGCAGACCGCGTTCCAGCAACCGCCCTGTCAAGGCGACAGGCTGATCACGCCCCGAGATCACGTAATCGCCGGGAGACATCCCTCGATCCCGGCTTCGTTCCATCATGGCGCGGTGCAGGGTTTTGATGATGTCACCCCGCGCGCCCATCTCGCGCAGCGTGTCCGCCATGCCGGGTGCGAGCGACCAGCGTCCCGGTCCTTCCGGTGTGGCCAGCCCCATGCGTTCCAGCGTCTGTGCCCTGCCGGTGAGAAGGGCGCGATGCGTCGCATTTTGCCCGAGGTCATGAGCGCTCCCGGCTTCAGGCCGCAGGTCCACGATGCCCAGATCATCGGCGTGGCGCTGCAATTCGGCGTCGAGCCGGGTCCAGCGTTCCGCCGTCACGTCACGGCGCAGAGCCATTTCGATTTCATGCTCGGCGCGCGGGCCAAGCTCCAGCGACACCAGATCCTCCGCCCGTGAGCGCAGCCCGTGGCTGATATAATCGCGGGCGATCACCAGATCGGCCCCGGCCTGATCCACGCCGCGCACGATCAGATGCACATGCGGATTGTCGGTGTTCCAGTGCGACACGGCGGCCCAGTCCAGCCGCGTGCCGAGATCGGCTTCCATCTGCTGCACGAGGTCGCGGGTAAAGCCGTCGAGGTCGGCCATCTCAGGGGCATCCTCGGGCGAGATGATGAAGCGGAAATGATGCCGGTCGTCTTTGCAGCGTGCGGCAAAATCCTTCGCGTCCACCTCCTGACCATTCGGCCCGAACAGATGCGCTTTCTCGCCGTCGCGGGTGACGCCATCGCGGCGCAGATAGGCGAGATGATCGGCCAGTGATCCGGGACGCGCGCCGCGCCCGTGTCGCACCACGCGGGCCTTGACGGTGACGCGGCGATGGGCGTCGAACAGGCGACTTCTGCCAAACCGGGATTGGCCCCGCCCGAAGGTCGAGGGGCCGGAGCGCGGACTGCCTCCTTTTCCCTTTCCGGGGCTGCCGCCAGCCCCTCCGCCCGCGCGGTGGGAGGCATGGAGCACCTGCGCCAGAAAGCTCCGGGGCCGGGCCGCGTGTCCCGTGCCCCGGATACGGCCTGAACGGACCCGGAAATCCTCGTCGCGGGCCATCAGCCCCCCTGTGCATGAAAACCCCGCAGGAAACGGGCACAAAACCAAAAAACCTGCACACGACCGACCCAGCCTGCACACCAGAAGGCGAGGCGCGACCGCGCCTCGTCGCCCGACGTGGCAGGCCGTTTTATCTTGCCTTCCCTTTCCTTCATGTTTCCCGATCTTATCAACGCCCGACGCACACCCGAAGCGCTCCCGATAGGATGGCAGTTTTCTCCGCCCATGACGTAAAACCTTCGTCATGGCACGCTCCTTTGCGAAACGGAGACGAACAGGCCATGACGTGGGGCCACAAATCGTATCACGTGATCAGAAACAGGCATTACCTCGGGCGCGTTCTGGATGACGGTTTGGGATGCAAACGGACCGACAAAAAGCCGATTTCCAGATGGCATTTCGGCGTGCGATTGATTGACAAAACTCGCATCAGAAATCGTGCTGCCAATCGACTCTCCATGCAGCAGGCGGATGACTCTGGAAACGTATTTTTTCGTCTCGTCGGGCAGTGTTTTCCCTGCTGTCAGAAACTGCTCATACCGCCCAGGACCAGCATTATAGGCAGTGAGGAAACCCATATCGCCATAGCGGTCATGCAACCGGCGAAGATACGCCGCACCTGCGACGATATTGTCGTGCGGATCATAGGGATCGGCCCCCAGATTCAACGTCGCGCGCAGTTCCCGCCACGTGTCGGGCATGATCTGCATGAGGCCCATCGCCCCCTTCGGTGATACCGCAGAAGCATCACCTGTGCTCTCCGCGCGCATCACCGCCGTGATCCATGCGGACGGGATATTCGCCCGCGTGGCGGCCTCGGTGACATAGGCATCGAACGGCGCGGCGCTGGCAGTCTGCATAGGGATGGCAAACCCGGCGCAGCCCACCTGTATGGCGTCATCTTCCAGACCGCGCAGGACGCGATAATCCGGTGTGTTCTCGGTGCCGGGGTCTTCGATGGGAAGGATCGACAGATCATCCTCCATCAGAAAGGTGGTGATCTGGCCGAAAAAGCCGTTTGTGGTGCGCGTGAACGTGCCAAGACGGATCATGATACGTCTCTCCTGATCTGCGGATCACAAGACAAAGAATTGAAGACTGGGGCAGGGTTACGCCGCGTTACTGAAGTGGAGGCGACAACAGCACCGGATGAGGTCTTTCGTCGTGGCCCGGTGCAATCCGTCCGGTCGTGACCCACATCGGGATTGCGCGTCCTATCACCGTGCTGGCGGGAAGCGGGCCGAAATAGCGCCCGTCCAGACTGCGCGGTTCTGCCGGGTTCATGACGAAAATCTCGCCGCGCATGAGACGATGGCAGCCTTGCCAGACGGGCAGCGGACGGCCCCGATGATCATTGGTCAGCGTGTCGCCGACGGGCCTGCCATCAATCGTGATACTGCCGTTTGCCCGGCATACGGTCTGTTCTGGGAGGGCCGCGACGGGCTTGAGCAAGGGCACACCGAGCGGCAGATAGTCGCGTTGGGACAGCAGCAGGGCCAGCTGGTCGGGCAGACGCAGGGCGGCAAGATCCCCGACACGCAAGCCACCTTCAGCACGCAGCCGATACAGCCCCACCGGGACGCTGGCCGTGCTGTTCCATAGCAGCCGGGGCGTTACACGTAAGGCAGCGGACACACCTACCGCCAGCACGACGAAATAGGTGCCGAAGAACCAGGCGCGCCGGGTCATGATACCAGCCTCGCACGTTTCAGCCATGCCGCGTGCAGGGGCTGTGTGTAGGGCCGTGGTTCCTGCCCGGCGGCGATGCGGTTATGGACATGCCGCCAGTGATCGGGGGAGACCGCACAGGGATCGAAGCCGAAGCGCTCGATCTGGTCGATCACCTCAAGAACGTGCTTCACCTGCGGCCAGCCCAACACGTCGAGCAGCAGGTCGCCGCCGGGCCAGACAAAGGGCACGGTCTGGAACGCTGCGCCCCGTTCCACGGTGCGCACGATGGCGAAGCAGGAGACGACCGTGCCGTAATCATTGGCGGCCCAGCGGATAAAGCCGAAGGTGCTGCCGGGCGTGAAACTCAGCAGGCGGCGGCGTTTGTCGAGCACGCGGTCGGAGACCGGCCTGCCAAACCTGATCCAGTGTTCGATGCGCTTTTCGATGAAGGTCAGTTCGACCGTGGTCAGGTTGGGATCATCCGTCCTCATGGTCTGTTCCTCCGTGAGGGCATTTCACGCAGGGCGGCGGCATAGTTGTCGTCGGAAGTGTTGCGGCAGCGATGGCGCTGAAGCCATGCTTCCACGTCCTCGCGGAGATAGAGGACGCGCGAGCCAACCTTCAGGAACGGCGGGCCTCCACCGGTGCTGCGGTATTTTTCCAATGTGCGAATGGAGACCCCGATCAGTTCAGCGGCCTCGCCCCCACGCAGATAGGGACGCAGGATACGGGCCGGGGACGTTGGCAGGCGTGCTGGTACAGCGATTTCGGGCGAGAGCGGCACGGATGCGCCCGTTTTGGGTTTCGGGATGTCGGTCATGAAAACCTCCCTGTCGATGCGGCGTGCTTCTGTGGTGAAGCAGGGCCGGTAAGGGGAGGCTGACGGGAAAGAGGCGGTCTGGGAGTGGAGGAAATGACGTGCGCGAATTCCTCCACCTCAAAAGCGTAATGGAGCGCAGGATAAGGCCGGAAATGAGGGTGGTCAGAGTCCGTCCAGCAGCGAGAGATATCCGCCATGAACAAGCGCGCTTCCCTCGTCGCGCAGGGCGCGGGCCATGGTACGCAGGGCGGAATCGCGCCACATATCGTCGGCCAATGTTCTGGCGTCCGGGTCGAGCAGTTCCGATGCAATGTCGCGCAGGCTGGCACCCGCCGCATCCAGATCGAAGGCGTGCAGGCGCAGGGCAAGCTGCCGCCAGCGTGTCGGGGTAATCCGGCGGGGATGGCGTGCAGGTAGGTGATAGCCCAGCACATGGGCGCAGAAGCGGGCAGCCTCATCACTGCGTCGTCGGTAGGAGGGATCAACAGGGATATGCACTGCTGGACAGGCTGCGGCCGCGCCATGAAGGGAAAGACTAAACGTGGTGGAGGGCGTCGCTACCACGATGGCGCGGCCCAGTTGATCGGCCTGATCGAACAGGGTAAGACCCAACGACCGTCAGGAGGGAAGGGGAGGCGGTGCGAAGCCATCAATAGCGTGCGTCAGGCTGATGACGCTGGACGTGACGCCCGGTCGCCAGATTACCGGCACACGGGTGACGGGTATCTCCGGGTTATGCGGGAAAACGTATCCTCCAGCGCTGGCAGAAGGCATCCCATTCCGTGTTGGGATTGGGCGCGCCTGCTGCTATCAGCCGCGCCGTTTCGGCGTGATCCTTACAATAGGTGGCCCAGCGCCGCATGAAGGCTCCGGCGAAACCGGCTTCATCCAGGCGTTTGAGGGCGGTATGGTCGGTCTCTGATTGCCAGACGTCGAGCGGCATGGGGCGGCCTCCCGGATCAGGTCCGTTTGTCGCTGATTTTGTGAGAAGCCGAGGATTTCAGAAACGGAACGAGCCTGCATAGAGCGAAGGTCGCATCACGTAACCGAATGATTCACTTCATGAAAGGGTTAGCAGGCTCATGATCCTACGAAAGAGGAAGGCAGTCGGTGCCGCGCGCCTCAGCATCTACTTAGAAATGTAGAGAGTACTCCGTGGTTAAATACTCTGCAAGGGGTTGCCCTGTTCCGTATGAACATACGGGAGACTCTGGCGGAAAACCTCAAACGATACCGGCGCGAACGCGGAGTGTCGCAGGAGGAACTTGCCCATCTCGCGGAGATCGACCGGACCTACATCAGCTCGCTGGAGCGCTGTCAGTATGCGGCCTCTATTGAGGTCGTGGCCCGGCTGGCGAAAGCGTTAGGAGTTGAGGCAGCAAATCTTCTGTAGATATTGGAATAAGCATATCCAATAATAAATGAATATTTGTGATTTTTATTATGTAATTCCGACAAATTTAAAATATTTTTGTTATGTTATAATTATGCCGTCGGAATATCAGATGTTATAAAAGTGTTTGTGAAAATCTGCCTATGGTGCTCGTTAAAAAAAGCTATATCATTATCACCAATAGCCGATCCTTGAGTTGCACGAGAGAAGAGAAGTTCGTTGCCAAAATTTCCAGATTCCTTTCCTAAAGGGTGTCCTTCAATAGGGCAGGCGGTAAACAAGAAAATTTATCATGGTTGTGAAGGAAATCCCTCGACGCAGGAAGATTTTACACCTTTTGCATCCTCCAGTAATCCACGGAAACAAAAGTTGGCGCTTCAAAACCCATGTAATGCTTCCGGAATTTCCTGTTGGATAAGTAAAGAAGCTGCTCAACATGCTCAAGAAATTTTTCAGTGGGCTGCGCGATGGCATATTTTTGTAGGTGATGTCTCTCCTAACGAAGGTCAATTGGCGCATACACCATCTAGCAATCAATCTGAACATTATACATTTTGGTGTTATGAGGGGGTCAACTTGCAGAGTCTGTTTTCTTTGTCTTGGGGACCCAACGAGGAATTCGGTAAATGAATTGGGGACAATGGAATACTGGTTCTACGACGTGGCCGAATGGTCCTCTGCGTCCTTGTGAGGTTCTGTACGAGTTTTATGGTCCAGCTATTTTTACAACTGTAATTGGACTGGAGGATTTTCTTCTTTATAAGTCAGATGAGCATGTTAATGGCGACTATTATATTGCAGTTCATATATCAGAAGAAGAAGTAACCGCTCTCAAGGATGGGGTTGTATCGTTAAGGGGCATTTTTTCTAAAGAAAAATGCTGGTTACTTGATGTTGATTTCAACATGAATGTAACAAGATTTGAAAGGAAGAATGTTTCTTATATACAAACGGCTTTACCAAAGTCGGGTGTTCCGCTTTATAGTTCTCAAAAAAGATGCCCAGATTCTATTCTTCAAGCATTGTCTCCGTTCTCATTCAAGTTTTTCGGTGATGATTTGCTGGGCGGTTGTATGTCCTTTAGCAGATTCAATGTGTTGATTAATAATGTTTATGATCTAGTAAGAAAGACGTTAATACCGCAGAATATACACGAAGCAAATTCAAGCTCTATTATGGATTTTCCAATTAGGCAGCCAATTTTTGCTAGCTTATTGGTCCCTGTTGAACGTCCTATTGTAGACGCAGTTGCTTTGACAAAAAAAGAAGCGATAAAAAACCTCAATCCCAATGATATAATTAATGAATCTGAGAGATTGGGTTCTAATTTTGTTGATGTTGCGGAGAAAACTGTCGAAAGAATTGCAGCTAAGAAGCTTAATTCAGGATACGCAAAAGAGCATTTTCTATTTTTTGATGCTGTAGACGAGATTATGCCGAGTGAACATAGTTCCGTATCTAAACTGCAAATATCATCTAATATTCTGGGGAGGCATTCATTTCTGGAAGTAAATAGAGAAATGGGAGAAGAGATACGGTATTTATATCGAGAAATTAGGGATGAAAATATTAGCGTCAATGGGAGTGTGGTCGGTTTAGTTCAAAAAAGCAAAACATTTATAATAAAGGCAAGTAATGGACGTGAAGTCACATGCAAGGTCATTCCAGAAATATATGATAGAATGATAAGGGAAGGATATATTACTGTTGGAAGAAAGGTCTCAGTGAATGGGGCCTATCAGAAGAGGTCGAATAGAGATTTTATTAAGGTCGATGGGGAACCTAAATTCTGACATATATTATCAGGATCCTGCGATGGAGTGCTTGAATGGCAAGGGAGATTCTAAATATCTATTTATTGCGGACGCAACGTTATTCGCGGCCTGTCGAATGGGATCGGTTTTGAGATGGGCATACCGCGCGGTGGTCTGCACCTGCGTATGACCCAATAACCGCCCGATCATGGTCAGGTCCGCGCCAAGCTGGAGTGCATCCGATGCAAAGGAGTGGCGCAGGTCGTGGATGCGTAGTGTGTCCAGTCCGTCCAGTCCGTCCAGTCCGTCCAGTCCGTCCAGTCCGGCTCTTGCGCGCAGCCGCCGCCACGGTTTCTGGATGTCGGTCAGATACTGCCCGTCCATCTTTCCTGTGATGACGTAGGGATTGCCCTCGATCCGGGGTATGTCCGACAGCACGTCCAGCGCCGCTTTACCTATGGGTACGACCTTGGCCCCGGTCTTGGAATCCGGCAGTCGCAGGACACCGGCCCGAAAATCCACATACTCCCATTTCAGGGTCTGGATTTCCCCAAGGCGGCAACCGGTCAGCAGGAGTAGGCGGATGCAGGTCGCGGCTTCCGGCTCGCCGTCCGCCTCGCGGAGCACCTTGCCCAGCCGGGCCAGTTCGTCCGGTGTCAGGTAACATTCCCGCTTCACTTCCTTGTAGCGTTTGACCTTCCAGCACGGATTGATCCCATCTGACCGCACGCCCCACGTGTCGGTCAGGGTGAACATGATCGACAGAACGCCCAGCACCCGGTTGGCCTGATAGGGCGTCTCTTTTAATGACTGGTGCAGTTCGACGACATCGGCGCGGGTCACGTCGATAACCTTGAGCGTTCCCAGCTTCGGTGTGATGAATAGGTGGAGGGTTCGAAAAACCCTCTGGTATTGAGGTCTGCTCTGTGATTCCATTTTCCTTGCGTTGATTGGAGTATGGATCATGAAGCAGGCGGGATTTTTTGACGTTGAAGAGCGGCTTGCCCGGC
>NZ_JBGLOV010000033.1:0-13044 GCF_041402665.1 Komagataeibacter sp. SM21
AGCAGGGCGCACCTGCCTTCGAGGCGGCTATCCCCATCCTCTCACAACTCCTGAAGGCGGAACTGGCCGAACGCGAAGTGCGCTCCATCGCCTACCAGACAAAGACCGCCCGGTTCCCCGCCTATAAAGACCTGTCCGGGTTCTCCTTTGCCGATACGCAGGTCAACGAGCCCATGATCCGCCAGCTCCATGGCGGGGACTTCATCGAGCGTGCTGAGAATGTCGTGCTGATCGGTGGCCCGGGAACCGGGAAAACCCAGGTATCGATAGCGGTGCCGGGTCTGATGCCACGGGGAAGACGAAGGAGCCTTGGCTTCGACGATGTGATTGCGGATCAGACCCGGTTCCCGGCATGCCGGGAACCGGGTCTATGGTGTCGACACGAACCAGGCCGGTTCGGGTTCGAAGACCTTGAGAGATCCGCCGATCGTCTCGTTACCGTGAACCAGCCTACCCGGTCCGGCCGCGCCGACGGGGCAAGAGTAACATGATTGTGGCGCCCGATCTTCACCAAGACGAATGGCCACGAATGACCTACCTGACTGTGACCTCGGCGTTGGTTCCCATCCTGAAAGGACCGACGATGACATTGCGCACTATCGGCATCGATCTCGCCATCCGTGGCGATCATGTCGCCCAGATCTACGACGATGGACGCCCCGTCGGACGTGCCATACGATTTCGACACGACACGCCTTCCCTGATCACGTTCGTTCAGAGAGCCCGTGCCGGAATGACGGCGGATGACCATACCCAGGCCGTTATGGAACCGACGGGCATGAGTTGGTTTCCGGTCGCCCATCATCTCGCGGACGTCGGTATCGCTGTCGCCCGCGTCAAGGGAAAGCGCGTAAAGGCTCTTCGCCGTTACCTGTCCGAACACGCCAAGACAGATCTTGCGGATGCTCAGGTTCTCGCCGCCATACCGTCGTTTGGAGGACCGCGGCTCGACCCTGTCCACATCCCGGAAGCCCGTAGCCACGCCCTGCAGCGTCTGACCAAGCAGCGAAGCCGGTTTCAGGACAACGTCGCCGACGCCAAACGGCGGCTGCTCGATCTCATCCGCTGGGCCTCTCCCAAACTTGAGGGAGCCTTGCCGGATTTGACGACGCGGCTGTCTCTGGCCCTGTTGCAACGATGGTTCGATCCGGCCGCCGTGCTGAAGGCGCGTCCCACGACCCTCACGAAATACATTGCGGCCCATGCCAGCGGCAATCATCCGCATAGCGGGCCATTCGTCGACAGGCTGGTCGAGGGTCTGCGTGAGGCCGCGCGACACGCACAAGGTCTTCATGGCAGACACGTCGATTTCGGCGAATTGCAGATCGAGATTGCAACCGAGGTCGACATCATCCTGGCAAAGCTCCGGGCGATCGTCACGCTCGAGCAGCGGATCGCGGATCTGTATGCGGAACTGGACCCGAAGGCTCTTCTGGCCAGTATTCCCGGCATCGGACGCCATCTTGGCCCGACCCTTCTGGGTATCCTGCACGACGTCGGACGCTTCCAGTCCGAGCGTCACATGCGCGGTTTCTGCGGCCTCTTTCCGAGACGGGCTGACAGCGGCGGTTCCGAGCGTCCCGGCCAGACTATCACAAAAAGCGGCAACGACCGCATCAAGCGCGCACTTATCCTTGCTGCCGACACCGCGAGGAAAATCGACCCGGAACTCGCCGAAATCTACCGGAAAATGATGGTGGTAAAAGGACACCATCACAAACAGGCGCTCTGCGCCATCGCCAATCGTCTGGCAAACCGCATCTACAGTGTCCTCAAGCAGGGACGGCCCTACGTGCTCCGCGATATCGACGGTTCTCCGCTTACCGTCGCCCAGGCGAAAGCGATCATTCTCGAACGCTACCGTGTGCCAGACAGCGTCCGCGCCGGCCGACGCGCAAACCGAGCCGAAATCACGCCCTGAAACAGCAAAAACCGCTTGCGCTCTCGGTACAAGATCACCTGGCGACCGCCCTGGCCATCCAGGCGATCACCCATCACAGGAAGAAGGCGCGCTTCTGGTCAACGGTCGACCTGGTCAATGCGCTCGAACAGGAAAAAACCGCCAACCGGGCCGGGCAGATTGCCGACAGGCTGCTCCGTCTGGATCTCGTGATCCTTGATGAACTCGGTTATCTCCCCTTCAGCGCGTCTGGCGGCGCCCTGCTGTTCCATCTGCTCAGCCGCCTCTACGAGCGCACCAGTGTCATCATCACAACCAATCTGAGCTTCAGTGAATGGGGAGACGTCTTTGGTGACCCGAAGATGACAACGGCGCTCCTCGATCGGCTGACCCATCACTGTCATATCCTCGAGACAGGAAATGACAGCTACAGGTTCCGCGCCAGCACCGCCGCGTCAAAAAACAGAAAGGACAGATCCCCTTCTTGACCGCCCACCCGACTATGCCTGAAATAGCAGCTGGCTGGGTCAATTCCTGATGAAAAACCCGGGTCAGTTCTCAGTGAAAATCAACACTTCAGAATCAGATCGATTCATCATCAACCCAACCCATCAAATCCCGGGACTAGGTTCTGTTGACAAAAGATGGTAGCCACAACTTGATGGCTGCGAGGTTGAGAAAGGCGAGGAAAGATTTTCTTGTCTTGTCATATCGTGTGGCGATGCGTCGGAACTGCTTCAGCTTGTTAAACATCCGCTCGATACGGTTGCGATCCCTGTAACAACGGAAATCGCAGGGAATATCCTCTGTGCGATTTGAACGCGGCGGGATAACAGGAAGAATACCTCGAAAAAGTAGGTTCTCCCGTATCCTGTCACTATCATACCCCTTGTCGGCCAGAAGTTGGTGCGGTGTAGCGACCGGCAGATCCATCAGGGCGTCAGCGCTGGAATAATCAGAAACTTCACCACCAGTCAGGTCGAAGCCAAGAGGGCGTCCCTGACCGTCAGCACGGGCGTGGATCTTGCTCGTAAAGCCGCCGCGGCTTCGACCAAAGCCTTCCTTATGAGTCCCCCTTTTGCGCCAGCCGCCTGGCTGTGACCCCGGACGACCGTGCTGTCGATCATGTGCTGCCAGTCATCGGTCAGACCGAGCTCAACCAGCGTTTCCAGCAGAGCGTCCCAGACGCCTTGCTCTGCCCATCGTCGGAACCTCACATAGACTGAGTTCCATTTTCCATAGCGTTCGTGCATGTCCCGCCACGGACAACCGACACGCAAAACATAAAGCATGCCGTTAAGAAACAGACGATTATCCTGTGCTGGTCGGGACCAACGGCCACGCTCAGCCGGTAACAGACTGCCAATAATCGCCCATTCCTCGTCCGTCAGGTCGCCACGCATTCACTGGTCTCCGCAAAGCCCAGTCTTGAATCACATCTCCAACAGCCTGAAAAGGTCTTTTGTCAACAGAACCTAAACACCTAACTAAACCGCGGTCACAATTCCATAAACAGGCCACCACTGATGTACATTCACGGCTTCAACTATATCCGTGATTTCAGACTGCGCCAGACCCTGCTCCTGCGCCTTGCGGGCAACCTCGATGGCGACAACGCTTGATGTTGCACGAAGGTCTGCGTTGGACGGTAGAAGGGCCGAACCGGGAGCGGTATCTGTTGCTTGGCTGGCGACTGCTTGTGCTGCAGAAAAGATCATTTCGTCAGAAACCTGACGTGCGCGCGATACGATTGTCCCAAAGCCAAGGCCCGGATACAAGGCGGCATTGTTCGCCTGCCCTATTGTGTAGGAAACGCCCTGATAGACAACGTTATCAAACGGGGCACCCGTTGCGACGAGCACTCGCCCTTCCGTCCATTCAATAAGCTGGGTGGGTGTAGCTTCGTGAAGGTTGGTCGGGTTGGATAGCGGAAGAATAATCGGTCGCTCGGCATGCGCGGCCATATCCTTCACCAGTTCTTCGGTAAAGAGGTGGGGGGTCGTTGAGGTGCCGATCAGAATGGTCGGATGCACATTTTTGACGACTTCAGCCAGTTCGATAATGCCGCCATTCTGTGCTTTTTCACGCCGGAGGGTAGCCATTGCTGGCCATCTGGTTTCGGTGGCGGCCAGAGTATCGGCTGAGGTAAGAGCCCATGACTCAACTTCAGAAGCGGGTCTGGCATAGCTTACTTGAAAATCAAGAAGTCCATGCGTCATGTCATCGGTCAGCAGGCCGGGCAGATCCACCAACCAGATGCGACGGGTTGCTTCGTCCTGTGACAGGCCATGCCGTACCATCTGGTGACGAATTTGATCGGCAATGCCCACGCCGGCCGTCCCGGCGCCCAGAATGACCACACGCTGATCGGACCAGAGGGTATTGCTGCGCTGGACTGCATTGAGCAATGCCGCCAGCACAATGGCGCCGGTTCCCTGCATATCGTCGTTAAAGGTGGGAACCTTGTCACGGAAACGGCTTAAAATACGGCGGGCATTTGTTGAGCCGAAGTCTTCCCAGTGCAGCATGGCTTTGGGGAAGAGTTTTTTGGCGGCTGTTACATAGGCATCGATAAAATCGTCATAAACCTTGCCGACAACGCGGCTATGCCGATATCCGATATAGAGTGGATCGTTGAGAAGTTTTTCATTATTTGTTCCAACATCCAGAACAACCGGAATCACGCGGTGCGGGTCAACGCCTGCTGCGGCTGTATAGACGGCCAGTTTACCGATGGAGATATCAATTCCGTTGGCCCCCCAGTCACCAATGCCAAGAATTTCTTCCGCATCACTGGCAACTAGAAGGTCAATGTCGTCGGCGCTGGCGCCAAACGCCGCGAGTTTTTCCTCAATTTTCTCAGGCTCGTTAATGCTGAGAAAAACACCGCGCGGGCGGGTTATGACTTCACTATACTGCTCTATGGCCTGCCCAACGACAGGATCGTACACAACGGGCAGCATTTCCATGAGATGACGCTGGAGCAAGGCGTAAAACAGCGTCACGTTGTTATCATGAAGCCTCCACATGTAAATGTGCTTATCGAGATCGCTTGGTGCTTTGCGATAAGCAGAAAGAGCACGGATTAACTGGGGTTCCAGCTCAGTTGTTATGACCGGTGGTAGCAGCCCGTTCAGTTCGAGAGAATCCCGCTCCTCGTGGGTAAAGGCTGTGCCTTTATTGAGCGCGGGGTCACGCAAAACATTATAGCCTCTGGCTGTCGTCTCGATTTTTCTCGATTTTCCTGTGCCAGTAATCTTTGCCTGTCTGCTAAACATCTATCTCTCCTAGAGTGGTTTTATTTTCATAATTCTGAAATTTAGAGATCAGGAATGATACAGATCATTCAATCCGTTTAAATCGAATGATGCTGCGTGACAGCTTGCCAGAGTCCCAGTTAGGCATTTTACGCCATGGTGTAATGACATTGGCGTAATCGTCATTAATTTCTATGGTGCGTCTTTGCTCTGTTCCAACCCACTCCGGCGCCCACGCTGTCTGCACATTGGTCACCCATTGGTTGCCTTCAACTCTGTAACGACCGATATATGCAACGAGTGTTTTCATCAAATGAGCGCGGTCTGCATCTGTTTTTGCAGGCTGTCGATCACTGCCTTCAAGATTGAAGGCAACCCACCCATCAGGCGTGAAAATGACACGCCCACGGGGCGATGATCCCATGGCATCAATCATTTTACCTGTTTCTTTGTCTTCCACTTTGTAAGAAACAAGCCCCCACACGCCAACGATATTTTTTTTCAGATTGGCTGTTTCTGCGGATATTGACGTGGTTTCTTTTGTATCCTGTGCACATGCGGGCACTTCGGCGGTTAATACACTGACTGCACATACAGAAATCACTGATTTTACATACAAGGAAATATGTTTTTCTAAGGCCATGAAAGTTACTCCCCTTTTCGTCTTTTATTTACGGAATGTCCGCAAAAGCCAGAAACACCCAAGTGCGATGAGAATGGCTCCCCCGGCCATGCCGATACGGCTTAAAACGAGTAGTGGCGATTTTGGGCCACCCTGACGGATCGTGGCGACTTGTGCTGGTGATACAGAAACCTGAGGCCTGCCATATGTATCAAAAACATATTTTGTAAGTTTGGCTATTTTCTCATCATCGAGCTGTACAGCATCTGTTTTCTTTCCGCCAAAGCCGGGCATGAATGCTTGGGTGCCTGCAACATAACGGTCAACACCAAAAAGAATGGTCGCAATCAGATTGTCCGGGTTGGAGGCGCCTGTAACGGAGTTGTGCCATAAAAACGGATAATATCCGTCGCGACTGCCCTGTGCCTTGTAGTTATGGCAGGATGCACAATTTCCCATGAACAGTTCAGCACCAGAAATATCGGGATTGTCTTCCGACCGGATGGGTTGATCGCCTCTGACACGGTCTGCACTGGAAACCAGCTTTCCAAGAGCAAAGCGCGAAAGATTTCCATCAGCAGGGTCACGCACTGGCTGTGTTGATACAAGGTATGCCGCCAGGGCGTTCAGGTCTGCCTCTGTCAGGTGCTGGAAACTGTGTTCGACGGCTTCTCCCATACCACCTGCGGCCTGTGCCAGACCGTCTATATGGCCTGATTTCAGGTAGGTCTTGATTTCATCCTGCGACCAGTTTCCTATGCCACTGATTTTGTCCGAGGTGATATTGGGAGCATACCACGAACCAAGGCTCGCGCCCCCAAGGGCTTTGGAGGTCTCTTCCTGCATAAGAAAGCCACGAGGCGTGTGGCAGGTTCCGCAATGCGCTGGCCCCAGTGCGAGATAAGCCCCTCTGTTCCATTCTGCCGAGTGTTGCGGGTCAGGATGGAAAACCGTGTTGTTACGAAATAGGATATTCCAGAACATCATTGAGCTGCGGATGTTCATTGGAAAAGGCAGGGCCGTTTTTGGCGGAGCGTTTTCGACCGGCTGAATGGATTTCATGAAATACAGGTACAGGTCGTGTATGTCCTGATCTGTCATATAAGAATATGCTGTATAAGGCATTGCAGGGTAGAGATTGCTCCCATCCTTGCGGATACCTTTGCGGACAGCACGAGAGAAATCCGCTTCGCTATACTCGCCGATACCATATGTTTTGGATGGCGTGATGTTGGTTGAGTACATCGTGCCCAGCGGCGTTTTCATGGCCAGACCACCGGCAAACGGCTTGCCGCCCGGCGCGGTATGGCAGGCGACGCAGTCTGATGTGACCGCTATGTAGGCACCCGGATCTGTATTACTGCCATCTTCGGCTGACGCGGCGCTGCACAGGAGTATCGGCCCCGCCAAAGCAGCAAGGAATGAGAGCCTGAAGGCCTGTATGGTTCTAAGCATGGTTCAGTTGCCTGACGATTGCATCCGCAGCTTTAAGCGCCAATGCGGCCATAGTGATTGTGCTGTTCCCGCTGCCACCGGTCGTCATTGCGCCACCACCAGGCAGGAAAAGATTGTCATGGTCATGGGCCCGGCAATCTGCATCCACAACTGAATCGCTTGGATCGTTGCCCATGATCGTGCCTCCCATGATATGATCGCTGTGCAAGAATTCAGGTGAAATATTGATATTTGTCGCGCCGAGTGCAGTGGCCAGTTTTTTAAGAAGGGGAACGGTATAGTTTTCAGCACTTCTCCTTACATAGTCGCCTACATCGTAATAGATGCTAGGGCGGTTGAGGCCGAGCCAATCCTTTTTGTCTGATAGGGTCAGGCGGTTGAAGGGGAGCGGAAGCGGTTCGTGCTCAACGGTCAGGCGGGCTGTGCAGGCTGAAAGGCGACGAATTTCCTGATCAAGGGCTTTTCCGTAAAGACCTTTTTCAAGAGCGGCCAAGCCCCCGAGTGTGCTTCGCGCCATGTTTTCCATTCGGAACATGGCACCGGCATACTCACGCCGGAAATCACCCTGGCTTGTGTTCATGATACTGCTGCTCTGAACGGGGCCTACGCCGGTCCAGAGCGGTTCCGACATTTCAATGTCCGCAATCAACTTTGGCTGATCCATCATGTTGCGGCCGACCTGATCTGAACTATTGGCGACACCACGGGGGTTTTTGTCATCAGCGGATAAAAGAAGGAGCTTGGGCGTTTCTATGCCATTGCATGCCAGCACAAAGATCTTGCCTGAAACGGAATGTGAGGTTCTGTTCGGGTCGTAGTAGTGAACGGCCTCGACCTTCTTCTGGGCATTTGTTTCAATGCGATAGGCGACAGCATTCGTGATGATCCTGCCTCCTTTTGCCTCGATGCGGGGCAAGGCAGTTGCCGCATCGTATTTTGCGGCGATCGGGCAGATTGGAAAGCAGTTATTGTTTCCGCAGCACGGGGGGCGGCCATCAAACGAAACGCCGCTGTTGCGCGCTTGCGGGGCGGGGAGGTTCTGCATGCCAATGGTTGCTGCAACATCGGTCAACCGCTGCTCGCCCGGACCAAAGGGAATGGGTCCCATCGGGTAGGGGCGAGAGCGCGCAGTACGCGGCGGCCATTGCAGTGCTGGGTCACCGGGGCCGCAGACACCCATCGCATACTCTGCCCGCGCATAGTAGGGTTCGAGCACATCATAGCTAAAGGCCCAGTCACGCCCTACGCCATAGAGGCTTTTAAGCCGCAGGTCATCGGGCGTCATGCGCCAGCAGATACCGGCCCAGTGCCAGGTGGCGCCGCCGGCGTAACGCACGTAACCCTGCTCGTATGCTTTGGCATTCGGCCCTGTCAGGTCAAGATACGATGCGGCCTCAGTCGGGGTGCGTGTTTCAAGGTGCGGAGCCCATGGCTTGGGGGGATACGGGGCATTCCAGTGGTTGCGCAGTGTGGGGGGTAGGTTACGGTAATTTTCAACGATTGTATCGCGACCGACACGGGGGCCTGCCTCGAGCATGAGCACGGAGAGCCCGGCATCAAGGGCCTGTTCTGCGATCAGGCAGCCGACTACGCCAGTACCGACGATGACGACATCGCTGTTGAGAGTGGAGGGCATGAACAATTCTCCAGAGAAGTTCAGAACGCAGGCATGTTCAGGAGGGAAACGGCAGTTGCATTCCATGCATTGGGTGCTGACTTCGCGTAGGAGGGGATCGTCATGACATCGTTGGTGACTTTGAACATGAGCGCCTCTTCAAAGGCGACAACGCGATCGCCCGATTTGCCGTGCACTACGCCTGAATACCAGGCTGATATTATTTTCAAGGCTGAGTTTTTCAGTGCCACATCAGTCAGTGCCGGCATGAGATGTTCAACATCGACAACAGCATTTTTCTTAATGAAACCCTGAAGTGCAGTGACTGTATTGTCAAAACCCTCTTCGGTCTCGCTGAGCGCGTTGTAGATTTTGTGACCGACAAAGGGGTCGAGTTCGTGTGGAACAAGAAGTTTCGAGAGAAGCATGAACTGTAATACGCTGTCAGGCTCATGCATTTGCCCGGTTGCTGCAGCAAGGGTCCGAGATTGTACAACGCTGGCGGCGGTGGCAAGCACACTCATGCCAAGCAGCAGGCCTCGTCGGTTTATTGTGAATTCCGTATGAAAGGGTGTCATCTGCTTGCTCCTGCACGCATAAGTTTTATTATGTGGTTGTCCCGATAGCTGAGTGGACTTGAATATATAAATAAATATTTTTGGAAATATTTATTTATATATTCAAGAGTGGAGAGGGTTTGTTGGAATGTTGTGGGTGACATGTGTGCTATAATTGCATTAATGAAATTATAAATTACAACTATAGTATTAATATAATTGAATATTATTGCAGGAAATTAAAAATAACGCTGCCGCATGATAGATATTAAATTAAATATGATATTATGGTGACCTCTATACTATTCTATGGAAAACCATAAATTGTTTCGATCAAGATCGAAGCCCTCCATCTTTTGCAACCACCACAATGAGTGAAGCTGTTGAGAGCTTAAAGTTGCAGCTTTTTCTGAATCAAGGATACTACGTACAATTACGGAGTTGCTTTTGTCTGGTCGATCGTTCACCGCCAAAGTGAGAGCGTCATTGAGGGACTTCTGGGATCTGTCAAATCAAGAGATCATGGTGCGGGCACGCCACAGGCACCTCGTAACCGCTTCTCTGGCTGCGTTGGGGCTCGTGATACTGGGGGCGCTTTCACGCTGTCTGATCTCCCCGCTTCTTGGCAGCACCAGAACATTGTTTCTCCTTCTTCTTCCCGGGGTGCTTGTTGGCGCTGTGACTGGCGGCCTCTTGCCCGGTCTCGTTGCGGCGATCCTTGCCTCGGCGCTGGGTTCCCTGCTTTTGGCGTATGATGGCGCCCCGTCAATCGAAAATTGGGTTGAAACGCTTCTGTTTGCGACACTCTGCGTTCTGATCACCTGTGGGGGCGAATGGCTGCTGCGCGCTCGCAGGCGGACGGCTGCGATGGCGCAACGCATCCTCGAACGCGAAACCCATCTACGTTCCATCCTCGATGCAGTTCCCGATGCCATAATCATTCTGGATGAGCAGGGCATTGTGCGGTCATTCAGTCATGCGGCCGAGACTCTTCTGAGATGGAATGCGATGGAGGCGATTGGAGTGAATATCGCGGCCATCGTCCCGGAGCTTGGTGCGCCTCCGGTTCTCGACAGACAGGGGTTTGCGTCAACTGCCCGTCGGGGGGACGAGACGACGATCCCCGTCGATCTGTCCATAGGTCGCCTGAGTTCGGGAGGGCGGCCATTTGTGATTGTTTTCCTTCGTGACCTTACGGAGCGTGAGGAGGCGGATCGCCGCATGCGACAGTTGCAGGCCGAAGTCACGCATATCTCCCGCCTGTCGGCAATGGGTGAGATGGCGGCCACACTGGCGCATGAACTCAACCAGCCACTGACGGCAATTACAAATTTTCTCAATGGCAGCCGTCGTCTTCTGCAAACGGGAAGCGGGCAGAACGAGCGCGTGCAGGAGGCCATGGACAAAGCGGTGGCACAAGCTCTGAGGGCAGGCCAGATCATACGATCCTTGCGGGAGTTCGTCTCGCGAGGAGAAGGGGATCTGGGGCTGCAGAGCCTGACAGCGCTTGTAGAGGAGATGGCGGTGCTGGCGCTGGTCGGCATTGCGGAGCGCGGGATCAATGTGTCCTTTCGGCTGGATTCCAATGTCGATCAGGTCATCGCGGACAAGATCCAGATTCAGCAGGTGCTGCTCAACTTAATCCGTAATGCCGTGGAAGCTATGGAGGATTGCGACGAGCGACGCCTTGTCGTCGCAATTGACGCCTTCGAGGGCATGGCGCGAATTAGCGTGACGGATTCCGGGGCTGGAGTAAGTCCGGAGATCGCAGGTAAGCTGTTTGAGCCTTTCTCGACAACGAAGGATCATGGCATGGGGGTAGGCCTGTCGATTTGCCGCACCATCGTCGAGGCTCATGGAGGGCGCATCTGGGCGCAGCCTGAACCCGAAGGTGGGACGTGTTTTCTTTTTACGCTCCCCTGCGCCCGGATAGAGGGGTTTGGCGAATGAAACCTGATTGTATCGTTCATGTGATCGACGATGACGAGGCCGTGCGTGAGTCCCTTGCCTTTCTGCTGCTTGCATCGGGGTATACCGCACGGACCTATTCATCGGCGGATGAATTCCTCAGTATTCTCGATCAGATCGCGCATGGTTGCGTCGTCACCGATATCCGGATGCCCGGTATGGACGGCCTTGATCTCGTCAGCCATCTTCAGGACATCAGGCCAGTCTTGCCGGTCATCGTGATCACGGGACATGCCGATGTCCCTCTGGCTGTGCAGGCGATGAAGGCTGGCGCTCGTGACTTCATCGAAAAACCGTTCGACGATCATTCCATCCTCGAGGCGGTGGCTTCTGCTCTGCAAAGTGGCGACGAGATCAGTGCCGGCCGGACGCCGGCGCATGTCGTTCGTCAGCGGATCGCCGTTCTGACGAATAGGGAACGACAGGTTCTCCGCGGTCTTGTTGATGGCCAATCGAACAAAGCTATTGCGCGCGAGCTTGAAATAAGCCCGCGAACCATAGAGATTTATCGAGCCAATCTCATGACGAAAATGGACGCTCGTACTCTATCCGAATTGGTGCGGATGGCGCTCGTGGCGGGAGAGCAGCTAGCGTATCCGTCAACGCCTCCTTCACTGACCTAATATGCCAGTTGACTCTGCCAGACATCGTCCTCAATTGGGCGGCCCTGAGGGTCGCAAAGGTGCCTCTTCCGATCTTACGTTTAATAAGTGATACGTCCGCTTATGGCTAGATCAGCCCAATAGCGAACGGTCTGGCACCGCCTCATGTCGGTCATAAGCGGAGCCGTTCAAGTTTCCGTAAAGCGGACGGTCGGCAATAATTCTCGTTATCCGCCGATGTCCTCCTCCAGACTTCTGATTGCTGCATGAGCAGCTGATCAGGAGAAAGTATCATGGAAAAGAAAACGCGTTTTCCATCGCCTACGCTGAAGGCGTCCGTGCCTTGGAATGCAGGAAAAATGGTTGGCGCCAAGCGGGCGCTTAAAGAAAAGCACGTCTGGGCTATTCGGTTCTGGCTGGGGAGCGAACAGCGTATCAGAGACAGAGCTTTATTTGATCTTGCTCTCGATAGCAAACTCAGAGGCTGCGATCTTGTCAGCCTTCGTATCGGCGACATCGTTACCAGTGGTCAGGTGCGCCACCGAGCCATGGTCGTCCAGCAGAAAACCCGGCGACCTGTGCAATTCGAAATTACAGAAACAACGCGCGTAAGTGTGCGGACGTGGTTGGAGCATCGCGGTGGTGGCCCGAATGAGTATGTTTTTCCAAGTCGCCTAAGCGCCAAAGCTCACCTGAGCACAAGGCAATACGCCCGGCTTTTGGATCAATGGGTTCAGGCGGTGGGACTGATCGCCGGGGAATATGGAACTCATTCGCTCCGCCGGACTAAGGTTGCCATGATTTACAAACGAACCGGTAATATTCGAGCCGTGCAGATCCTGCTGGGTCATTCAAAACTGGATAGTACGGTTCGATACCTTGGGGTGGATGTAGAGGACGCTCTGGCACTGTCGGAAGCCACGGATCTCTGAAATCGAATAGTAAGCTCCCGGCGACTGACGCCTTGCTGAATACTTCTGGCCTGGTTCAGCTATGAAGCATGAACGATTTAAGAGATAGGGACGCGGTACTACCTGCGAGTGTCGCAGGTAGTACCGCAGAGAGGCT
>NZ_JBGLOV010000034.1:0-12918 GCF_041402665.1 Komagataeibacter sp. SM21
TGTATGCTCTGGCTCAGGCTCTCCCCCGGGTAGCGCCAGTTGCAAATTCCCCATAACTGAACCCCGGTGTCGCGGGTTCGGTCTTCCCAGACTTTCGTACGCCTGGCGGCGCCCGAAACCCTTCAGGGATGCGGAATGTCGGCTGTCGGGAAGCGATAGCCGAAAGTAGCCATTCTCTGCGCTCATGTTCATGACGTGTACCAACCAGATATTGCCGTTCACCAAATGCGTTGCGAGTGTCCGGATCGGACATAAGCTGCCGGACAGCAAGCGACCTCTTCGCAGGCTTGCCCCCCAATTTCCGAGTGTCCCAAAGACGATATTCGCGGATGTGTTGAATTAGAATTCTTCTATCAGAGACAGAGAGCCGGGTTTGGCTTTATGCGGGCTTTAGTAACGACGAAGCGCCCGAGTGATAACCCCAACGACCATATCCGCAGAATCTATGCCGACTACAATATTGATCGTTTTGCCTGTCAACTGAACCACAGCATCCGAAAGCGGGCCATTCGCTGGCAACGCTATCCAGGCAGAAGCGACATTGGCGTCAAGCATTTCGCGAACCGTCAGCTCCCGCGGTGCAGTCATTCCATCATTGGTTTTGGTGTTGTCGGCAAGGAAACGGATCAGGTCAAGCGGCCCGAACGCCGCAAGTAGTGCACCTTGCCCGTCACGACAAATGGCCACTTGATGTTTGCGGTCGAACTGCGTTGCAACATTTTCGAGCGTCGTTTCCTCAGTAACAGGAATGTAATCGGGTGCTAAGCGCGACGCTAAGTTCACAAATCCTGCAGTGGAACCTCGCGGCCGGGTACGGATGATGGTGTTGAGCGTAGAATGATGCTTAAGCCATGCAGCTGTCTCGGCGCAACGCATAGTAACAAGCCCGACAATGTTGGCGTGAACTTCGGTGACGTTGAGATCCAAGATAGGCTCGTGGTGAGCGACGCGATTGCGAAACTCGTTGATGGAGCGGACCATCTGTTGGACATTATGTCGCGTTGTTGTCTTCGGCAGGTTCGGAAAGACGATGTTGAGGCCGGTTCGCCAGAGGTTGCCATAATTGGGCCGAAATAAATTCGACCAGAAATCGAAAGTCAACTCAGCAACGACCTGGCTACGCACGGGGGCCAAGCCTGCGCGTTTAATCGCTTTGTCGAGCGTTGCGAGGCCCTCTTTCATTAACACGGTATTGCGAAAACCGGCATGAAGGTGCCAAGTCGCGCCATACCTAGACACGAGCAACGCATCTATCGCGTTTCTCAGGGTTACCTCGACAACCCCAAGCGGGAACATAAACGCCTTAGCTACTCGTGCGTTGTAAAGGTATAAGGCAATCGCATAGGCTTCGTTACCGCCACCTTTCCTAAGATAAGTTGCAAATCGCGGTTCTGACAACGAGGCTCGGACTGCCGCAATTTGGTTTGACCGATTGGGGTATGGTACTTGACTTTCCGCCATAAATCCGTACAAAGTCCTTTTAGCAGCCGAATCGGCCCCACTGGCGTCAGCTATGCGCCCTCGGCACAAAATATAGAGCACCAGGTCAGGAATTTCCTCACCTGGTGTTTTTTTATCTACCGACTAACGTACAATTCGTCGATCATGCGGGTAGTCGATAAAGTGACAAATTAACATCATTTTACCAGCGCAACGCAAATTCTAATCAACACAAAACTTTTTTGCTAGTGTTCACTTTGTTGCACTTTCTAACCAAACCTGACATTCCGTCCGGTCTGAGACTGCGCATCTCGCCGAAACCGGACAGGCGAGATTTAGCGCAGTGACCAGTTCGTCGGCAGTCGACCAACATGCGCTCTTCTGATGTAGTGCCGGGAATATCGGATCACATCATTACCTGCCGATCTCCGCACTTTGAGGGCAGGTCGGTTCCTCGCTACCAAAACTACCGTTCGTCGCGGTGAAGCGACCGGGCGAATGCGCCCATGGCTTCGCGGCCCGGCGCTCCCTCCAACACCGATTTTTACAGCGTTCTACGTAAGAGATGTTGGACTTTATCGGGCTTTTTCTGAGCGCTAGTTTCAGAAGAAGCGCCTCGGATCATCGCTTTGGGAGGGGCTTTAGGGACGCGGTCTATCGCTGCTCGCCTGACAATGTCGGCTTTCGAGCAACCGCCATCACCACTTCGACGTCCGACATGACGGCGAAACCAGCCCCTTTCCTCCCGTCACAACCCAACCTTCCCGGCCGGACTGTCAACCACGAGATCGAGTAGTTCGATATAGCCCCGCGTGCTGCGCGGATCGCGGTGACGGACGTGACGGCGGATTTCCTCCTCGCGCACGCCGCCGAGATAGGCTTCGGTGATGAAGCCGGAACGCAGGCCGTGCGGCGTCAGCCGGGCGAGGATCTCCGGCGCGAACCCGGCCCTCTCCCCGCGCCGGCGCAGGATCTGGCGCACGGCATCCGGATGCAGTCCCGTACTGCCGATCCGGCCCGAGGCCTCGACCTTGCGGAACAGGGGACCGACCCCGCGCCGGGCCACATCCAGCCAGGCCTCCAGCGCCCGGACCGGGCAGGTTTCGGGCTGCTGCCCGCGGGCGAGGCCGATTACCGCCCCCTCCCCTGTCTGGTCGGTCTTGCTGGACCGGATGCGCAGCTGCAGGCCATGCGCCATCGGTGTCACGTCCTCCACCTGCAAGCCGACCAGTTCCGACCGGCGCAGGCCGCCGGCGAAGCCCACCAGCAGCAGCGCCCGGTCGCGCCGCCCCCGGGGCGACAGGTCACAGGTGGCCAGCAGATCCACAAGCAGGGTGCGGCGCACGGCCACGGGCTTGCGGACCGGCTGGCGCTGCGTCCGCAGCACGCCCTGTAGCGGCCCCTGGATGGCCCGGTGGCCGGCATTCCAGGGCCAGTCACCGAACCGGTGGGCCTTGCCAATGGCGGCCAGACGGCGGCGGATGGTATTCGGGGAAAATACCCCGGCGAGGCTGGCCAGATAGGCCCCGACGGTTTCGGGCGTGGCGGGCAGCGGCTGGAAACCGGTCTGCCGGCACCAGGCCTGGAAATGCGCCCAGTCGGCCCGATAGGCCCGCAGCGTGGCCGGTGCCGTGGCCCGGCTTGCGAACCGGATGGCCGTCTCCAGCGCCGCCGCCCCTACCGGGGTCGGCTGCGGCCCACCCTTCTCCGTGTCCGCGACGGGGAGAAAACCGGAAACCGCTATCCGGTCCAGAAACTGGTTCGCAGAGATTCTGACGGTCATAGAACCAGGATGACAGTCCCGGGCAGGCGATTCAACCGGTATCAATGCCACCACACGCGATAAGCGTATTTATCGCGTCTGGTAAGGTCAATGCAGGGAATTCCGCACCCGGAAAACCGGCTTTCCTCCCGATCAGCAAGGGAATGGACTTGTGACGGTTTTGTGCCGGTATGTGATCTCTTTTACGCGGCTTTGGCCTCGAAAGCGAGAGGGCTGATACTCCCGAGATAGGAATGGCGCCGTCGCGGATTATAGAAACCGTTGATGTATTGAAAGATGGCGGCTGTTGCCTGACGCCGTGTTGGCCAACTTTGTCTCCAAAGCATTTCAGCCTTCAGGCTCTTGAAAAAGGTCTCGACCACGGCGTTGTCATAGCAGTTTCCCTGAGACTGTGTAGAATTTTGTGCGGTGCCATTTTTTCAGGCCATTGGGAAGCGATCATCGAACATGATTGCGAGCTGGCATCTGACAGCGTGCCATTCGCGCACTGAGCGCTTCCACTCTGATGAGGTAGCATTGAGCGCCAGGTAAATCAATTTTGCGGCGGCCTCGTCACTCGGGAAGTGGCCGCGGGTGCGCACGGCGCGACGGATCTTTGCGTTCAGGGCCTCAATGGCATTCGTCGTGTAAATCAGCCTACGCACTTCGGGGGGGTAATCAAGGAACGGGATGACCTCATTCCAGGCCCTGCGCCAACTGGGCGCGATGGCCGGGTATTGCCTGGCCAGATCGCTTTCCTCGAACCTGCCGAGGGCTGCCTCGGCCTCCCTGGCGTCCACTGCCGTGTAGATCGCCTTGAGAGCGGTCGCGACGGCCTTGCGGTCCTTGTAGCTGGCAAAGCTCATGGAATGACGCAGCAGATGAACGATGCACGTCTGAATACGGGTCCTGGGGAAGGCCGCCTCAATGGCCTGCGGAAAGCCCTTCAGTCCGTCGACTACGGCGATCAGGATATCCTGCACACCCCGATTGCGCAGGTCACTCAGGACCTTGGCCCAGAATTTGGCACCCTCATTCGCCTGAAACCATAGCCCCAGAACGTCCCGCGTGCCGTCGGGCAGGATCGCGAGCGCGACGAAGACGGCCTTGTTCGAGACTGTCCCGTCACTGCGGATATTAACCCGGATCGCGTCCATGAAGACGATCGGATAGCAGGGTTCCAGCGGGCGGTTCTGCCAGGCGACGACCTCCTCCATCACCGCGTCGGTAATCGCGGAAATGAGGCTCGGTGAGGCCTCAACGCCGTAGATTTCCTCGATATGCCCCTGGATCTCGCGGGTCGTCATGCCCCGGGCATACATACTGATAATCTTGCGGTCGAACTCGGGAAAACGACGCTGATACTTTGCGATCAGCATCGGGTCAAACGTGCCGTTCCGATCCCGGGGAATATCCAGGACAACCTTGCCGCTCTCCGTGGTCACGGTCTTCCGGCTGCTGCCGTTTCTTCGATTGGGCGGCAAGTTACCCTCGGCAAGAGCCCTATTGGCGCACTCCTCATCAAGATGAAGGTTCATCTCCGTGTTGAGCGCTCGCTCCGCCAGAGCCTTCGTCAATTCCGAGAGTATGCCGCTTTTGCCAAACAGGTCGCCAGGTGAACGACCTTCCATCAGACGGTCCAGAAGATCTTTATCAATGCTCATGCGGGGGGGGCCTCTTCGAGCAAGTTATCACCACACCGCACAAAATTCAGGATAGTCCCGTTTCCCTTGCCGGACATGGACGGTGTCATCTTGTATTCCGTCAGCTTCTTCTGAAAATCATGGGAGCAATATTGGCTGCCGCGATCAGAATGAAAAATACAGCCAGGTGATGGATTGCGTAGACGCACCGCCATATCGAGTGCCCTGATAGCGAGGTCCTTTTTCATCCGGTCACTGGCGGCCCAACCGATAACGCGGCGGCTGAACAGGTCAATGACGACGGCAAGGTAGAGCCAGCCTTCGCTGGTCCAGATATAACTGATGTCGCCTGCCCATTTCCGATTGGGGGCGTCGGCCATGAAGTCGCGGTCCAGAATATTGTCGGAAAAACCAAGAGAATGCCGACTATCGGTCGTGACTTTGTGCCGACGCGTACGTACGGGACGAATACCGTTGGCTTTCATCAGTCGCCCCACACGGCGTTCACCAACCCCAAGCCCTGCTTCCTTGAGTTCCATGGTCATCCGCGGACGGCCATAGGTCCGGTTGCTCAGGGCATAATGCTCGCGGATATGCGCCAGAACCTTCAGATCGGTGCGCTAGCGCTCGCACATGGGCCGGGAAACCCATGCTCGGTAGCCACGCGTCGAGACCCGTAGAACCCGACACAGATCGGCGATGGGCCAGCGGTCACGATGTGCCCTGATAAACGCAAACCTCACGTCTTTTGGCTCGCGAAGAACTGCGTGGCTTTTTTTAATATTTCCCTCTCCTCCCGCAGGACACGGTTTTCCAGGCGAAGACGCTCATTCTCCCGGACGAGGTCCGTCGACGCTTCAGGCGCTGTCAGATCAGTCGACCGATACTGCGAAATCCAGTGGCTCAGCGTTGATTTGCCAATCCCCAGATCCGCCGCAACCCGTGTCCGGGACAAACCGCTGCTCAGCGCGATCCTGACCGCCTCGCGGCGAAACTCTTCCGTCTGCTTCAATGCCATAGTCTCATGCCCTTCCTGTTGAAAGCTTTAAACGCTCAGTCAACCGGCACAAAACCGTCACAAGTCCATGACGTATCTGTCCCATAACGCTTCCTTCCACTCTCGTGAAAATACCACACCATCAAACCCCGGGACTAAACACCTAGGGCACTTCACTTGACCGCAGCAAGACAGATATGCGATCTGAGGCATGGACGTGTAAAAGTCACAGCCCGGTAGGTAGTCCGGGTGGCATTTACGCTCGTACAAGTCGCCCACATGTGTGGGACCGACCTCCGGCACGTCCTTTTCCAGCCAACGGAAAAGGTGTGTCTTATGGATATCGCAAAATACCTCATCGCCTTCGTGGCGGTGTTCAACTTCGGTGGCTTCGTGGCCGACGCGCTCGTGCCCGCTACCGCCAGGCAGCATCTGTGGAACCCGCACTGGCCTCCCCATGCCAAGTTTCACAACGCGCAAACGATGCTGATGGGGTTCTTCGGCGGCGGGTTATCGCTCGCCATCCTATTCGGCTCGCATCCGCTGACGCTGCCGATGTTCCTGTTCGCGACGGTCGCGGCCGCCAGCTACTTCGTCTCGATGGCGCTCGCACCGATCTTCCCCGGCACGGCGTGGACCGATCCGGAGTTCGAGGCTGAAACCTCGAGGCCAGCCGGCCTCGCCCCACAACAGCTCATTACCTACGCCGTGTGCGTGATCGTGCTGATTGCCGTCGCGCTCGCTATGTGATCGCGTTGAAGAGGGGCGGCTCGGAGTTTTCCAGCAACTCCAACGTAATAAGTAGAAGTTTTTACTTTCAGCCTTCCCTCTCGGGAAGGCTGGGAACCCAGGTCAATAACCTCGCGCAGCTCTATTCTCTTGCTCCGGCGTCCCATAACTGGATCGGTAATCCCCCCATAAAAAGTGGCTTTTGAATGAGAATTCAGGCAGCTGTTTTTATGGGGGGATTACCGTAGCACATCGTAAGAGTTCGAGAGCCCTGATTGCTGCCGAGGTCGGCTATGCCAGCCCCACCCAGTTCAGCCGGGACTGCAAACACCATTTCCATCGCCGCCCGACTAAAGAAACCAAATGGATGCGTAAACATCTGGGAGAGCCGGTTTAGTCGTCAAAAATCTGAAATCAATGGGATTACCTTCTATCACGTTCCAAGATAAACCATCAGAATACTTTAATAAAAAATTTTAGGCAATCTTTAAAAAGTGAATTAAAAATAATTCCTGAAGTAAAGCTTAATTTTATAATAGACTTTTATAAGAAAACATCAAAAATATGAATTAATTTCCTATTATTTAAAATAATAAACGCAATTATAATTCAGAGTTATGCTGCGAAAGACGATGACCTGCCCGAAAACCGTATGAGCGCGCCAGCCATGCAATACCCAAACCACAGGCCAGAAGGCCCAGCATCACCCATGCAAAAGAGGAAGCGCCATATAGATTCAGCAGTATCCCTCCCAGAAGTCCTCCCCCAGCGATTGCACTATTCCAGACCACAACATTCATAGACAGCGCGACGTCAGCCCCCTTTCCAGCTGCATCAGCCAGAGCAGTTTGGAGTAATGTCGCAGCCCCACCAAAAGTCAGTCCCCAAACAGTTACACCTGCCCAGACGACAGCAGGAAAGCTGGCCCCCACAGTAAAAATGGCGCAGACTCCAGCGAAAACCGCCAGGCTGACCAGAACGGTCGTTCGTAGCGCATGGTCTACCAACTTTCCGGTCAGTCCGATCCCACCCAGTGCAGCAATGCCAAAAACCAGCAGTACAAGATCTGCCTTTCCCGCCAGCCCCGATGGGATAAGAAAAGGCACGATATAAGTGTAAAGAATATTGTGCGCGAGCATCCAAAAGACGACGACACCAAGAACCGATCGAACCCCGGGTGTAATCAGAACATGCCGGAACGGCAGACGTTCCTTATCAGACACTCCCGGAAAGTCTGGCACTGTCGCCAATACCCAGCCTGTCAGAAAAAGTGTAAAGATCGACATCATCCCAAAGGCCAGCCGCCATCCTAGCGCGCTCCCCAGCCAAGTTCCTGCCGGGACACCGAGAGAAAGCGCAATAGGCGTGCCCACCATGGCAATAGCCAGCGCCCGTCCCTGCTGGTCATGCCTCACCATCCGCCGCGCATATCCTGCCAGAAGCGCCCACGCCAAGCCAGCGGCGGCTCCCGCGCTGTAACGGGCAGCAAGTGTCAGCCAGTAATCCTGAGAAAGGGCCGTTATGGCATTGAATACCAGGAAGCCAACGATCGCCAGAAGCAGAACAGTCCGTCGTCGCCATCTTTGGGTCGCAAGCATCAGTGGGATGGTGGCACTCAGAGAGCCCACAGCATAAGCCGTCACCATCTGCCCTGCATAGGCGGGTGATATATGTAGGCCAGTGCTGATCTCCGGCAGCAAGCCTGCTGGGAGTGTCTCTGTCATAATGCACAGGAAGCCTGTCATTGCGAGAGCCAGAAGACCGGCTACCGGTAAGCTATCATCTGACGATGGAGATAGACGTTCGGTCATTTGTAACTCACATATATGTATCGGACGGTCCATATATGTGCATAACCGATATTTAGCAACGAATTTCTGGACCGGTCAGTATTGAAATATGCCGGTCAGAGGAGACAAAACCATACTGTGGGAAGCAGAGGGCAATCTTTCAGTTTCTGGAAAGCAATCATCTAAAAATTATTTCCGTATCATTTGGTACAGAATAAACTTGCGCGCCGCCGTCTTTTTTGTTCTGTATTGATCGGTACAGAATGTGAGGGATCATAACGTGGCAAAACTTTCAGGAAAAAAAGCTTTGATCATCGGCGGCAGCCGGGGGATCGGAGCTGCAATCGTCAAACAACTATCCAGCGAAGGCGCATCCGTGCGCTTCACATGGGCCGGTTCGCGCACAAAAGCCGAAGACCTTGCCCGCCAGACCGGGGCAGAAGCCATTCAGGCGGATGCAACTGACCGCTCCGCAATTCTTGCCGCCACGCGCGACGTCGGCCCCATCGATATCTTTGTCTTCAACGCCGGAATCTGCATCGCCGGAGATCCGCTGACGCTCGATCCAGACGACATTGATCGCATGATCGATATCAACATTCGCGCTGCCTATCACGCTTCGGTCGAAGCCGCCCGGTCCATGCCGGATGGGGGCCGGATCATCCTGATCGGCTCCACGAACGCCAACCGGGTACCTTTCACGGGACTGGCGGCGTACAGCATGACAAAATCCGCACTGCAAAGCATGGTGCGCGGTCTGGCACGAGACTTTGGGGATCGTCACATCACGGTCAACGTCATCCAGCCGGGACCGACCGACACGGATATGAACCCGGCCAACGGTCCACAGGCCGATCTCATGCACAGCGTCATGGCCATCAAGGAACACGGCTCCGCAGAGGATGTCGCCGCCTATGTCTCGTTTCTGGCCGGTCCTGCGGCGCGCGGCATTACCGGAGCCATGCAGACCATTGACGGTGGATTCAGTGCGTAATGCTGGCAATCCATTTCCGGATCGATTAGTATAGAAAATTATTCACACCAACGGAGACACTGCATGGCCCGGACAGGACGGCCCCGTGAATTTGATCGGGACAAGGCGCTGGAGGCCGCGCTGACGCTGTTCTGGAAGCAGGGTTATGAACCGACGTCGCTGAACCAGCTCAAGGCCAGCATGGGGGACATTTCGCCCGCAAGCTTCTACGCTGCATTCGGCTCCAAGGAAGCGCTGTTTCACGAAGTCGTGCAGCGTTATCTGGAAACTTACGGTCAGGTCATGGCACCGCTCTGGGACGAAACACTTGCCCCACGGGACGCCATCGAACAGACCCTGCGACGCTCCGCCCGCATGCAGACGACCCGCTCGCATCCCACCGGCTGCCTGACTGTGCTGGGAGCCGCCAACTGCTCGCCAGAAAACCAGCCCGTGCAGACCCTTCTGGCTGCCGAGAGGGAACGTAACCGCAAAGGTATCAAAGCCTGCGTGGACCGGGCCATTGCAAACGGGGAACTGACAGGCTCGTCTGCTACCGAAACCCTGCCCACGCTACTGGCAACCTTTCTCCACGGCATGGCCTGCGAAACTAGGGATGGCGACAGTGCAAAAAAACTGGATGCAGCCATCACGACGCTCATGCAGGTCTGGGATAGCCTCGCGCCAAATCACCGACCCGCCCTGCACAGACAGTAAGCCATCCCCTATCGAACAGGGTAATTTCCAGCTATCGCATCCGTCTTTTTGTCCAGATTGCACGCGATCATGGAAGGCGGCCGACCGACAGACCGAGAAAGACTGACAAAGCCTGATCGACCTGACGCAAAGACGAGACCTCCAGATGTCCGAAAACCGGACCGATTTTTTCCTGTGGCAAGGACACCGCCCGATCAATCATCACCTGCGACAGGCGGCGCAAGCCGTTCGTCGTGCTGGGGACAACCGTAATCCGGAACAAAGGCCAGTCCTGCACCGTGCTGGTCAACCGCAACACAGTCACGGCCGGCAGGTCAGAAAAGGCGTCAGCCTGTATGACAAGGGCCGGACGCGGTTTACCATAATCACCATTGACGGCGATCGTCACCAGATCACCGCGTTTCACGCCGTCCACTCATCCTGGAAATCATCTTCCTCGAAGAGCGCGTCCAGTTCGCGCAACACCTGAGCTTCATCACTTGCCGGATCACACGCCAGCGCCGCCACTTCACGGGATTGCCGCCGCGCTTCCGTCTCGAAAGCACGCTGTTCTCGCCGCGCGACATAAGCACGCATGAAATCCCGCAGCACTTCAGCCGCAGGCCGTTCATCCGCACGGGTTGCCGCCGTGAACGCTGCCTTCAGTGCCGGGTCAATCCGGAAGTTGAAATTCTCCGCCTTCGGATGGGAAGTGGTCCGGGGCATCATCGCCTCCTGATCTAAAGTCAGAAGCTTATTATGCAATTACATTATGCAAAACACAAGGTAATTGCATTCCGCTCGCCTCTTCCTGATAAAGGACATTATCTGGAGGAGACAAAGCAAAGACCGCTTTATCCTGTTTGAACCCTCCCGGAAAAACCACCATGCAGCCCTTGATACACCGTGGCTCCAGTTTGTCACAATCAGACTATAGCCTGTTTGGGTCAATCTAATTTGCATGAAAGAAGGGGGGAAGGAGAATGTCGGCTGTCAGGCATGAAAACCCGACCTGACCGAGAGGCATATTCGCATTCGTAAACGCGTTACGTCCCACGTCTGATCTGGTCCTGCCGGACTGAGTGTTCAATTATCGTCTTGCCCTGCACGCTCTGTTTTCCAGATATCCCGGTATAGAAAGACAAGGATCGGGACGGGCCACAGGAACGGAAAACTACCGTGCAAGGCCAGCCCCATGGCGGCGGCTATCACGCCAGCCAGAAAAGCCCCCCACAAAAGTAGCGGCAGAAAAATGCTTCCTGCAACAGGGCGCGTATTCCTGTCCGGCGCAAGATATGAGGCAATCCATTCCGCAATTCCCGATGCGGCTTTCAGCAGGTTTGTCGTGACGACGATCGTGGGCATGGGCGTGCCGGAAAACTTCGCGATCGTCTCGCCCTGCACGGCCAGAAGTGCTGGCAGCACGCAAAATTCGCCCCAGTAACGCAGGGACGATCCATGCACGACCTGCGCCACAACCATAAAGATTGTCATCACCATGACACCATAAGCTGGCGACCATAACAGCCGCATCAGGCCGGACAGGATGGCAGTAAGGAAAAAGACACCCAGCACACCGACCAGAAGGAGGCCATGATGCCAGTTCCCACTGACAAACGATGCTCCCATATGTGTAGTATTGCCTGTCATCGCACCAGCAAAGATGCCGCCCAGATCAACAAAACTCAGGGCATCCACATAGCCTGCGACAAGCCCGAGAATGAAAACCCGCCGAGCGGAAATCGAGACCGGAAGAATGGAGGAGGGCATTATTGCGACCGGGAGGTGATTGACGGATAGTGAACTGCCCCGGGTTTACCGGAGAGCGATTTGTTCAGTAATCAGGCTGCGATATCAAGTTTGCTCTGATCTGCATAGAAGGCGCGTTCGGCTTCGGCGGGAGGCCTGTAGCCGATTGGCGCCAGCAGGTGTCGGTTATTGTACCAGTCCACCCATTTGAGGGTTTCCCATTCGACCTGCGCCATGGATTTCCATGGCCCCAGATGATGGATGACCTCGGCCTTGTATAAACCGTTGATGGTTTCCGCCAGTGCATTGTCGTAGCTGTCACCAACCGTGCCGACCGAGGCATCGATGTCAGCCAGTGCCAGGCGTTCGGTGTATCGGATCGGCAGGTATTGTGATCCACGGTCCGAATGATGGATCAGCACTTTGTTTCCCGCGGGCTTTCGTTGCCAGATGGCCTGTTCAAGGGCATCGAGCACGAACTGGGTAGTCATGGAAGTCGAGACCTTCCAGCCCACGATCCTGCGGGCAAACACATCAATGACGAACGCCACATAGACCATGCCATTCCAGGTCTGGACATAGGTAAAGTCCGAGACCCAGAGCTGGTGGGGGCCTCAGCTCGGAACTGCCGGTTGACCCTGTCATCGGGACAGGGGCGCGCCGTATCCGGACGGGTCGTGATGACCTTCCGGCCCCGGATCACACCCTTCAGACCCATCTTGCGCATCAGACGCTCAACAGTGCAGCGCGCGACCTGTCGCCCTTCACGCTTCAGGCTGTGCCAGACCTTACGCACACCATAAACAGCACGGTTGTCCTGCCAGATCCGAAGGATATGTTCCATCAACTCCCTATCGCGCCGCGCACGCGGGCTGGCCTTGGCCGGATCTCTTGCCATGACCGCCTGCTGGTAAAACGTGGACGGGGCAATCGGCAGAACGCGACAGACTGGCTCGACCCCGTAATCGGCACGATAGGCTTCAATAAACGCGATCATTTGCGAAACGGGCGGTCGAGTATCCGTCTTGGTCAAGGACGCACAGGAAGCCAATCCCGATTTTCGCGCAGCAGGGTGTTGGCCAGAACAATGATACGGCGCATGATCGCAGTGATGGCGACTTTCTTGGCCTTCCCGGCTT
>NZ_JBGLOV010000035.1:0-11694 GCF_041402665.1 Komagataeibacter sp. SM21
GGAAAGACACGCTAAATGCGAACCGGAGACGAAGCCACACTCTCCCGGTGTGATGCGTCCTTCGACTGACGGCGCGAGAGATCGGCCGCACTTGCGAAGTGCGAGATGCGCAGCGGCGGCTTCCGCCTCATCTCAGACGTCGAAGAGTTGGAACACGTTCCCAAATAGCGGACGTGGCTTGTGCAAAATTGTCCCCGCGAAGCCCGGAGCGGTTCAGTTCGGCCTCATGTCAACAGCGTTAATTTTTATTTCAACGCGTATCGAAAAACGCTGAAAAAATTATCGCAGGCTGTCTCATTAGTTCCTATCGTGACAGGATAAAATAGATAAAATCCGATTATCTGTGAGCATACATAAGAGCCCGATCCGAAAGTTTTTCAACCCTGACAGTGCCTTGCTGTCCGTCGTGTGAGCATTCGGATCGAGGCGATCAATGTCCATGCGGTTGAGGAAGCAATGGATTGTTCCCAGTCTTTGGCGAGCCGCCTGCACCGTCCCAGCCAGGCGAATGTCCGTTCAACCACCCAGCGGCGCGGCAGGATCTGAAAGCCCTTCGCCGTATCGGACCGCCTGATGATTTCGACCGTCCATTTTCCCATGGAGGCGAGCGCGGATCGCAATTTGTCGCCAGCATAGCCGCCATCAGCGAAGATGTGGCGCAGCCAGGGAAAGCGCCTGCGTATCGCTGCCAGGACATCAACCGCCCCATCACGGTCCTGGATGTCGGCTGCATGAACGAGGAGAAAGATCAGGAAGCCGCAGGTATCCGTCACGATATGGCGCTTGCGGCCCTTGACCTTCTTCCCCGCGACATAGCCCGAAAGCCCGCCACTTTCTGTGGTTTTCACCGACTGGCTGTCAATCACGCCCGCGCTCGGAGAGGCTTCACGCCCCTCGATCTCGCGCAGGCTCATGACCAGCACCGTATTCATATCTTCGAACACTCCGGCTTCACGCCAGGCGTAAAAATAGCGCCTGACGGTCGAGACCGGCGGAAAGCATTTCGGCAGCAGGCGCCACGCACACCCGGCCGAGGCTATGTAGAGCATCGCGTTGACCACCTCGCGCATATCCGTCGTGCGGGGGCGACCGCCCCGTTTCGCCGGGGGCACAAACGGTATGATCAAAGCCCACTCCCCATCCGTCATATCCGATGGATATCGCAACCCTTCCCGGCTATGTTCACGTCGGGCAATACCAGTCCATGTCACCATTCACTCCATCTCTTCGCAAAGACGGATGAATCACAACAGGCTGGTATTGTTCAAAAACTTTCGGATCGGGCTCTAAGAGGCCCCATCAATGACTATCGATGTTGAAAAGACAGCCCCAGACATCCTCGAGGCCGTCTTCATGTCTTTTAGCAGCCTGTCGGGTTGGGGTACCCCCTGAAGCGGCGAGGGTATAGTATGTTGGGATGAGCCGCTTCATTCCCTTTGACCGATCTCAGCCGTATCTTCTGCCGCCTGATCTGAAGTCGTGGCTTCCGGCGGACGATATGGCGCATTTCATTGTCGCAACCGTTGAGCGGGTTCCGATGGGTGCGTTTTCCGTTCCGGTGCGCACGGGCGGCAAGGCGCAGTATCATCCGCGCCTGATGCTGGCCCTTTTGATCTTCAGCTATGCGAACGGGCTGTTTTCCTCACGCCGGATCGAGCGGGCGACCTATCGCGATATCGGGGTGCGCTTCGTGGCGGCGAACCTGCACCCGGATCACGACACGATTGCTGCTTTCCGCCGGACAAACCGGGTGGCCATTGAAGCTGCATTTGCACAGGTTCTGCTTCTGGCGCGCGAGATGGGCCTGCTGCGTCTGGGCGTGGTGTCGATCGACGGCACCAAAATCGATGCCGACGCCTCGAAATACCGTTCGGTGCGTTACGACCGGATCAAGGCGCTACGTGAACAGCTGGCGGTGGATATCGCGCAACTGATGGAACAGGCAGAGCACGCGGACGCCACAGACAGTGATCCGCAGGCCTTGCCGGAAGAGCTTGCCCGACGGGAAACGCTGAAAGCGAAGCTGGACGAAGCCTGCGCCCGGCTGGAGGCCGACGCGAAGGCGCAGGCTGAGGCAGCGCGACCGGCATACGAGCAGAAAAAAGCCGCATATGACGCAAAAACAGGGCGTCGCGGCCGGGCGCCGAAACCGCCGGATGATGAACCACCACCCGAGAGACAGATCAGCCTGACCGATCCCGACAGCCGCCTCATGCGGCGTTCGGACGCCCACGAGTTCCGGCAGGCCTACAATGCCCAGGCCGTGGTCTGCGCCGAAGGCAGCCAACTGATCGTGACAACCGACGTTGTCGCGACGTCAGCGGACGCGCCGTCCTTTGTCGGCACGGTGCTGTCGATGGAAAATACAATCGGTCTCCCGAAAACGGTTCTCGCCGACACCGGTTACGCCAGCGGGCAGGCCGTCCGGGACCTGCGGAAAAAAGGCATCGATCCACTGGTTGCCATTGAACGGCCATGTCCCCGTAGGCCTTACGACTTCCGGCCGCCTCCTGAAGACAGGGAACCGCGCCGGATCACCGAACCCTGGCGGCTGGCCATGAAGAAAAAGATGGAAACCACAAAAGCCGGAGATATTTACAGACTACGAAAACAGACCGTTGAGCCGGTCTTCGGCATTATCAAAAGCGTTATGGGGTTCAGAAGATTCAGCCTGCGCGGCCTTGCAAAAGTCACGACCGAATGGACACTCGTCGCTCTCGCATATAACTGCAAAAGAATGGCTCGGATTCAGGCAGCTTAAGCCGGGTCAGCCTCGGCGGTATCAGCCGCAAAATGCCAAACCCGACAGGCTGCTAGCGTATATCTGTGCCCGTTCTATGTACCGACCCCGAACTGATGGTCGTGACCGTCTTTTTTCCTCGCCGAATGCCGGCCAGGCCCATGGCACGCATCAGGCGTTCCACGGTGCATTTAGCCACCTCAATGCCTTCACGGCGCATCTGATGCCAGACTTTGCGCGTCGGCCGGGTCGCTATACCGGATATTGAAATCTAACGGAACAGAAATGATTTTCGGGATTTCAGTCGAAAAACATCGAGTTTTTTATGTATTTTTTCAGCTCGCCAAGGAGCAAGCGCACGCTCTTCTTGATGTGGCTCCTAGATGGAAGAACAGCATAGAGGGATACCGCTTCGCCCTGATATGCCGGAAGAATGCGTACAAGGCTTCCATTCTGTAGATTTTCATGTGCATCGCATAAGAGTTTGTATGCGATGCCTTTGCCCGATAAGGCCCAGTCGTGAATGATTTCCGCGTTTGTACTGCTGAGCGAAGGCGTGACGGTGATAACGTGAGAATGCTCTTTGTTTTCAAGAACCCACTGATTGATCACTTCCATGGTTTTGTAACGTCTCAGGCAAAGGCAGGTATGTTGATGTAACTCGTCCGGTGTGCGTGGTTCGCCGTTTTTTATGATATATTCAGGAGATGCGCAGAGCACCCGGACAGTTGAGGCGATTTTCGTAACGATCGTGCCGGTCGCTTCCGGCAAGCCGAGACGAATGATGATGTCTAGATAATCGGCAAAATCATAAGATCCTTCGGAAGCCACAGCAAGAGTGAGCTGAAGGCCCTGGTGTTTCTCATGAAAGTCCGCAATGAACGGCGCCAGCTTGTTTCGCCCGAGTTCGAGGGGGGCTCCGATGCTGAGCGACCCTTGGAGGAGTTGATCCGATTGAATCACTTCGGCTTCAAGCCGTTCGCTTTCTTCAACGATTTTTTTTCCACCATCATAATATAATTGCCCGGCGTCACTGAGATGAAAATGCCGTGTATTGCGTATGACGAGAGCGATACCCAGCCGTGTCTCCAGTCGACTCAGCCTTCGGGAAACGGCTGCCGGAGAGGCACCCAGTCGCTTACCTGTGGCCGTTACACTGCCAGCATCAACCAGATGCATGAAAAAAGCGACATCCGTCAGATCGTCCAAGGCCATGTTTCTGTTCCTGAAGCGGGTCGTAGTCGCGTTATCCTCATAGGATGATGACATAAAGATATTTGTTTCACACGCAATAGTTATTTGCGTCCAAAGCATGTGGCCAAGCGCCCCATTCTGAATATGATCCGGCTTGAGAAAAATTGATGGGATATTGAAGATGAGCGCCTCGCTGCAGGTCAGGCCAGAGCAGGAAAAGGCACTGGCACAAGAGATCGTGGGAACCTGGACGCTGGTTTCGTATCAAGTGGAGCTGCAGGCAACCGGCGAATTTATCGATGCGATGGGAGACCATCCGCGAGGACGAGTCATTTTTACTAAAGATGGTTGGGTTGCTTTCAATCTTGAAGGGACCGGGCGTGAGCCTGCCACGACAGATGAAGAGCGCGCTCATCTGATGAGCACCCTTGTCGCCTATATCGGGCGTTACAGGATCGAAGGAAACCAGTGGGTAACAAGTGTACAGACGGCGTGGGCACCGGAATGGGTCGGAACCGAGCAGCGTCGTACGGTCACCATCGCGGGTAACACCGCACATGTTGTGACACCGTGGCGCACGATGCCAAACTGGGCCAAAGATCAGATGTCACGCAGCATCATCAGGTTCGCTCGCACGCAGTGATGTTGTCACTCGCAATACGGTCCCTCTTCGCCGATGCGAAATTGCGCGTGGTCAGTGGGGGGGATCTTCAATCCCTCTGGCTCGACATCGAACGGTTTCTATTTGCGAATGAATTAAAAATAGATAGGGCGATCAAAAAATTCGTGCTGGCAACAAGCCTGGACGACGGACGGATTGTAGCCTGTGCCGGGCTTGATGAAAATGTTATTAAATGTGTATGCGTCGATAAGAAATATCGGGGTACGGAGTTAAGTCTCAAGGTCGGTACCGAGATCGTCAAGCAGGGACTGGAGGCAGGTTACGACGATCTGTTTCTTTATACAAAACAAGGAAACTCTAAAAGGTTTCGTAGGTGGGGCTTTTCTCCCCTGGTGGAGATTCCAGGGGCTGTCACATTCATGGAGTATAATAGAAACAGACTGTCCGATTATCTGAAAAATCTTTCCAGAAAAAAGAAAGAAGGTGGTCGGGTCGGTAGTGTCGTCATGAATGCCAACCCGTTTACGAACGGGCATCGTTATCTGGTCGAAAGGGCATGCAGGGAGTGCGATTGGGTACATGTCTTTCTGGTCAGGGAGGATGTGTCTTATTTCTCATACCCAGATCGCCTCAATCTTGTACGAGAAGGGCTTTGCGATATTGCGAACGTCATCATCCATGAGGGCTCCGACTATATCGTCTCTCACGTTACATTTCCCCAGTATTTTCTTAAAGATGATGATCAGGTGAACCAGCGGGCTTCTGCTGTCGATGCCCTGATGTTTCGCCAGTATATTGGTCCGGCGCTCGGTATTACTGTCAGATATGTTGGTACCGAGCCGCTGGATAAAACGACTGGAATGTATAATAGAGTGTTGAAAAAATATCTTTTAGAATCGTTCTGCGTGCAGAAACCAATACAGCTTGAAGAAATTTCAAGAATAAAATGTGATGGCAAAGTTGTTTCAGCATCCCGCGTTAGAGAGCTGATTAAAGAACATCAATATGAATCTGTCCGGTCTCTGGTGCCATGCTCAACGTTCGATTTTATCAAATGGCATTTCATGAGTTCGGATAAAAGGAAGGATGCATCGTCATGAAGATCAAGCAAAGAGGAATAGCCGGTACGTTGGAGTCGAGTGACATCCTGGTCGTGGTTTCTCCTGATGACGGAAATGAGGTTCAACTCACGCTTCAGAGCAAAGTCGAAAAACAGTACGGTGCGGCCATCCGACAGCTTGTAACAGAGATTCTGGAAAAGCTCGGCGTAACTGGAGTTGCTGTCGATGTAAAGGATCAGGGAGCTCTGGATTGTGTCATCCGGGCTCGTGTCCAGGCTGCGGTCTTTCGGGCCGCAGGAGAAAATAAAGTGAATTTCGAGGTTGTGTCATGAGATTGCGCCGGAGCATGATGTTCATTCCGGGTGACAGCGCCGGAATGCTCTCCAATTCCTATATTTATCGACCTGACTCCGTCATGTTCGATCTGGAAGATGCCGTCAGCCTGGCCGAGAAGGATACGGCGCGCCTTCTGGTTTTCAATACGCTGAAAGCTAACCTCTACGGTGACATCGAAACTGTCGTGCGCATCAATGGTGTCGAAACTCCGTTCTGGGAAGATGATCTTGACATGGCTGTCCGCGGCGGTGTCGAGGTGATCCGTCTGCCCAAGACGGAAAGCGTTGCCGACGTAAAAGAAATTGAAAATCGTATTGAAAATATCGAAAAGGCTTGTGGTCGTCCCATAGGCGATACGAAAATCATGGCAGCTATCGAATCTGCGTGTGGTGTCGTCAATGCGGTTTCTATTGCAGCATGTACGCCCCGCATGATCGCCATTGCCCTTGCGGGATTCGACTACCTGGTGGATATGCAGACATCGCGGAGTTCCGGAAGTGAACCCGAATTGTTCTATGCACGGGCGACCGTGTTGCATGCTGCGCGCGCGGCAAAAATCGATGCATTCGATGTTGCTTATGGAAACGTCAATGATGAAGAGGGATTCCTGAGAGAGGTCGCCATTGCCAAAAATCTTGGTTTTAATGGAAAGTCCCTCATTCACCCGCGCCAGATCGAACTTCTCCATAAGGCCTATGCTCCAACGACGGGCGAGGTCGATTATGCCCGGAAGGTCATTCAGGCGGCGAAGGACGCCCAAGAAAAAAATCTCGGCGTCGTCTCCCTTGATGGAAAAATGATCGATCCGCCGGTTATTCACGAGGCTCAGCGCGTCATTCTTCTATCCGATCATTCGTGAGGTAGGGTTCAATGTCATACAATCAACAGCGCGCCGCAGAATACGCTTCCAGAAATAACCTTCCAGAATTTGAAGGTGTATTTGCGAAATCGCCGCAACTCGCGAGCCCGTCCACGAAACGCCACAGAAAGCTTTTTCCGTCTCTTGAAGATGCAATTCGTACGTCGGGTTTGCAGGATGGCAGTACGGTGTCCTTTCATCACGCCTTCCGGGAGGGCGATAAGGTTTTGATGCATGTCATTAAGACGTTATCTGATCTCGGTTTTAAAAATCTGACGATCGCACCAAGTTCTCTGCTGAACTGCCATGATGGCCTGGTTGAGTATATCCGCTCCGGCGTGATCGCTAAAATCTTTACATCGGGCTTGCGAGGTGAACTGGGCGAGGCTGTTTCCAAAGGTTTGATGGATGTGCCGGTACAGGTGCATTCTCATGGCGGCCGTGTTCATCTGATTCAAACGGGCGAAATTTCCATTGATGTTGCGTTCCTCGGGGTGGCGTCATCCGATGAGTTTGGCAACGCGAATGGCAGTCATGGCGAACTGAGCTGTGGTTCGCTCGGCTATGCCAAAGTGGATGCCGCGCACGCGCGGTATGTTATCGCGATGGCTCAGGAACTAGTGGATTTTCCGAACTATCCCGCCAGTCTTTCCCAGGATCAGGTAGATGCGGTCGTCACGGTGGACGAGGTGGGCGATCCGTCTCTGATCAGCGTTGGGGCGGCACGGTTGACGAAGAACCCCCGCGACTTGCTTCTGGCCCGTATCGCCGCCTCTGTAATCGAGCATTCCGGATTGTTCAAAACCGGCTTTTCCATGCAGACAGGGTCAGGAGGAGCCGCTACCGCAACGACCATCTTTCTCGGTGAAAAGATGGTTGAAAAAAACATCAAAGCGAGTTTTGCCCTGGGTGGCGTGACGGGCCCTATCGTGGATCTTCTGAACAAAGGCATGATCGGCGCGATTGCCGACGTGCAGTCGTTTGATGTGACCGCAGCACAGTCGTTGAGAGAGAATCCGGCACATTGCGAGATTTCGGCGAATGAATATGCGAATTCATCGTCCAAGGGCGCTTATGTCGATCGTGTCGACGTCGTGTTGCTGAGTGCGCTGGAGGTCGATATCGATTTCAATGTCAATGTGCTGACGGGCTCTGATGGCGTGCTGCGCGGTGCGTCAGGTGGTCATTGCGATGTTGCCGCCGCAGCCAATTTGACGGTTATCGTGACGCCGTTGCTCAGGTCGCGGATGCCGTGTGTGGTCGAGCATGTTAATACGATCGTGACTCCGGGCAGCACCGTGGATGTCGTTGTAACTGATCACGGAATAGCGGTGAATCCCAATAATCAGGCTCTCGAAAAACGTCTCTGCGACGCGAAGCTTCCGGTCATGAGTATCGAGGAACTGAAAGATCTTGCCATCAGCCGAGCCGGCAAGCCGGAACCGATCGCCTATACGGACAAGGTCGTTGCGGTCGTACGGTATCGTGATGGTAGTGTCATGGATGTGGTGCGCCAGGTGGCCCGATAATGACGAGAGATGGGTCTGATGCGTTGGCGGATGGCTCTGTTCCTCTTTCTGCCCTGCTGGCGGCAAGGGAAGCGCGCGCGTACAGGCAGCATCTCCTGCTGGAGGACTGTGAGTGTTCTCTGATTTCGCTGACAATCGTGTCTCCGGGGCCGGTCAAATCGTCTCTATTCATCGATAACGTGTTTCATGTCGGAGTGACGGCACTCCATGCGGCGTGTGACGGCGCAGGTCTGAGGATCGATATGCAGCATCTCTCACATTCGGCAGCAGGACCGGAGGCGCTCTGTGTCGTCAGAGGGGTCGAATCCGAGGCGCTGAAGCAGATCACCGTAAACCTCGAAGATACGCATCCGCTCGGGCGGCTGTGGGATCTGGATGTGATCGCGCCAGGCATGAATGTTGTGTCGCGGGAGCAGTTTGGCCTGCCGGCGCGGCGATGTCTGGCCTGCCAGGGAAACGCACATTTCTGTGCACGCAACCGTCAGCACCCCTTGCCGGTTCTGGAGGCCAGCATGAAGCGGATTCTATCCCTCTATGAAGAGGAGGTATCGGTATGACCGCCATCATGACAATCGGCGAGATAGTCTCGGAGATAGCGCGAAAGGCGTTGGTCAGAGAGATTGATCTGACCCCCAAGCCCGGCCTCGTCGATCGCCATGATAGCGGTGCCCACCGTGATATGGATTACCCACTTTTCCTGTGTAGTATCGAAGCGATTTCGCCCTTTTTCGAGCGTTTCTATCAGCAGGGATGTGAAACAGCCTTTCAACCGCCTGATCGGACACTGTCGGCTCTGCGTGCGACTGGTCTCGCGTGCGAACGGCGTATGTTTCAGAAAACAGGCGGGATCAATACACACAAGGGGAGTATTTTCTCTCTCGGCCTTCTGTGTGGGGCTGCCGGGAGAGTCGTGGCTGGTGGGCAGAAACTGGGCATTGAACGAATCTGCACAGAAGTCGCGTATATCTCCAAGGATATCACCTTGAATGATTTCAGATGCCAGGGCAACATATCTAGTTCGACGGCGGGCGAGAAGATTTATCGACGATACGGATTGGCCGGGGCCAGAGGAGAGGCGGAATCGGGTTTTGTCACTGTTCGGACATATGCCCTGCCGGCTTATCTCTCGGCTCTTTCCGAACATGGCCCATCCGGTCGCGCAGACCTTGTCGCATTGCTGTCTCTGATATCCAAAAATGAAGATACAAATATTATCTCCAGAGCGGGCCTGGCTGGGCTTGATTTCTCCAGAAAATGTGCAGAAGAGGCGTTGAATACTCCATCTTCTGTTGATGATGAGTCTTTTTTTAAAAATGTTTTCAATATAAATGAGATGTTTATTGATAAAAATATTAGCCCTGGCGGAAGCGCCGATCTTTTATCCGTGTTGTTTTTCTTGACGGATGTTGAGGCAGCTTTTTCAAAAATGTGAGGTCGTATGTTAGAGACTATTTGTGGGGCTGTCTTCCCTGTGGTCCTATCCATGGCGTTGGGATACTTGGGTGCCGCCTGTGGTATGTTCAATCGCGATCAAGCAACTGCTCTCAACCGAATGGTGCTGAAATTCGCACTGCCGATGGATCTGTTTGTCGGTATTTCCAAAATTGACCGTCAGCAAATTCTCAATTCTGGTAGCTTTGCGACAATTATTATTGGCTGGATGATTATCAGCTTTCTGCTGACGTACGGGCTTTCACGCTTTGTCTTCAAGCGCTCCGTCTCCTTGAGTACGCTTCAGGCACTTGCTGTTGGAAACCCTTCAGTTCCATTCGTTGGTTCGGCTGTATTGGGTTTTCTGTTTGGTGAAAAAAGCGCGCTCGCCGTGTCTTTGGCGAGTCTGACCATTAATGTCGTCTTGATACCAGTTGTTTTCTTTCTTCTGGCCAGCGATAATAGGGAGACGCTTGGAGGTGAGGGAGGATGGACCTCGCATCTCAAGCAGGCCTTCAAGCAGCCGGTCGTCCTTGCGCCGCTGCTGGCATTTTTCTGGGTTCTAGTCGGCGTGCCCGTCCCGAAGCTGTTGGACACTTCCTTGACCATGCTCGGTAAAACGACAGGGGGAACCGCAATGTTTTCCGCCGGCATTTTACTGTGCCTGATGAAACCTGTGTTGAACAGAATGGTCATCACATCGGTTGCGATCAGAAACGTTGTCGTGCCGCTCGGTGCTTGGGGCCTTGCACTCGCGGCGCATCTGTCGCCGTTTTATCTGCGGGAAGCCGTTTTGACATTTGCGATGCCGTCGGCCTCTGTCATCGTAATTCTGTCGAGTCAAATTAGAAAGGGGGAGCGTGAGGCCGCGTCTACGGTGTTTTTCTCCACCATCGCCGCTGTTTTTAGTATGGGGGCCCTAATCGCGCTGACATCCTGAATATCTTCTGTGGCCTCCCCCCGAAGGGGGAGGCGTCGATACTATCAGAAAGCAGTTGAAACAGTCCCTGTCATGGTAAAGCGCAGCTCGACCATGAAGGAGTTGCCGTAGCCCAGAGTGGGGGCGTTGCTGCCGCTATAGACCACGGCGATGGCGCCGGTGCGGACGATCGAGCCGGTCAGGCCCAGTATACGCGATCAATGCACTGGCAATATCATTAACATTGAGTAACGCGCGAAAGTTGGTGATGCCCTGAGGGGCGGCATATCATGGCGGTGTTCAGACGCCGTCAATTCTCAGCCGAGAAAGGGATATGCTGTTGATTTTCACTGAGAACTGACCCGGGTAGGGCGGAAATTTTCATCGAGATTTGACCCATGCCTCCACACTCCCCGGCATCATCTGCTGGGGGTTTTTGGAGTGATTGACATGGAGCTTCTGAGTGTGATCCGCCGGTGGCATCGCCGGGATCATTTTCCGATCCGCGAGATCGAACGCCGGACAGGACTGTCACGCAATACGATCCGGAAATATCTCCGGGCAGAGAGCATTGAACCGCGGTTCCAGGTTCCCGAACGTCCCAGCCGACTGGACCCGTTTGCTGACAAATTGAGAGGCTGGCTGGTTCTGGAAGCCGCCCGCCCCCGCAAGAACCGGCGCACGGCGCGACGCCTGCATGAAGACCTTGTGGCACTGGGTTATGATGGATCCTACGGACGGGTGGCCGCTTTCATCCGCCAATGGAAACACGAACAGCACCAGGCACGCCAGACAACGGGCCGGGGTGTTTTCGTGCCCCTGTGCTTCCAGCCTGGGGAAGCCTTCCAGTTTGACTGGGGCGAGGACTGGGCGGTGAGTAAGCTCCCGGCGACTGACGCCTTGCTGAATACTTCTGGCCTGGTTCAGCTATGAAGCATGAACGATTTAAGAGATAGGGACGCGGTACTACCTGCGAGTGTCGCAGGTAGTACCGCAGAGAGGC
>NZ_JBGLOV010000036.1:0-11133 GCF_041402665.1 Komagataeibacter sp. SM21
GGCACGGATCAATGACATCCCCAATCCACGCCTCCATGAACTCCTGCCCTGGCACTGGAAAGCCCACCAGCAGGTCCACAATACCATCGCCGCCTGAATACGCCCGCGTCTCCCGCCGGATGCTTACGGAAGATCGGCAGGGTTCGCCGTATCAGGAAGCATATCGGTCATTTCAGTCTATCCGGGGCTAAAATAATGCCAGAACGATACTGGCTGACGTAACGGAATGGCACCATCGGCATGGTTGTGCGCCACTCTCCTTCGTCCCGGAAGCCTATGGTGGCCGATGCACCGTGACCCCATAGGATTGTTATATGGGGCCAGACAATTTTCGGCGGTATCTAATGGCAGTCGAAACGATTTACGGTGTGTCCCAATATACACGCCTGCCTTCTTACATATGCTGATTGGAGAGATGGTTAATGCCTGGCTTTGCAGATCGACTGAATGGAATAGGGATTTCGGCCTCTGCCGCCATGACGGACAAGGCCACCGCCCTTAAGGCGGAGGGGCTGAAAATTGTCAGCCTGTCGTCGGGGGAGCCGGATTTCCCGACCCCGACCCATGTAGTGGACGCCGCCATTGCGGCGGCGCGTGGTGGCGATACCAAATACCCGCCGCAGGATGGCAAGCCAGCCCTGAAGCGGGCTGTTCAGGGCAAATTCCAGCGCGAAAATCATCTTGATTACGCACTGGATGAAATTCTGGTGGCCAATGGCGCGAAGCAGATCATTTATGACGCGATGATGGCGACCATCAATCCGGGCGATGAGGTGGTGCTGCCCACCCCTTACTGGATCAGCTATGCCGATATCGCCCGTCTGGGCGGGGCCAGTATCGTGCAGGTACCTTGCCTTGCCGCCAATAACTTCAAGCTGTCGGCAGCGGATCTGGATGCAGCCATCACGCCCAGAACCAAGTGGCTGGTGCTGAACTTCCCCAGCAACCCGACCGGGGCCTGCTGCCCGCGCAAGGACATGGAAGAAATTGCCGCCGTTCTGCTCAAGCACCCCCATGTCTGGATCCTGACGGACGATATTTACGAACATCTCATCTACGATGACTTCCAGTTCTGCACGCTGGCCGAAGTTGAACCACGCCTGAAGGACCGTGTGCTGACGGTCAACGGCGTTTCCAAAAGCTATGCCATGACCGGCTGGCGCGTCGGTTTCTGCGGTGGGCCGCGTAACCTGATCGCAGCCATGAACAACATGCAGGGTCAATCCACCAGCGGCATCAACACCATTGCGCAGGCGGCCGCCGTCGCGGCCCTTGAAGGCCCGCAGGATTTCCTCAGGGAGCGTGCGGCAGAATATCAGGCACGCCGTGATCTTGTTGTCAGCCTGCTTAACGCCATTCCCGGCATCCAGTGCCACACCCCGCAGGGTGCGTTCTACGTCTATCCGGACATCAGCGCATGCATCGGCAAGACCTCCGCCGAAGGGCGCCATATCGGTAACGATACCGATTTTGTCATGGCGCTGCTGGAAGAACAGCAGGTGGCGTCGGTTCAGGGTGCCGCATACGGCATGAGCCCCTTCTTCCGCATCTCCTATGCAACAGATACCGCAACGCTGCGCGAAGGCTGCCGCCGGATCGCCGCGTTCGTATCGGGCCTGAAGTAAGAAGGCATTCAAAATAGCCTGTCGCTGCTTTTTTTTCGAAAGGGCAGCGACAGAACTTCCTTTTCATTCCAGCAATTTTCCTGATCGGTGTCGCCCAAACACCGATCAGGAAAACAGAAAGCCGGGGCCACCATCATGGCAGCCCCGGCTTTTCTTTATCTACTTCCAGACACAGGGCGAGAAAGCCCTGCACCGGTCTGTCTTTAACTGGGGCGGATTGTCATGATTTCCGTGCCATAGCCCAGCAATGCACCGGGCGTGGCCACAATTTCCACAACCTCGCCATCCACGGGCGCCCTGACGGGAACCTGCAGGGTATCCAGTGTCAGCAGGGCAACAACATCATCCTGCCTTACCATGCTCCCCACCGGGGCGAAGGCTCCGTCACCCATCGGACGGTCAAGACAGAGGTGGCCAAAATACGGTGCGCTGACCGCGACCGTGCCCACTCCTGCTACGGGTTCGGCTGCGTACGCAGGAACGGATGAAATTTCAGCAGTGTCGGCGGCAGCCTGAGCTACCCTGATACGCAGCCTTGTTCCCGTATCATTGGACAGTTCCAGGGATTCCAGACCGGCCTCGGACAGCCACGTCGCAATCTGGCTGATTTCTTCGGGTTCCGGGAGAGTATTGAAGTCAGGAAGCAGTTCTGAAGGATTGCTCATGATGCCGTCCTTTCCGCAAGCCACCGTTCAAGGTAGTGAATATCCACCCCGCCTTCGTGAAAATGTGGATCGGCCAGCAGATCCTGATGCAGGGCGATATTGGTCGATACGCCTTCCACCCGCATTTCCGCCAGCGCCACCCGCAGCCGCGCAATGGCCTCGTCACGCGATCCACCATGGCTTATGACCTTGCCAATCAGCGAGTCATAATAAGGCGGCACCGTATAGCCGCTGACAACATGCGTATCGACCCGCACGCCGGGACCACCGGGCAGATCCCAGCGCGTAATGGTGCCGGGCGACGGGATGAAGGTGAACGGGTCCTCGGCATTCAGCCTGCATTCGATGGCGTGGCCACGCTGCTGGATATCTTCCTGCCGGATCGACAGCGCTTCGCCCTGCGCGATGCGAAGCTGGGCCGCCACGATATCGATACCCGTCGTCTCCTCCGTAATCGGATGTTCGACCTGCACGCGGGTATTCATTTCGATAAACGCAAAAACGCCATCTTCATACAGGAACTCGAACGTACCGGCCCCACGATAACCGATCCGGCGGCATGCCTGGGCACAGCGTTCGCCAATTTCGGCAATGACATCGGGCGCTATGCCCGGCGGGGGCGCTTCTTCCAGCACCTTCTGGTGACGGCGCTGAAGCGAACAGTCACGCGCACCCAGCCAGAGCGCCGTCCCGTGCGTGTCGCACAGGACCTGTATCTCGATATGGCGCGGCTTCTGCATGAAGCGCTCCAGATACAGGGTCGGGTTGCCAAATGCCTGCTGGGCTTCCTTGGCCGTCAGCGTGACCGCCTGGGTCAGGTCGGCAGCATCCGTCACAACGCGCATGCCGCGCCCACCGCCACCGCCCGAAGCCTTGACGATGACCGGGAACCCGACCTCACGCGCAACCGCGTGTACTTCCTCCATGGAAGCAGGCAGCGGTCCATCCGAACCCGGCACGCATGGCACACCGGCATCACGCATGGCGCGCTTGGCCGTGATCTTGTCGCCCATCATCCGTATGGATGCGCCGGTCGGGCCAATGAAGGTCAGGCCAGCCGCTTCGACGGCATCGGCAAAATCGGCATTTTCCGACAGGAAGCCGTAACCGGGATGAATGGCCGTGGCCCCCGTCATCCGCGCAGCCAGCAGAAGCCCGTCGGGGTCAAGATAGCTGCGCGCGGCAGATGCGGGACCAATGCACAGGGCGATATCAGCCTCACGCACATGGCGGCTTTCCGCATCGGCATCCGAATGGACCGCGACCGTTTCAAGCCCGAGCTGGCGGCATGCGCGCTGGATACGAAGGGCGATTTCGCCACGATTGGCGATCAGGACCCGTTTGAAACGCGGAATATCATTCATGCCAGACGAAACAGGGGGGTCCCTGCCTCCACTTCCGTACCGTCTTCGACAAGGATCGCGGCAATCTGGCCGGCCTGTGTCGATTTGACCGCGTTGAACACCTTCATGGCCTCCACCAGTCCGACTTCCTGACCGGGTTTCACCTCCTGCCCCACCGTTACATAAGGCGGTGCGCCCGGTGCGGGGGAGAGGTGAAGAACACCGTAGGACGGCGCAGCAATCCCCCGCTCCTGCACCGGTTCGGGCATGGGTGCGGACTGTGGGCGGGGTGATGCGCCCGCGCCTGCGTCCACCGGTCGTGTTGCGGGTGCGCGGACGGCGGCAGCCGTTACCGGCTGCGCCGCACCACGGGTAATGCGGATTTTCCGCCCCCCCTCCTCGGCTTCAAGCTCCGCGATGGGGGCATGGGCCAGAAGGTCTATCAGGCGCTTGATCTGGGCGATGTCCACAGACGTTACGCCGGGTCTGCCGACTTCTTGGCAAAGTTCAGGCCACCCACGACCTGCATGGTCGGCAGCACTTCCATGAAGCTCACATTCATGCGCTGCGGGGCGAGAACGGCAAAGGCCACGGAATTGGCGATATCTTCCGGCAGCAGGGATTCATATTCATCGAAGAAACGCTTCTTCGCTTCTTCCATATTACCGATCAGGCGACCAAAGACTTCGGTTTCCACGCGGGCGGGCGAAACCTCGGTCACACGCACATGACGCCCATACAGATCGCAGCGCAACTGCTGCGACAGCGAATGCACGCCCGCCTTGGTGGCATGATAGACGGTGTTCCCCCCAGCGAAGGCATAATGACCGGCAATCGAGCTGATATTGACAATATGCCCGCGATCACGCGCGATCATGCCCGGCACGACCAGACGGGTCAGTTGCAGGACGGCACGCAGGTTCACATCCACCAGCGCGTCAATGTCATCAACCGTGGTATTGGTGATGTTACCCGTGCGCGACTGTCCGGCATTGTTTACCAGAACATCGACCTCGATCTCGTTCATCAGGGCTTCGATACCAGCCACATCGGATACGCTGAGGGCATGAGGAATGCAGCCGGTCTCTTCCGCCAGTTGCGCCAGCCGCTTCGCGTCACGCGCGAGGGCATGCACCTCGATCCCGGCTTCGCTCAGCCGCCGGACGATTGCGGCACCAATACCGGAGGATGCGCCTGTGACGAGAGCGGTACGATACGGCTGATTGCTCATGGTAATGAAACCCGATCCTGCAACAGTGAAAAAAATACGGCCCGACCCATACTGAAAAAATCGGGCGCTGAGTATTATTTCACGGTAGCGGAGGCACAATTCAGGCGCCAAGAGCAGTTCGTTCTTACGCCATAACATAATACGATACCAGCGATTACCGCCTTGACCTATAAGATTATCCGATAGCCTCACAGCCATAATTGGTCTGGATATCGTTACTGAAACGACCATACTTCGGCGCAGGCCCCGGATGCCGCGAATCCTTTATCGTTACGGTTGTGGTCTTAACGCCCGGTCGTACCTTCCCAAGGTGTGAGCAGCACTGTTCCAAGGACTGTGTATTTTGAACACGGATTTAACGCGCGAAACCAAGCGCAGTGCAGGCATTGCCCCCACCATCAGCATGATTGGCACGCGCGCCATGCTGTTCGAAGCCCCCGGCGAATTCACCATGGCGCAGCAGCGCCGGATATGGGCGCTGATGGAAGCGGCACAAGCCCGGCCAGACGTGCAGGAACTGATCCCCGGCGTCACCAACCTCATGCTGGTGTTTTCCCAGCCGCCGGAACAGCCACAGGCGGTGGCCGACTGGCTGCGCCATGCGTGGGAAACATTGCCCGAGCGCCATATTGAAGGCCGCCTGTTTGAAATCGGCGTCCGCTATGGCGGCGCGCTGGGGGAAGATCTGGCTGCCGTAGCAGCCCATGCCGGCCTATCCGCGCAGGACGTGATTTCCATCCATCACGGTAGCGAATACACGGTATGCGCCATCGGCAGCGCGCCCGGTTTTGGCTATCTGCATGGGCTGGACCCACGCATTGCCACGCCGCGCAAGGCCGTGCCATCACTCAGGATGCTGGCCGGGACGGTTACCATCGGCGGCGCGCAGGCGGGCATTTCCGCGCTGACAGGTCCGAATGGCTGGAATTCCATCGGCTATACCGAAATCTGCCAGTTCGACCCGCACCGCACGCCCCCTGCCCTGTTCGCGATCGGCGATCGCATCCGCTTTTATCCAGAAAGCATAGAACTGTGATTACGATCCTTGAAACATCAGCACTGAACACGGTGCAGGATCTGGGCCGACCGGGCTACCGCAACCTTGGCGTTGGTTCATCCGGGGTCATGGACCCCGTGGCGCTGCAGGTCGGCAATATCCTGCTGGCAAACCAGCCCGGCGATGCCTGTATTGAACTCCAGACCTATCCGTTCGTCCTGCGGTTCGAAACCGCCACCAGCTTTACCGTCACGGGTATTGACGCGGATATCACACTGGATGGCCGCCCCGTCCTGCCATGGTCCGTTGAAACGGCGGCAGCGGGTCAGGTCGTGCGGGTTGGACCGCCCCGAAAAGGCGCGCGCGGTTATGTCTGCGTTGCCGGCGGGATTGACGTGCCCGTGGTGCTGGGATCACGCAGCACCCAGCTACGAGGCGGATTTGGCGGGATGGACGGTCGGCCGCTTGAAGCGGGCGATACGCTCACGATCACAGCCGATAGTACTCTCGTATCCGGGTATGGTGCCTGTCCTCCTTCCGCCATTATGGATGATGTAGGGGACAGTTCCGACGGGCGCGTCATCAACCTGCGCGCCATTCCCGCCACCGATTATGCCCTTTTCACACCCGAATCCCATGAACGGCTGTGGACGGCCGAGTGGCGCATCACGCCACAGAGCAATCGCGTCGGATACCGCCTGAGCGGTGAGGCGCTGCGGTTGCACCACCCGATCGAACTGCGTTCATACGGTATTGTTCCCGGCATCGTGCAGGTTCCGCCTGCGGGCGAACCCATTGTGCAGCTTGCCGATGCCAATACGGCGGGTGGATATCCCCGCATCGCCACGGTCATCGAAGCAGACCTGTGGCGACTGGGGCAGGCGCGCATCGGCGCACGCATCCGCTTCCATGAGTGCAGCCATCAGCAGGGCGTAGCCGCCATGGAGCCGATCCGGTCCTATCTGGATAACCTGCGCATGATGGTGACCCACTATCGCAAATCCGCCCAGCGCCGCAATGGCGCCAAGCCCGGAGACAAGGCATGAAGATCGATCTCAATTCCGATATGGGCGAAGGCTTCGGGCGCTGGCGCATAGCTGATGATGACGGCCTGATGGATACCGTCACATCGGCAAACATCGCCTGCGGCTTTCATGCAGGTGACTATGCGATAATGGATCGCACCGTGCGGCTTGCGAAGGAAAAAGGGGTTGGCATCGGCGCCCATCCCGGACTGCCGGACCTGATCGGATTTGGACGACGGGCAATGGCCGTATCCGATGCGGATATGGAAGCCATGATGACCTATCAGATCGGGGCGCTACAGGGCATTGCCGCGCGCCACGGCCATCGCGTGACTCATGTCAGCTACCATGCCGCCTTTGGCAACATGGCCAATGCGGATGAAGGTCTGGCATTGCGGCTTACACGCGCCATCGCGGCGCTGGATCGGGATCTGACCGTCTTTTGCATGTCCGGCCAACTGACCGAACGCGCGGCGGAAAAGGCCGGGTTACGCGCCCAGACGCTGTTTCTGGCCGATCGCGCCTATACAACAGCGGGCACGCTGGTCCCCCGCGGCCAACCCGGCGCCGTCATTCACGACCTTGATGCAGTCCGCGCCCGCGTGCGGCAGTTTCTGGAAGATGCATCCGTCACGACCATCGACGGGGCACGCCTGCCGGTGAAGGCGCAGTCCATTCTGGTGCATAGCGACACGCCCGGCTCCCTGGAACTTGCGCGCGCGATCCGGGCGGAAATCGAAGCCAGTGGCGGCGTCATGACCCCGGCGCACCAGATCAGGGACTGATCCCGGCCTCCACCCATAAGAATTCCTTATTACGACGAAACAAACTGCTATGACCCGGAATGCGCATGCTGCGTTACGTTAACGTAACATGAAAATAAAAAGGGCTGTTGCGACTATTGATCCTGCATGCGGCGCATCCGCGACCATGTCGTGCATCGAGGTACGAATAAAATGAAGCATGACCTGAAACGCGGTGCGTTACTTCTTGCATCGGCGACTTTTTTTACAGCCGCCCTCAATGCCCTGCAGAAGCTGACGGGATCAGACCTGCCAGCCCTTGAAATCATCTTCTTCCGCAATCTGTTTTCGCTGCCGTTTGTCCTCATGATAGCAGCGCGCACCACGATAGTACTGAAAACCCATCACTTCGGCGGTCATCTGCTACGCTCCGTGGTGGGACTTATCAGCATGATCATGGTGGTGGTCACCGTAACGCGGCTGCCGCTGGCGGAACAGCAGGTGCTTTCCTATACGCAGCCCCTGTTTCTGGTCCTGCTGTCCATTCCGCTGCTGCACGAAAGACCGTCGCTACAGCGCTGGATTGCGGTTTCAATCGGGTTTTCGGGCGTTATTGTCGTAGCCCTTGGCAAGGGGCTGCTGCATGGCAGCGCCACATCCGTGCCCAACTGGGCCTATGCCGTGGCCCTGGCCCAGGGCGCGGTGGGCGCATTGACGACCATGCAGATCCGGCAGCTTTCCGCAACGGAGGCCAGCACCACGATCGCCCTGTGGCAGGCAATCCTGATGACGGCCATGACCGCACTTCCCCTGCCCTTCATCTGGACGACACCATCGCTGACCGCTGCCGCATGTCTTGTCGCCGTCGGAGCCTTTGCTGGCATTGCGCAGGTGTTGCAGACGGAAGCCTTTGCCTCCGCTCAGGTGTCGGCCATCGGTCCCTTTGCCTATTCGGGCCTGCTCTGGGCCGCACTGATCGGATGGTTCGGGTTTGGTGAGGTGCCGGGCGCTGCCATGGTGCTGGGTGGGCTGCTGATCATCGGGTCAGGTGTCTGGATGCTCCGTCATGACCGACCCGCAAAACGCCCCGCCGTGGTGGCCGGAACGATGGACACGGCTTCGGGCACGCAACCGTAACGGCACACAGGCCTGCACCATGACTGGTCGCCTTTTTTCTTGAATCCACGGTACTTCTTCAGGAGTCCTACAGCGTGACAACAGGTGAATCCGCTATCGGCACACGAAGCAGGCATACCATTCCTTCCCGCTATGTGTTCTTCTTCCTCGTGTTCCTCATGTATGTCATTAGCTATGGTGACCGTGCAGCGCTTTCCATTGCGCTGCCGACAATGGGAAAAGAGTTTTCACTGACACCCGTGCAGATGGGCTGGGTTTCATCCAGTTTCCTGTGGTCGTATTTCCTGCTCAACCTGCCTTCAACCATTGTGCTGGACATGGTGGGTGGCCGCCTTATCGGCAGCCTTGCCGTAGGGCTGTGGTCATTTGCCATGCTGCTGGGCGGCATGGTGCAGAACATTTCCCAGTTCCTGCTGACCCGCGTTCTTCTGGGCGTGGGTGAGGCTCCGACCTTCGGTGTCGGGGCTACGGTCGTCCGTAACTGGGCACTGCCAAAGGAACGTGGTTCCGTCATGACCGTGCTGCTGACGGGAATGCAGCTGGGCCTTGCAGGCGGTACGATTGCCGGGGCCTACCTCATTACCCTGTTCGGCTGGCGTTTCGAATTCATGGCCCTTGGCTGCATCGGCATCCTGTGGGCCGTTGTATGGTGGCTGGTTTATCGCAATCCAACAGAAAAAACCGTTACAGCACGCAGAGCACCGGTCTCGGTCCCGGAAATAAGAAGCCTGTTCCGGTCATCTTCGTTCCTCGGCATACTTGCCGTGCAGTGTACCCAGAATTACCTTAACTTCCTGGTCATGTCATGGATGCCGCTCTATCTCATTCATGAACTGCACATCGATACGACCGGAACCGGCACACGGACAGCTTTATGCTATCTTGCCGCTGCATTCGGCGCGGTCATCATTGGCCGGATATTTGAACATGTTGTTTTCCGCCGTGGCATCTACCCGCCGCGCAGGCGTTATATTGTCGCGACCTGCCTTGCCGGAGCCGCGACAATCGGACTGCTGCCCCATTTCCATACCATGGCCCCGATCCTTGTCGTGCTTTCCGTCTCTCTGGCCTGCCTGATTGCGGCCAATGGCGCCAATACAGCACTGCTGACAGATCTGGTGGAAGACGGACAGAAAATCGGCACGATAACGGGTGTCACGCTCACATGCAGCAACTCCCTCGGATTACTTGCCCCCATTCTAACCGGATACATCGTATTCTATACGGGCAGCTTCGACATGGCCTGGTACATGTGTGCGGCAGCGCTGGTCTGTGCGGCACTGCTGTCCGTTCTTCTGGTGCGTTCTCCCATAAAGATGGATCGGCGTGGCGGCTGATCCGTTTCATCCCGTCCCGCAACAGGCAGATCCTAAACATTTCCTCCTTAATCCATAACTTATTTCAGATTCCTGTTTTCGGGGCATTGATATTGAATGCCCCGCCTATTTGCCCGGTACAGATCAACGGATGCTTCAAAGCTGGTCAGTATTGCAGTTGTGTGGGCAAGTTCCGCCCACTGCTGGACCACCTGCGCCGACAGCACCTCTACTGACCGGCTCTCCGAATCTGGACCAGCGTGAACTGGAAACTTCCGGGGTCAAAGCTTACGGCGTGTCGTCAGTTAAGCCCTGAGTGTGGCACGTGAGGGTTGTACTTTGTGTCTGCGTGTGCTGACTGTTTTCCCGTTTTTTGGGGGAGACAGACTGATGCGGCGCTATAGTTTACGCGATGACCAGTGGGAGCGGATAAAGGATCTTCTTCCCGGTCGAGAAGGCTATGTCGGCGGCACTGCGGCGGACAACCGTCTGTTCGTGGAGGCGGTGCTGTATCGCTATCGCGTGGGCATTCCATGGCGCGACCTTCCTGCCCGTTTCGGGGACTGGAAAAACGTGCACCGGCGTCCTCGAACGGATATTTCGTTATCTGGCCGCTGATCACGACAACGAATACATGATGATCGACAGCACAATTGTCCGGGCGCATCAGCATAGTGCCGGAGCTCTCAAAAAAGGGGCACGGATCAGGCCATCGGACGATCACGAGGCGGGTTGACTACAAAGATCCATGCCATCAGCGACGCTCTGGGCAATCCGGTGGAACTCGGCATCACGCCGGGACAGGATGCCGATATCACCCAGGCGGAACCACTTCTGGAAAACATCGACCCGGATGCTTTCCTCGCTGACAAGGCGTATGACGCGGACAGGTTGATCGATCGGCTGATACAGCGCGGGATTACTCCGGTCATCCCGCCAAAACGCAACAGAACGACACGACGGAAAACCGATTTTTCTCTCTACCGCGAACGGAACCTTGTTGAGAGGTTCTTCAATAAACTCAAGCAGTTTCGCGCTATCGCAACCCGCT
>NZ_JBGLOV010000037.1:0-10482 GCF_041402665.1 Komagataeibacter sp. SM21
CTCCCGGGAGAACCGCCGCACCGCCATGTCATCAAGCAGGCGCTGGCGAAGGGGACTGATTGCAGCAATGCACAGGGACTCTGTCATCATCCGGCTCCTTCTGGTGGGAAGAAGCCAGAGTGCTTGGCCAGATCAGGACAGTTCCAAATAAAACAGATCGCTCACGCCGTGGTGACAGACCTCCACACCGCACCATTCCCGCGCAGCGGGTTCGTTCTTCCCCCCAGTACAGTCATTTTGTCCACCCGTGCAGACCGCCCCATGCTTCATTGAGGATCGCGCCGGTAACTGCGCGATCCGAAACCGTGGCAGCCAGATCAGGATGATCCAGCAGGACATCATAGAGTTCCTGCATATCATCCCGATCGACATCCGGGATTTGTGCGACCATCGCCCGGACGCTCCCCAGAACGCCGTCGTTCAGGGACTTCTGGCCTTCTCTGAATCGTAGATAGGCGTCATGGGTCTCGATAGACTCTGCCTGACGCTCGGCCAGCACCAGCGGCTTTAACACATCAACAAACGCGGTTACGGCATCGGGTCCAAAAATCATGTCTTTTCCTTTCCACGCGATGAATTCGACAGATGGTAGTGGCTACATATCACGTCCTGCCGTCCGCGTCGGACGCCGATCGCGTTCACGCACCTGTTCTTCCCTTCGCTGTTTTTCCGCCTGCTCCTGCTGACGCCGCTTTTCGTCGACAACACGTTCCAGCTTCTCGGCCACATCCTGCGTCTTAAAAGCCATGCGTCTCAATGTACGGTCGATATCGTCCCATTTTTCCGGTGGCACCGCAGTAACCTCCCGAGCCGCCATACGGGACCTGAACCCTGCCCCCGGTGTCTTTCCCTGCTGCCGGGCCGCCTCATTGACATGGCTCTGTTGTATCCACCGCGTTGTATTCTCTTCATACTGGAGCCGAACCTGTTCAAGGTCGATGGCCAGGGCCTTGTACTCGTGCCGCCCCATGTCACCGGCAATCCGGTCCAACAGATTCTCCAGCGTCACGGGTGTCGCGTCCCCCAGCGGACGCGAAAATGATTCCGCCTCCCGTACCGGCGCTTCCGCCACCCGTGTCCAGCACGTATGGACATGCCTGCTCTCAGCCACATAGGCGGTAAACCCGGTGACGGACGAGCTGCCGCGCGGCATGGCGTTAATATGCTCGTCAGATGTGATGCCCTGCGCGGAATCAATCGTCATCGCATGGCCCGGACCCAGCCTGATACGCCCGGTCGCCCTGTCCGCCAGACGCTCCCACGGCACCATGCCGGTCACGCCCCGGGTGTTCCTCAGGACAATGCCTTTATCATTCCAACCCTCCACGTCCACGAAATCGCCATTGGATCCAAGGTCGCGCCAGCGCCACCCCCTTCCATCAGCCCGTGCCACCTGACACTGCGTCCGCGAGAACAGCCTGACACGGTCGCCCTTCGAGATGGGCAGGTCATAGGTTTCCCCGCGCTGGTCGATGGCCGCGCGTATGATTTCCTCCTGCCCGATCTCTTTGCGGGCGCGCAGCCGTTCGCGCACGGCCAGACTCAGCGCCAGAACATCCTCATTCGTCGGCGCTGACATGGTTATGCCGCGCTTCGCGCCACTGGCGCGCAGCATGTCCCGCCGCCTGAGATAGAAATCGGCCAGTTCGGCCACGACCTGGGCGTGGTCGCCACCAACAAGACTGAACGTACCGTCGCGGCGCTTCATGTCGATCGCCTCCCGGACGCGCGCGGTGTCCTTCGCTTTCTGCTTCGCCTCGCTGAGATTAAGCTGCCTGCCAGGGCTCCGGAACAGCCCGGCAATTTTGCGGGCACGGGCCGATTTCTGACGGATGGTGCTGAGGAGTTCCGGTCGTGCCTCGGGCGGCAGCACACGTTCCAGAATCTCCACGCTGTCGCCTGCCTCGATCGCCTGTGCCTGCTGGCGGTCTCCCAGAAGGCGGACCGAACAGCCGACTTCCTTCTGCAGTCGCAGGATTTCAAGGAGCTGGCGCGGGGCGATCTGACTGACCTCGTCCAGAACCAGAACAGTATCCCGATCGACCGCCAGCGTGCCCTTCGCGATGCCATCCAGAAGTGGGGTGAGAGCAAGCGTCCGGGCAATGCCGGCATCCTTGAGCGCATCCGCCTGCCGCCATGCGATGGCCGCCCCGATCAGGTTCCGGCCGTCCTCCTTCCATGCCGAGACAAGCGGCCTGAGAAGCGTGGTCTTGCCTGATCCCGCAACGCCCGTCAGGAAGCCAAGACCGCCTGCCCGCCCCAATGCATAGATGGCCGCAAGCTGGGCGCGGCCATGATCGGGATCGCGGTCAAAATCCAGTCCCGACCCGGCAATGGCGCGGGTAATCGCCTCATCAGACAGGGTGCCCTGCTGCGTCCGGGACGCAAGGCCCGCCAGATCGCCCATTTCCGTCTCGATCGCAACCTGCCTCGCCGTTGCAATCCGCACCTTCCGGTCCTGCTCACGGATGACGAACCCGACCCGTTCACCGTCGACTTCAATGCCCCGCGTCTCGACCATATCGGCTACGTGGTCGATATCCTGACGACCGTTGATACCAGTCGCAATCAGCGCGTGCGCCGCATGCATGCGAAAGACATCCCGGTCCAGCACGGCCGCCGTCCTGAACTCATCTGCGATCAGCCGGGCAGCGATTTCGTAAGCCTTCTCGTACCGCTCGGGATCAGGCAGTTCCTGACTGACGTCGCCCGTCAGGACGGTGCTATGCTTCCATCCGAGTTCCGCCGCCTCTTCGCGCCAGATTTCCCGGTCGTTGGTGCCGGTATATTTCTTCGAGCGATAGGCAAGGTTCGCCTGGTGCAGCACCTTGAACTTCTGTTCGGCTGACATGGCGTTCCAGTCGCCGCCCTGTCGCTTCACGAATGCCTTGGCCTGTGTTTCGGCCTGATGGCTCCGTTTCGAGAAGGCGTCACAGACGGATCTCGGAATGCTTTCGATGACAATGGCCTTGCCCCGCTCGTCGGGCCGGACCCTGACGCCAAGCCCACGAAGCTGCTGCGCCAGTTCGGCCTGGAAATAGGCGCCGAACAGGTGAGAAGTCGTCTTTGTAATCCGGGCGCTGTCGAGGGAGCCGAGATGCCCGCTTTCCGTCGCCACCGCATTGAACATCATGTTATGGATATGGGCCTGCGGATCGCCGGGCACCGGGAGTTCAACCGATCCCGTCGGGCCATCCGGTCCATCCTGGATGACCATTGCCGGGCGCGCGGTGTAATGCCGGATCGAAACTCGAGCCACCTCTCCCGGCTCCATGTATGCCTCGTCGCCAGATCCACGCCGGGCGACACCAACTTCTTCGGCGATCAGTGCCATGGCCCGGTCATTGGCGATATGGATCGCCTGCCATATCAGGGCCTGCTCGGCCCGCGTGGCGGCGAACTCAGCCGCAAGCGTCACGGATTTGTCGGGCGATGCGGTAAAATCGAAACTCGAGATTTCACGCTTGCGGCCGGTATTGGCCCATTCCTCGCCGGTGTCCGCACGTTTTGCCTCGAACAGGCGTTCGAGACCCTTGTTTTCCGGTGGCCGGGACAGGTCAATTCCCAGGGCGTCAGCAATCCTTCCGCCCATATCAGTCGCCCATTCCCCTTGACCGTCGCGACCGATGTAATAGCTGTTCAGGCGCGCCCCGCTCTCCACATCACGGGACCGGTCGCGATCCGAGCGGACATCCGTCTCCGGATCGAGCTTATGCTCCCGGAGATAGGCGACAATAAGCTTGCCCGCCCCGTTCGCACTCACCTTCCGATAGGTGATCATGACCCTGCCCCCCGCTCGGCCCCGACCGGCGCCAGAAGCCGCACGCTCTCGGTAAGCTGGTTCAGCGTATCGGTCTGTTCGCTAACGGCTGCGGACAGGCGGTCCAGTGCGTCCGCGACACGATTGCCATCGTCATCTTCGCTGGGGCTGACATACCGCAGGATGTCCTCAATCCCCTGAAGGGCCAGGCCCATCTGCGCGGTCAACTGCAGCAGGGACGCTGCAATACCGGCCTCCCTATCTTTTTTTCTCTCGGGCATATCCTGTTCTCCTGAACTGTCAGGAGTTCAGGATAGGTCAGCCTTTTGTGGGTGCCGCCGCATGCGCGGCCGGATCGTCAGCCCGGCAGAATCCGGCGCATGCTATTACCCAACGGATAGAGAACGCCATTCATCACCCAGACGGGGCGACTGATCGACGCCAGAATGCCTTCCGACCCGTCCACCTTCGGCGCTTCATGAACATAGACCGCAGCCAGACCTACAAAGACCACGATTCCGATCAGGCTCCGCCGGAATGGAACCGCCCGCACGCAGCACAATGACCCATAGTACAGGACCTTCCATAAGTGGACGATCATGCCGAGGGTTGAAAACGCCAGTGCAAAGGCCACGGCGATCAGCAGTTCCGTCGCAGGCCGGGCATCATGCTGGAACGCCGTGTTGCCACTCCGCACGGCCGGTTCATCAAACAGACTGGAATATTCCTCTACCCGGGCGTCCAGCAGCGGACGCCAGACCCGATCCTCGAACTGGTTCGGCGGCATGTCAGCGGAAAGCACCAGATGAGGTGGGGCTTCGAGGGACTGGCGCCAGAGTTCCTGCACCGTATCCGTTGCGACAAAGGCCGCTTCATCCAGGTCGGGAGAGAGAGCTTCGCCAAAACCGTCTCGCGTCGCCGTCCGGAAGTTCGTCAGCGCCAGGTCACGCACATGCGTCGCCACCGCCGCGTCAAATGCCTGCCGGTCATCCGGATGCCAGTTTGGGGCAACCGGAATCTCGTGCTTCCGCACACGCCCTGCGACGACTGGCCAGAAAAACCGTGGAACAGATCCGGGCGTATAATTCCTGACCTGCAACTCGGTGATATACTCGGACCACGCCTGTTCCTGCTGCGCAGGGATTGTGCGCAGTCCGTCCTGATAACGTGCGACCATCTGCCGGTAGCGGTCATAAACGGACATGACCCGCTCCCGGCTTTGCCAGTAACCTCCATGATAGAACTGCTCCGGCGAACCCATCCCACGCGTAAGCGCATTCCGAATGACGCCCCGATCGGGCACGTCCGGGCTGGCGTGGGGAAACCCACCCATCCATGCCACGACCGGGTACCCGGCAAGCAGTCCGCGTTCAGCGTCCTGACTCCGCCCGGCACCGAAACGGGCCATGTCATCAGGCAGCGGCGCACTGGCAGACAGACCATGTGACAGGGTCTCGTATGCAAGGGCGGAAATGCGTTGCGCAGGGGTAGTCGCATCCACACATTTCCGGAACAGGAACGCCTCCCCCACATATACATTCACCACCGTCAATATACCACTCATGGTCAGTATGATGACGGCTTCCCTGGTAAAAACCCTCAGATCCCGTCCGTCACGGAAGATACGCGGCAGAAGCACACTACCCCATAGCCAAAGTGCCGCCGCCACTCCCGAGAGATAGCGTCCCATCCGTTCTACGGAGTGAACCTCGTCAGGAGAAGGCGAGCCCAGCGCGAAGTCAAGCAACCGGGCATTGAACGCGATTTCCACAACCAGATAGATGACCGTCATGGCCAGCATGGCAGGCGCATATATGACACGCCAGCTTCCGTACTCGTATTTCCGCCGGTTTGCCTCGTCGGAATCACTGAACCAGAGCTGTTTCAGGGCGCCGCGCCACCGCCAGAACATGACCCTCATGGATTAAAATCTCCCATCACGGAACTGAGCCTCCGTGCGCCTGTTGTGGGCACGGAATCCCGTCCGGAAATCAACCTGCCCCCACCACCAGCGCGATCTGGCGGCGGACCAGGGCAAGCTGTTCAGGGCATATGCTGTAATCGGTGCGCGTCAGGTGCCGCTTCGACGTCGTGGCCACCATCGCGCTGGCTGCCCAGCAGACCGACGCAAGACCGTTCATGGCGGTCGGTTCGATACGGACCGAGAGGTCCGGCACAACCAGATTTTCATTATCGGTCAGCGGCACCAGGATCACGTTGGGCCATTCAGGCGGGAACAGGTCATCCTCCACCACGACGGCCAGTTTATCCCGGCCTCGCCCCGCCAGCACGATTTCCCCGGCCCGAAAGGGCGCGGAGGCCGATCCCTTACTCCCCATGACCCTGTCCGCCACCGGCCCCATCGAACAGGGCGCGTGCCTCGGGAGCCCCGGCGGCATAGGCGGCGACACTGGCACCGTCCGCACGGATACGCTCCCGCCGGGCGAGGCTGACACCTTCTTCCAGAAGTTCGCGGACCAGGCGGCTCAATGGGACCCCGCGCGCATTTGCTTCCCGCTCCAGGTCATCACGCAGGCGATCGTCAAGACGGATCGACAGAGGGCTCGTCATGCTTCTTCTCCACACAGAAACAGTCCGCATTGTGTAGTACGTTAATGTAATACACTCAAGCCGTGACCCGGTGTCGCATGAGAACATGATCCAGATCCCCTGATGCCTACAGGCCATCGGCCTGTAGGCGGATGTAATCCGCGCGAAGCGCAAACCGAAAGGTTTGCATTTGTATATGGACTTAAGAAATTTCTGTAGTCTTTGTGTAGTCTTCATGTGGTCGTGGCGTAGCCGAACCGTGGTCTTGTTGTAATCGTGACGTGGTCGTGATATGCCTCTGGCAGCGCCACAGGGCGGGCTCCAGTGGGGTTGGGAGAGTGAGATGTCTGCGGGAACCATCGGCATTGAAGGAGCACTGACGGTGCTTGATGACGCGCGCGGCACGCTGTCGCTGCGGACATGGATGGAACGGCACCGTGCGGAAGTCCTGCGTCATTGCGATGGTCGCCGCATTGACTGGGTGGCCCTGTGTCGCTGGTTTACCGAGGTCGGGCTGGTGAATGCGCGGGGGCTGGCTCCGACCGTAAAATGCGCCAAGATGATATGGTATCGCGTGGGCAAATGGATGGAGGCCCGTAGGGAGCGAGCTGAAGTCCGCGCGACAGAAGCACAGCAGACCGGAACGGTGGCCGCTCAGGTCAACGCACAACGCTCCAGTCCTGCAACGGACCGGCGCAAGCGGCACGAAGAAGATGAAGATCTTCGCAACAGAATGGCAGAAGCCGAGCGTGCAGCAGCATGGGCACGCGAAAAGCGCGCGTCTGATGAGGCAGCCGCACTTCAGCAGAAGCGACAGGCCGAGTTTGATGCACGGAAGCCCATCGGGTCCGCAGCAGATCAGGCAACCACGCCCCCGGGTCAATATCCCAAACAGAAGATCCTGAGCGACGCGCGGGGCATGGCCCTACCGCCCTGCGAGGAAGAGAATTTCCCTCCCGCCAAAAAAGGGGAAATCAGCGGTGCGACAGGACATCCATGGAAGTTTGATGACCTACCGGGCTACCCGAGCAAGTGGCATTTTGAATATGAACTGGACTGGGTTCGCGTCGTCTCGCGCATGCTACGCCAGCATCACGAAACAAACCGCACCATGACAATGGATGAGGAAGATGTCGTCATGTGTGGGCAGTCCTACAAATACGTCATCTGATCTCCCCCTGTCCGGACCCACAACCGGATGGCGGATATTCCCATGAGGCAGGCAACAGGGCCTGTCCATCATGAGGAGTCAGTCATCCATGAGTGCTGAAAATTCAAAAGCCGGGAGCACCACCAGCTATCGCGCCGTATGGCGTCTGGGGCGCGGTCGTGGAGGCGGCAGCCTTGGGTGCGCCGTAATTGCTCATAATGCGATTGAAGCCGGTCGGCCCACGCTTGTTGCTGACGGCGACGTAAACAACCCTACCCTTTCGCGAATTTTCGATCCGAACGGGAAAAACGGAATCGAACGACCGCTTGATGCCGAGCTGGAAACCAGCAAAACGTGGCTCGCTGCATCTCTGGCCACCGCCATAAGCCGTCAGGCCTCAATCATCATTGATATGGGCGGCGGGGACCGCGTGAGCGAAGAACTCGCCAATGAAGTCCCCTTGGCCGACTTCCTCAAAGGGAACGGATTTATCCCGACATTCATGTATTTTACCGGTCCCGAACGTGATGACTTTGATCATGCCTATCGCATCTGGTCATCGTCTGCATTTCGGGACGTGGACTCTATTCTGATCATGAACGAAGGGTTAAGTCGGACGCACAGCAAAACCAAAGACCCTTTTGAATGGGTGCGGGAGGATAACCGCTTTCGGGAAATGCGACAGAGCGGAGTTCTTCCGGTGAAGATGCCTGCCCTGACATGCATGAAATATCTTGAGGAAGGTGGCCTGACAGTTTTCGATGCCATTGCAGGCAAACCAACGAGCAACGGAAAGCCGCTCAACCCGCTGTGGAAATTCATGGCCGAGAAATGGCTGCAAGAGTTCACGGCAGCCTTAAAAGCAAGCGGAGCTACAAAATGGCTTCCCTGACCGACAGTAACGGCAATCCGTTCCAGCAGGCGCGCGAGCGCCTGCTGATACGCCTTCATGATGCGGGCATAACGCCTGACAGCCCCCTGGGCGTGCTGTTGCTGGAATATCTTTCGATGATCCAGACCGGAGCCGCCGACACATCGACCGCGTCACAGAGCGCTTGTGACAGCCTTCGTTCGGCCGTGACGCTACTCGAAGCGTTCCGGCCCGAAATGGATAAGGCGCTAGCTGCCGTTACCCAGATGGAACAGGTTGGCAGGGGCCGTATCGAAAGGCAGGAACTGTTTCTGGAGCGCGAGAAACAAAACCTTGTCGGGACAATGGTCAACGCAGTTACAAAAGACCTGCGGACACAGGTATACCACAGGATACGCGAGCAGCTCCCAACGCAGGAGGTGAAGTTTTACCGTGAAGCACGATGGCACGCCTATACGCGGCTTGTCATGGGCGGGGTCATTCTGGTGGTTCTCGGCTCGGCCCTGACGATGGCTGCGACGTGGCCACAGTTCAGGCGTGGCGGATACTGCACCAGCCACACCTACATCAACCCGAATACCAGCCGGGCGTGGTGCGATCTGGATGACGACACGCCCCGCTCCTGACTGGCGCTTCCGGGTCCGGCGAAAGCGCTGCTTTGCCGGGTTCGGGCGCGGGTGGCAGGATGGGCACCCGGCTTTTTGTGTCCATCGTGCCACCGGTCCATACCGGGCGGCGTCAGAAGGGCACTTCGTCGGCAAGGTTATTGCCATCCATGGGCGCATCCCATCCGCCCGCGGCTGCTCCAGCGGTGCGCGCACCACCCTGTGACGGCTGGCGGGCGGGCGCGTCGTACCCACTGCCCATATCCTCGCCGCCCCGATTGCTGTCGAGAAGAACCAGCTCGCCCCGGAAGCGATCGACCACCACTTCGGTCGTATAGCGGTCCTGTCCGCTCTGGTCGGTCCATTTGCGTGTCTGGAGCGAGCCTTCCAGATAGACCTTGCGGCCCTTGCGCAGAAAACGCTCGGCCACGTCGGCGATCCGGTCGTTGAAAATGACAACCCGGTGCCATTCCGTCCGTTCGCGCCGCTCGCCCGATGCGCGGTCATTCCATGTATCGCTTGTCGCCAGTGTCAGCGAGACGATCTTCGCCCCGCTCTGGCTGTTCCGTATTTCCGGGTCCTTGCCCAGATTACCCACGAGAATGACCTTGTTGACGCTGCCCGCCATATGTCTGCTCCATTACCAGTTTTGAGGGAAAAGGTGGTTCCGGCCCGTGGAACCGCTTCAGGCGGCTTCCAACGCGCCCCGTTCCGACCGGGCGTACTGCTCTGCCCGCTCATTGAGCCGGGATGCGATCTCCACTGGCGATCCATTCCGGCCGTCCCAGTCCCCGAGCAGTTCCCACCCGGCATACAGGGCGATATACCGGCATCTTTCCGGATCGGCGGCATAATTGGCCAGCAGATACCGCGCGCCATCGGGTACAACCATGCCATCATGGGCAAGGCTGTCGAACAGACGCTCAACACCGTTTTGCGGCTGTGTTGCATCCTGATAGCGCCACCCATGGCGCTCGACCAGGGCGGCAAGCGTCTGATCCGAATAATGCGCGTCCTGAAGTTCCACGGCACACCCGACTTCAGCCAGACCACCTTCAACAGACTGCCGATTGCGTTTCCCAGCCCTGCCTTGCGCGTTGTGAGGAGCATGGCCTATAATTTCGTTCACGTCGGACATGAAATTACTCTTCATTTCTGGCGCAGTCCCGGCGTGGTGTTCGCTGCACCTGCCGGGGCGCTTGAGCCAGAAGGGCCAATCCCTTCCGACAAGAAAAACTTAGTACAAATACTCAATAACAACAATAGAAAACCGCCAAAAAACAGCCAATAAATACGATTTATATTTGTTGTTTTCGGATATATTTTAATTGAAAACAAATCAATATATGTCGTTTTACTAGACCATATCCTGCCGGGGTGCGGGGCGGCGAGCGCCCGTGACGGTGACGGGAGTGGAGAGGATGGAGGCGTTTTTCTGAGCCACATCCTGCCCCCGGGCAAGACGGTGGCACGGACAGGGAGTCAGGACCGAAGCGGCCTGAGCAAGCCGGTCGGCCTGCGCCTGACGCGGGGCAACGCCCTGCGG
>NZ_JBGLOV010000038.1:0-9735 GCF_041402665.1 Komagataeibacter sp. SM21
CCGCAAAATGGCGAAACTGATACCTCCCGGAGCGCCTGCCTTATCCACCTGAGGCAAGAAAGCTGCACTTATGTCGAAGTGGCTTGGCAACACTTTCACTCTTCACCTTGAGTTTTTCAACACTATCGGGGGAAAGCGGAATGTCCGCAATGGAATTGAACGAGGTGAACAGCGGACATAATGGCAGCCCTAGAGGAAAGACCAACCCCTTCCCTGGTCGTATGTCATCACTTTTCCAGCGGATGTCATCGGAAAATGCGATGTGAATACTGCTGCGGTGTGTTCGGTAGCATAATTCAAAGCCCATTTGCGCGATATGATGGCTATCTGAGGATCTGCATCAAAAACGGCACTCCACTCCGGAATACATACCTGAATGGGGTGATGCATGACATCACCCGTGAAGAGCGCACGCTCCATACCTGATTTCAGCACGAGAGACGCGTGATGGGGCGTATGCCCAGGTGTGGGGTGAAAGGAGATTCCTTCAAGAACTTCGGATCCGTCTACGTCAATCTGATCCGCAAGATCCGCCGAGATAATCGGATCAACGCTATCAATGCGTGTCATGAAACTGGTTTTATTGCGGACGCTATCATGAGCCGGATTACTGAAAAAATCATATTCGGCTCTAGAAAAGACATATCGGGCATTCGGGAATGTCGGAACCCAGATGCCATTTTGCAGGCGTGTGTTCCACCCCACGTGATCAACATGCAGATGGGTGAGAAGAACAAAATCGATATCTTCTGGTCGGACGCCAGCGCGCATCAGATTTTCAAGCCACACGGTCTGCAAGTGATCGAAAAACAGAGCAGCAGGTCGAGCCTTGCTATTCCCGGCCCCCGTATCTACAAGAATGTTCCGACCGCGATCCTTGATGAGCCAGCTATGAACGCTCAAAAGGACTTTCGTTTCTGAAGCATCCAGCGTTTCAGGTAGATCAGAATAGGCCTGAAGTGCCGTTGCATCATCCCAATCAGGAAGCAACTGTTCTGGAGTGAGTGCTGCCAGCGTAAGATCCTGTATTTTTAGTATGCGGGCATCCCCTACAGCATACCACTGAAGATCGTTCATAATCCCAAGGCTCTCTTTTCGTTTTTATTTCTCAAAAAACACAGCGCTGTCGTCATGAAGGGAAAAGAGACTTCAATTCTTGCGGGAGTTTGCCTGTTGCATGATTTGACAGGCACCCGAATAGTGGGTCCCATTCTTCAATCCGCAGATCACAAATCAAACCTTCGGATGCAAAGGGATCACCGGCAATCATCGCGTCGATCTCTTGCCGATTGGCGCCTTTCATAATCAGAAAGCCGGAGCGCAATGGGGTCCCTTTCAACGGACCGGACGCCAGCAGGCTGCCTTCCTGAATAAGGCGCCTGAGATACAACACGTGTGCTGCGACATGCTGTCCCCATCCCTCGCCGTCAGGGTGGTCCATGCGCACAAGATAAACAGGCATTTCGAAAGTCTCCACCAGAACTGGACTTGCCAATCACTCGAAGCCTTCAGCATATTCCTCTTTTCCGCTAGATAAATTGTCGATACGAGACATCAGTCACAACTGAGGAGGATGAATGCTTGACCGGTTAACCAGCATGAAGATTTTTATCAAGGTCGTGGAATTGGGGTCCTTTGCAGCGGCCTCCCAGCATCTGAATTTGTCGCCGCAGATGGTCGCCAAGCATATAGAGGCTCTGGAGCATCACCTTGGTGCTCGCCTGTTGCATCGAACGACACGTCGGCAAAGTCTGACTGAAACAGGACGGCTCTATTGCGAGCAATGTCGGCTTGTTCTGCAGGCTGCTGAACGAGCTGACACTCTGGCAGCCAATACGCTTGGCACACCGCGCGGCACATTATCTGTCAGCGTCCCAGTCACCTTCGGGCGAACGGTATTTCTATCATTTATTCACAGTTTTCAAAAAAGATACCCAGAAATTCAAGTGCATTTATCCCTGACAGACCAACTGGTTCACCCCACAATGGATGGTCATGAGGCTGTGATCCGAATTGGTGAACTGGAGACGGACCTTACAGCGGTCAGTCGTCCTTTGACGGCCTATCGTCGGGTCATCTGCGCGGCTCAAACCTATCTGGAAAAACACGGTTTTCCAGGGCAGCCCGAAGATCTGATGCGCCACGAGTGTCTCGTATATGAAAACTCCGGCGGCCCTGTAACCACGTGGTACCTTTCTCAGGGGAGCGTTACGCGACCTGTCACCGTGTCCGGGAAGATAATCAGTAATGATTCAAGTGTTCTGCATTCTGCAGCTCTTGGTGGCGATGGCATTCTGCTGGGATATGAGCAGGCTCTGCTTCCAGATATTAAAAGCAAACGGCTTGTCCGGCTTATGCCCAGGTGGAAAGTTCCGGACAGGCCCATGCACCTGCTCTATAACGCAGGTCCGGTTATGACCCCAAAGCTGCGGGTCTTTGTGACCGAGCTTCAAGAGGCTTTCCAGCCTGAAGCCTCTTTTCGACGGAAGGGTGCCTGACTCCTAAGCTCAGTTGGCAATCAGTTCCTGTTCACCATCCCTGTTCAGTCGGAAGAACAAACAGTTCTGCAACATCCATACGTGCAGGTGATTTCAGAGCAAAAAGGATACTGTCTGCTATGTCCTCGCCCTCGAGAAAGGTCATGGACGCTGCAAGGTCATCCATCTGTTTGCGGTAATCAGCATCTGTAATGTGATCGTAAAGCTCTGATTTTACGGCTCCCGGCTGAATGCAGGTAACGCGGATATTATGCTTTGGTCCGATCTCCATTCTTAGGCCGTCTGAAAACGCTGTCACCGCAGCCTTGGTGGCACAATAAACGGCGAGACCCGTAAAGACCTTACGGCCTGCAATCGAGGACATGTTGAAAATATGACCCGAATGCTGTGCGATCATCTGCGGAAGAACGGCTGCCGTTGCATTGAGAACACCGGATATATTGACGTCCACCATCTGCTGCCATTCGTTCACTTTCAGGCTGTCAACGCTGGATAGGGGCATCAAGCCCGCGTTGTTGACCAGAACATCAATCCTTCCAAATTGGGCGATCAAGCTCTTTGCCGCTTCTTGACACGAGACAAGATCAGTAACGTCCGTCACCAGAGGAATAGCGTGACCGCCAGCCTTGGTAATCTCACTGACAAGCGTTTCCAGGCGATCATGACGGCGTGCCGCCAGGCCAACTGTGATTCCTTCTGTTGCAAGTTTGCGCGCTGTTGCAGCACCAATGCCACTGGATGCTCCGGTCACCAGAGCAACTTTTCCTGCAATATTCATAATCTTCTCCACACGACGAGCCTTCAATCAGCCTTCATTGTCGAAGGAGGTGTAAATTATGCCAGAAGATATCTCTCATGGCTTCGTGCTGAAACTATCGCGATTTTGCGCTATAGATAGTCGCGCATGGAAATGAGAGAGTGTAGCAGATGGTTTTGTCCTGCCTTCCTTCTCGGCGTGCTGCCAGTTTGACACTGGAGCAACTTCTCCCCGGGAAGAAAGTCGCGCAAAGTGAAGGGGATGTCTGGAAGGATGTTGACGTCCAGATATTCACTCGCCCGGTACAAGAAGACGAAATTCTTGTACCTGCCGTCGCAGAACCCCTGCTTGTTTGGGTTATCCGCGGAGAAGCAAATATTGAAGAGCGTGAACTGACAGGGCCTTGGGAACAGAGCAAGGCAAGAGCAGGAACATTTTACCTCACGCAGACGGACACACCCTATCTGATGCGGTGGCAGGGCAAGGGAAACACTTGTTTTGAAGTGTTGCATCTCTATCTTGGACTTGAGCTTGTCGATCGAGCTGCCATGTCATTAAATCTGACTTCATCCCGTATTCGAATGCAGGATGTTTCGGGCGGGGAGGATGCTTTCATATCAGGCATTTTGAGTGGTCTGATAGCTGAAATGCAATCTTCTGTTATTGCAAATCCCTTATTTGTAAATGGCCTTCTGGAGAGTCTGACAGTTCATCTTTTAAGACAGTATGCTGATACCAAGGCTAAGATAAAGCTACGATCCACACTCTTGCCCACATGGAAACTGCGTAGAGTTCTTGATCATATGGAAGCACATCTGGCTGAACCATTTGATTTGGATTGTCTTGCTGCTTTGTGTGGCATGAGCCGTTTTCACTTCAGTCGCTCATTCCGTACAACCACGGGACAAACTCCCTCTGGTTGGTTCATGCAGCGCCGGGTCCAGAAGGCATCAGAAATGCTTTGTAAGACCAATGTTCCTATTATCGAGATTGCCTTGGAGATCGGATACGAAAGCCCAAGCCACTTTGCTCAGGTCTTCCGCAGAGTGACGGGTGTCAGTCCTCGTGATTATAGAAAAATGTAATCAGTATATGAGTAAGGTTTCAGCAAAGACCTTGGTAAAAAATTTCTCCTAAATACAGTCCCATTCCAAAGACAGCATGAGCGCTTATACTGAGAAATAGTCCTTTTCCAGGATTGGGAGCCCTAAGCCCGAAAAAACCGCCGCCCAGAGCAGGTTTCATAAACAGAAAAGGGGCTAAAAGGGTAACAAGTCCGAAGAGTAGACCATTTAGCAGTGTGGGGACTGTCTTTGCTATAACCACCACAAAACTGAGGTACAGTGCGGCATAAACAGCACCAATCAGATAATGAAATGCCCAGCCAACAAGTGCCTCTCCTTTCAGGGAGGGTCTTTTTCCAATCATTGGGTCATAGATCCTGCCGTCACGCCACCCTATGACCCAGCGGCCGGTGACAGGCCAGTTGGCTGCAGGAATTCCAGTCAATGGTTTCTGGGCTTGTTGCCAGATATCGGATGCAGCAGTCGCCACGACGCCGACTGTCAGAATTTCGAGCAAATTCATACAGCATGTCCTCGAAGTAAGAGTGGACTCACACAGTTTCATGTCACTTTTCGAGTTTCATGATATACTGACGGGATTACATTCTAGCAACACATGAAGTTACATGAGACAAGATAACAGATTATCCTGTGTGCTCCACGTACTACTGCATCTGGCAGAAGCAGGTGGTCCCATGACGTCAGAAGCCCTGGCTCGCGCCCTTAACACCAACCCCGTGGTTGTGCGACGTCTTATGGGCGGTCTGCGTGAGCATGGATATGTGCACTCCGAGAAAGGACATGGCGGGGGGTGGACGCTCTCATGCCAGTTGGATCAGGTGACGCTGCGGGATATTTACGAGGCTCTTGATGCTCCAAGATTATTCGCCATAGGGAACCGGAGTGAGGAGACTGAGTGCCTTGTCGAAGAAGCCGTCAACCACGCCATGAGTAGCGTCCTGACCGATGTTAAGGCCCAATTTCTGGCGCGTTTTGGCCAGATTACACTTGCAGCACTTCACGCCGACTTCCATCAGAGGCTAGCAGAGCGCCATGGTCCGACTACGCTCTGCAAGTAAACCAAGGGCTGATGACTAGGATGGCTGCTGACCTTGTGTTTCCCGGAATTCAGATGTCGCAAACAGTGAGATGTTTACGCTACATGACGTTGCTGGTGTTTTAGCCAGGCTATGGCGTCGGTCACCTCAATGCCCTGTAAAGCGTTAAAAGTCCGATCCTTGTCCCATGCCACGCCAGTATCGCGTGCGAACGCAAGACGGTATTTCCGTATTCCATCGTCAGGGTGTGCGGCGACTTCTGCGCGTAGCCAATCCATATCCCACAGCTCCCGAGTGACAGGGCGGCCGAGATAGTGCTGCATCTTTTCGGCGAGTTGAGCGTAGGAAAACGTATCCCCGGCAACGTAAACCACCTCGTTCTGGATCGGCGGTTTATGGGCGAGGATGCTCGCTGTAAGTCGTCCTATATCTTCGGAAGTGGTCACGGTCAGGCGGTTATCCCAACTGCCGAGTGCGCGAACCTTGGCACCTTGAAGATCCACCAAACCGAAAGCTGGCTCAAACAGAAAGCTGGTGAAAATTCCTGTCGAAACGATTATCCATCGGGTCGCAGATTGACCGCGCAGCATGTCCCTTACGTCTGATTGCTCATCAAATACTGGCTGCCCGCTGCCACGTCCAACAACATCGTAATCAACACCAAACTGCCACGGCACATAACGGTCCACCCCAGCTTTCAGGACGGCACTGGTAATTTTACGCTGTGTACCGGGACCACCAACAAACCCGGTACAAAATATAATCGTATTGAACTTGGCGAAAAGGACGGAGAGGTCCTCCACCGTTTCCGTCGCAAGATCAGCATAAACGATCTGCAGGCCCTTTTGCTTTAATTGTCGCGCAATATCCGTTCTGGTGTTGTCGCTTGATGGTCTGAGAAGAACGCTGATCGATCGGGCGCATTCCGGTTTCTGTTCAAGCAGGCCGGTGATGACGGCCTGACCAAGCTCTCCGGCGCCGATGACAAGGGTTTCAATGACAGGGGTCTTCATCGCTGGCATCAGGAATTCCTTCTGGTTATGAAGTTAAAATAAGACGCGATGCGGGAAAGCGAAGAAGGTACACGACTGATACCGTTCGATAATCTGGACTTCGATGCCGTGATGGCTCAGTCGCAGGCAGCCTGTGCTGCTCTCAGTGACGATGATGGCGGGTTGAAGCGAGAAGTGCTTGCGCATGCCGGCAACAGATGGTCACTCGGCATTGTCCATCTTCTCGGTGTTGCTGGTACTCTGCGGTACGCAGAACTGGCGCGGCGGCTTGATGGGGTTACGCAGCGTATGTTGACGCGCTCTCTTCGTCAGTTAGAACGCGACGGTCTTATTATTCGCCGTGATCATGGTGAGGTCCCGCCACGGGTGGATTATACTCTCACTCCGTTGGGAAAGGGGCTTCTCGTAGGAATGATGCCGCTTTGGCGGTGGATTATTGACAACGCTTCGGCATTCAGAACGGCACGAGATCGGTTCGATAGTGAGAGGAATAGCACTTTCGTTGAGCCTCGTGACGGTCTGAATGAGCAACAGTGTTTAAGCGGCGGAGCTAATGCGCCATGGCACTCCGCTTTTGAGGATAGCGTTGGTGATTGTGACGAGAGGCCGCTCAAACACAGTTGCTAGCCGCCCCGGACGCCATCGCCCTGGAAAGCCATCTGGTCGAGTGCCCTGGCAACGCCGACATCCAGTTGGACCTGACCTCCTGCTGAACTACGCCTCCAACGTGGTCATGTACCCGCAATTCCAAGCCTACTTGCACCGGTGGCGCGGACCTTCGTCGAATGGCGCAGCAAAGCACCCAGCAAGTGCGGTGCTACGACTGCCCCAGTCCTCCGGCGATACTCGCCAGAATTTCGGCCAGGGAGCACGGCGTGCCTCCGGTCAAACGCACGATGTCACCGCTGACGATGTCGTAGGCGCCACGCGCCTGCCGCGCCTTCATCGATACCACGGCATCGGCAACCACGTCAGGCAGACCCGTTTTGAGCAACCCGGCTCGCAACACCTCGGCGGGCATAACGTTCAAGGCAAAGGGCCGCTGGATCTGCTGCGCGACCAGTCTGCAGACCGCTTCACCACGCAGGGCTTCAGAGCCTGTCAGCTGATATATGGCGCCCTCGTGGCCCTCGCTGGTCAATGCGGCGGCGGCAGCTTTGGCCACGTCGCCGCGCGAAACGAAACTGACGCGGCTGTCCTCAAGCATCGCAAGCCCGCCTGCCGTCAAAGACATCCGCACCTCTTCGACCAGCGTCTCGGAAAAATAGCTCATACGCAGTATCGTCCATGCGGGGATCGCGCTCTTGATCAACGCCTGCTCACTGTGCCAATACGCCGCCCCAACGGCGGACTCCCCCTCACGCTGCGTCCCGGTTGCCGACAACAGGAAGACGTGACCGACCTCGGCCTGTGCAGCGGCATCCACGGCCGCCAACATCTGGCGCGAACGAATCCCCGGCCGCAGATCAGCCCCCGGAATCAACAACAGGCGATCCAGGCCCTGATAGGCCGCCACCAATGTCTCGGATTGGTCGTAGTCGCCTAAGCGACCTGCGTAGGTTCGATCGGTCTTGGGAGTGCGCGAAATCGCCACCAAGTTTTCGGCCGCAACCGTTTCCGCCAACGCCTGAACAACTGCGCTACCGAGCTGGCCGCTGGCACCGCTCACACCTATTTTCATCATCAGATTCCATGGTTATTTATGGTTCTTTAGGATAAATTTGTTCCTATAAGCTAACAAGTACGCATGAATTCATGCGTCAGGAACACCCAGGTTCCTGTCGGCCCAAGGAGTAGCAATGGAAAATGTAGAAGCGGAATGTCGCGGCCTGGCAGAGGTGATTGCACGCATTGGCGACAAGTGGACGGTCATGGTCTGTGGCCATCTCTCAGAAGGCACCCATCGTTTCAATGCGTTGAAGCACCGCATCCCCGGCATCTCGCACCGGATGCTGACCATCACTCTGCGCGGGCTCGAACGCGATGGACTGGTGGCTCGCAAAGCCTATGCTACCGTCCCGCCGAAGGTTGAGTACTGTCTGACCCCATTGGGGCAAAGCCTGACAGGACCTCTGGCAGCCCTGGCAAGTTGGGCACGCGAGAACCGGCCCGCCCTTGAACAGGCCCGCGCCGCATTTGATCGTCGTGCCGCGCAGGACTGAACTGGCGTTGAGGTGTGATGAAGCGCGCCGTCAATCAGCGGCGCATGCGGGGCATCATTCCATCAAGTTGAACCACTTAACCATGCGCTCGCTCAGGTGTTTGTCCAGAGATGTCGGTTCATTTTGCTACAGTATAATTACCAATATGCGCAGCATCGTGAGGCACATGAGCGGAAATTACTGGCAGACGGGAACAACGGTGACGGCATACGCGAGTATGTCGGACTTGCCACGCGCACATGTCCGGTTTTGGGAATCTTTATCGCGCCTTGTATGTCGAGGATGAGGGCGACTGTCGCCTGTCTGCTCCTGCATCACTGAGCAGACAGGCAGTTCAGGTCAGGGGGGGGAACGGAAGGTCGGCTTATAGATGGAGAAGCTTCACCAGCAGTCATTGATATCGTTATTTACAGAGTAGCTATCGTATCAAATTAGTCGCTCGAAAGTTCGCCCGAGCGACCAAAATCTCCTATCACTTGCCTTACCATATTAAAATTGGCGTAGGTTCCGGCGATTAGGCTTCTATGATCCGCTAGAAAGCGACCGTGTGACCTTAAGTGATAAAATCATTGACTTGCAGGCAATCGTCGATTATCCAAGTCTTAACACGGCCGGCCCCGGCACCTTAATCGGTGTGAGCGGGTCGGTTTTTTTATGTTCGTGACATTAACCTTTTGCATGTCTTATAATAAACCCTTCCTATCCGTTCATGATCAAGTCTTATTGCTACAAGCTCGTGGCATGGATGTAGGCTCGGTCACGCATGCAGAGACTCTCCTCACACAGTTCGGATACTATAGGCTGAGCGGCTATTGGCATCCGATGCGTAAATGGAAGATCGTGCCTGACGGTACCGTCTATGAGGACGATTTCCAACAGGGCAGCATGACGTGCCCCCTTTTTTGTATCCACTCAAAAGGAGAGTTCCCGTTTTTTATGGCTTTGGGTTGATGGGATGACAAGTGTCTCGGGGGCATGCCCCCGAGACACTTGTCTGGCGACCTGATCCGGTGTCCTGCCACCCAGCTGGGAATGGGGGCGCACCGTATTGTAATCGGAGGGATCGAAGAACCGTCAATTGATGTGCGTGGCCCGTGATTTCTGGCTTTTGGCGATTTGATTGACGGTTTTTGCGCTGGCATCCGGTCTGCGTTTTGAGCAGATTGGGCGCTGTTATCCGCTT
>NZ_JBGLOV010000039.1:0-9421 GCF_041402665.1 Komagataeibacter sp. SM21
AGCAGGTCTTCAGGACGCTCCACGTCCGTCAGCAGTGCGTCCAGGATTTCTCTCGAGATGGTCATTCATGCTTCCTTTCGGGAAAGCATGGACCAGATCAGTCATACACAGAAGATCGGACACTCTCGTCGCAGGGAATACTACGGCAGCATCACAACCAGACGAAATGGCGCTACCCGGCCCGGTGTTCTGGCAGGACAATAAAACCTGTTATCCTGCCGGGCATCCCGACGGTTGCGAGGGCCGTGATCGGGCCTGTAAAGACATAATACGCGATCACAACCGTTCCCTGCCAGCTACCATCTGCGGTATGGCGCTGCCATCCTCAATGTCGGCGAGATGACCACTGCCCCAATAAGATGAAGGGCGTATCGGGAAGTGAGGTAACGCCCCCCTCCTCTTCCCTTATATGAGAAGGCAAGAGTAAGCGCAGGGACGCAGTGAAGCGGTCAATGCCTATCCGGTACCACATGAATGTATGAAACATTCTGGATCATTGCGCCGGTACGAAAAACTGATGATGATGATCGCCCCATCACTCATAACCGTTTAAAATCAATCAGTTCGTTTTTTGATTATCGATAATTGCAACGGTGCAATTCCTGCTTATGAAATCTCCTTCGGACGGATGGCGCATAAAAAATACGATCACTCAAACATTGGGTAGGGCTCAGGACAACAGACCATCGCGGACTGCGCTGTGTTTCCCTATATCGCACCTGCCCCGAGGACGACATTGACCGTGCATCTTGCTCTGCCCGGTTTCATACCGATGCCGGGCCTGTCATGATGCAACATCATCAATGCTGGCGTATGCCGGGCAGGTTGGTTAGCGATTACATCCCGAAGCTACGTACCTCTTGCAGTTCGTCCTTCAGTTTGCCCATGAGCTGGTCTACTGGCATGGCCCGGGCCAGAGGTGCTCCCTGTCCGGCCCAATAAGCACCAAAACCGCTTTCACCACAGTTTCTGGCAGCTTTATTAAGTGCTTTTCCCGCATCATAGGCAATGGGGTAATCTGGAAGCGGTGGTATGCCTGCACTGTCACCCAGACCAGTAAACCGGTTTGCAAGACAGCGCGCAGGTCGTCCTGAAACAAGATCGGTCATGCGTGTATGAAACGCGGCTGGTCCCTTCAAAACCTTTCGGTAAGATTCATCCGCGTCTGTCTCCGGACAAAGAATGAAAGCCGTGCCCATCTGTGCCGCGACGGCGCCCAAAGCAAGGGCGGCCGCAATCCCTGCACCGTCCATGATACCGCCCGCAGCAATCACAGGAATGCGGCATTTCCGCACCAGAAGACGGGTCAGGGCGAATGTTCCCAGCGCATCGTCGCGACCCGCGGGATCGAAAATGCCGCGATGCCCCCCCGCCTCAATCCCTTGCGCTACAATCGCGTCCATCCCTGCGGCCTCGGCGACGCAGGCTTCCTCCAGACTGGTTACCGTTGCCAGCAAAATAGCACCTGTCGCCTTCAGAACCGAAATCTTCTCGGCCACAGGCAATCCGAAATGGAAACTGACGACCGGTGGCTTCATATGCACAAGCATGTCGAGCATTTCCGGGTCATCATTGAAGCTTCGGTATATCGGATGCAGTCTGGCCGGCGGTACTGCATTGAATTCGGTGAACAGCGGTTTCAGCCACGCCAGCCACGCTTTGTCGCAGACAGGATCAACTTCCGGCGTCTTGTGTACGAACAGGTTGACGTTGAAGGGAGCCCCTGTCTGCTGCCTTACCTGGCAGATCATCTCGTGCGCGACTGTCGCACCGGCAGCCCCTACGCCAATTGAACCAAGGCCCCCGGCCTGAGATACAGCAGCAGCAAGTGCTGGAGTAGAGACGCCTGCCATCGGTGCCTGCACCAATGGAATCGTCAAGCCGAGTTGTTCAGGCCAGTTCATCACCACGTCCCATCGTGCAGGCAGCTTTCTGCCTGTCCTGATGGTAGCCCATATCGCTGATTATAACATTCAAAACCATATTATCGCGCTTGCCTCCACTATGGCTTATGCGCAGGGAGGATGGACCGATGTTCGCCCATCCGGGACAGAACCGTGGCTCAGGACTCATTCTTTGATAGGGAAGATGAAGGTCGCAACACGTCGCCTGTCTTTAAGTTTTGCAAACATGTTTTCGATGAGGCGGCGCTTTTTATATCAGGTGTCCGTTGTAAGACCGCTTTAATTTTCTGTTCTTCTTCGGTGAAATGCTGGCAGTAATGGTCCAGTCTGCAAGCGCCCGCCTGTCCCGTCAGGAGGGCTGTCAGCCGAACATCGGCCCCTTTGAAATTACCGATCATCGCTCAGTCCAATAAACTGAGGGCACCAAGCCTAAATTGCGATGTAGCTTTTATACGGAGCATTGTCTGGATGCGTGGACAGCCAATGGCCGACCTCATAATTCCCGGCCACTCCAGAACCAGTTCTTTGCGAAACCTGCCCCGCTCTATCGTATTAGAAGTCAGAAATGCGGAAGACCAGTCGGGTTTCTGTCGTCAATTGCACCGGTGCAATTAGCATCTCACAAACGCCATCTGTCCTGCCCGTGCGCTAAATGAAACGTGGACAGATCATCTCACCTTCTATCGTCACAATCTCCCGCACAGGCTGAAGATGGCTTCCAGACGGGATAGCCCGATGCCCGGCAGTCCTGTTCCTGACAAAACCGGGTCCGTCGTCTCAATTCCACATCGCCTGAAATCATATGGCCTATCCTGTTATGACAGGATGCGAGCAACCAAACGTACTGCCACAGAAGATTTTATCGCGGTCATTATTCTCTCTACCTTCCTGCACCCATCGCTTTCATTCTTCATGGTGCCGTCACCATAATGTCCATTCTGCACCCGGATCTGGTAAGGGTTTTATTCGGCATCTTCAGCATCCACCCTGACAGTAGTTTCCAAATCTCCGGACCAAAGCTTCAGGGCTGAAGCAAACTGAATTAAAACGTTGCCGGTTTGAATGTTTTATGAGACAAAAAATATCTAAAACATTCAAATCATAATGGTCCCTTTAAAATGAGCGAATTTATCAGCCATATAGGCGGACTGGCCGAAGCAGGTGAGCGCATGATCGAGCGCCTGCGGAAGAAAGCATTCCTGCCGGAAAGCCGAAAAGGACTGAGTGTTCGCATCGGGATCGCCGAGGTCGCATCGCTACTCGGCTGCTCGACCAATCGTATCCGGATGGCTGAAGAAGACGGTCGCCTTCCCAGTCCCACACCGACAACAAATGGCCGTCGCCCCGGTTACAGCATCGAGCAGATCCTTCATATGCGCAAGGTACTGGGCGCAAGCCCGGCACGCAGCCCTATGGATGAACCCGCGATCATCGCCGTGCAGAACTTCAAGGGGGGCGTAGGCAAGTCCACGGTCACGACCCATCTGGCCCATTACCTGGCGGTGCAGGGTTACCGTGTTCTGGTCGTTGACTGCGATAGTCAGGCTTCCACCACCACCCTTTTCGGTTTCAATCCGCATTTCAATATTACGCGCGACGAAACACTATATCCGTACCTGTCCATTGATCCCACGCAGGAAGATCTGCGCTATGCGGTCAAGCGCACGCCATGGCCCAATGTGGACCTTATCCCGTCCAATCTTGAACTGTTCGACGTGGAATATGAACTGGCTGCCGCCGGTGCGGATGGTCAGTCGGTGCTGACAGCGCGCTTTCGCAAACTGAAGCAGGGGCTGAACGAACTTGCACGCGACTATGATGTCGTTCTGCTTGATCCCCCACCTGCTCTGGGCACCATCTCCCTTGCCGTCATGCAGGCGGCAAATGCCCTGCTGGTGCCGCTGGCCGCAACCACGCCCGATTTCTGTTCAACAGTACAGTTCCTTTCCATGATGGATCAGGTCCTGCAGCAGCTTCTGGCAGCAGGCATTGTTATTGATTACAGTTTTGTGCGCCTGATCTGTTCCAAATTCGACAGCAACGATCCGTCCCATGCCCTCGTCAGGGCCTTTATGGAACAGACCTTTGGCCCGGCACTGCTGCCTGTGCCCATTCTGGAATCAGCCGAAATCAGTCATGCCGCAATCCGTATGATGTCCGTTTATGAACTGGCAAAACCCATTGGCACATCCAAGACACATAAACGGTGTCGCGCCAATCTGGACGAAGCACTGGGGCAGGTGGAGCAGCTTATCCGGCAGAGCTGGGGCAGGGTGGCTCCCGCAAGCGAGGCAGAGGCCATCTATGCTGTCTGATAATATAAGTATGTGCGGCAGCCCTGCTGCCTGTGAACGGGATGCCGTCTGATGGCCCGTAAACAGAGCGACTATCTGAAAGAACTTCTCAGTTCCGAACCCGATGGTCCCGCCACACCCCCTGCTGCCGAAAGGGTAAGGCCAACAACCCTGCTGAGCAGGGAGTCAGCGCTTGCACGCGTACAATCCGGCCAGACCCGGCAGGTGACGCAACATCTTCTGGACCCGGCACGCGTTCGCGTCTGGCCCGGAAATGCCCGTATTTACGCGCAGCTTAATGAGCAGAACTGCCGCGAACTGATTGATTCAATCATCGCGGAAGGCGGCCAGAAAGTGCCCGCAGTCGTAAGGCGCGTTACCGACGACCCTGCTTACGATTATGAAGTGGTCGCCGGAACCCGGCGGCACTGGTCCGTGCAATGGCTGCGCAATCATTCCTACCCGGACCTCAGGTTTCTGGCCCAGGTTGCCAATCTGGATGATGAAGCCGCCTTCCGTCTGGCTGATCTGGAAAATCGTGCGCGACAGGATGTATCCGATATCGAACGGGCACGGAATTACGCATCGGCCCTGACCCTGCATTATGATGGCAAGCAGAAACGGATGGCCGAACGCCTGCGGGTCTCCCCCGGATGGCTTTCCAAGATGCTGCAGGTCGCCAATATACCTGACAACATATTGGCGGCATTTTCCAGTTGGCATGATGTCCAGCTCAAGCCGGCCTATAACCTTGCGCGGGCGCTAGGGAATACGGATGCCGCGGAACGGATAGCCGTGGCAGCGACCCGACTTGCACAGGAACAGGCCGAAGCCAGAAAGCAGGGACACGAAGGACCGAGTGCATCCGAAGTCATGCGTCGGCTGCTTCATGCTGCCCGGAACGACGCCGCATCCATGAACGAAGCCCCCATAGAAATCCGTTCGGCCCTCGGCCGCGTGGCCATGAGTGTGCAGAGTGTAAACCGGCAGGGGATTACGGTCCGGCTCCATACCGGTGCTGGTGCCGATACTGATGAATATCTTTCGGGTCTGAAAGATATCCTCGAACGGCTCAGGGCATCGGGGAAAATATTCTGAATGCGTGCCGGTTTCCCCGGGGAAATTTCCATGCGGGCCCTATCCCCCCTATCGGGCCAAAGTTTCTCCGGGGAAATTCAATTGCGCCACTTCATTAAACTTCCTGTCGGCCCTTCCTGATAATTTCCCCGGGGAAACTTCCATGATGAACAAGCGTGAGGAACCGAAAACGGATCAGATTGATCTGTTCCTCCCCTATCTCGCGGATCTGCCACTGCGCGACCAGCGGGAAATGATGGAGCGGCCTTTCTTCAGCCTTGCAAAATCAAAACGCCTGAAACCCATCGATTACAAGAGCCCCGATGGAAAGCTCTGGGTACATGTTTCCGCCAATCCGGATTACGGAATGGCGACGATCTGGGATGCGGACCTGTTGATCTACTGCGCCAGCATTCTGGCGGATATGGCCCGGCGCGGACAGAATGATATTCCCCGCAGACTTCATCTGATGCCCTATGATGTACTCAGGGCAATCGGCCGCCCTACAACCGGGCGGGCTTATGAACTGTTGGGGCAGGCACTGGATCGCCTTGTCTCAACAACCGTCAAAACCAACATTCGGGCCGAAAACAGGCGGGAAGCAACATTCTCATGGCTGGATGGCTGGACCCAACTGGTGGACGAAAAAACCGAACGTAGCCGTGGCATGACCATAGAACTGTCAAGCTGGTTTTATGATGGCGTACTCATGAACGGGGGCGTCCTGTCGATAGACAAGGCCTATTTCAACATCACCGGGGGACGGGAACGATGGTTATATAAGGTCGCCCGCAAACATGCAGGTGGCGCGGGCGAAATCGGGTTCTCCATTTCCCTTCCCACCCTGTTTATCAAATCCGGAGCTGAGGGAAATTACAGACGGTTCAAATTTGAAATCGGCAAGATTGCCGCGCGCAATGAGCTGCCCGGCTTCGCACTTGAAATCGAGATACCAGCCGGAAAATCCGAACCCCTGCTCCGGATGAGAAGAAGACAGGATAACCCGATCCCGGATACATCACCGCTTCCGAGCGTGAAACGCCGCACGACTTCAAGGAAAAAAGAAAGTCCATCCCTATCTTCCGGCGAACCGTCGCATCTGGATGGGGCAGGGACGGATTCCTTTGCCGATGCGGACCTGACTGCGGATACTTTGGCCCTTCTGCGGTCTGAATGTCCGGGATGGGATTTTGAATCCTTGCATCAGGAATTCCGTCACTGGCTTTCCCAGGACCAGAGCCGAACCCCTGCAAACTATCAGGCCGCCTTTATCGGCTTCGTCAGACGTTACCATTCTAACAACAAGCACCAGCTCGGTCTTTAAAGGCCGGCCGCGCTGACCTGTTTCTTTTTGTGGAATATCCAACAGTTTCCTTATCCCATTAGCTGGTCTGTATCCCTGTATCATACGGATATGGCCGCCAGACCTGATCACGGCATTTCTGCCTCCATAATCAGGCAGCAGGCCGGGATCCCGTAGCGGGGGAGGCATTTCCCATGATCGGATTCTGGTTCATGTACCGATATCAGCGCCAGAAAAGCATTCCCCGATAGTCAGGATCACTCTCCCCGGATCAGATGGCCCTTGATATTGACCCAGCCGCCCCCTGTTCCAGACCAGAATTCCATGCAGGTGTTCCCGAAGTGTCGGGTCTGCTCTTGCCACCTGCAATACGATCCGAATGGAGTGATATCAGCTTGAAAAAATTGAACGTGGTTTTTGCTTCTTCCTGAAAAACTGATTCAAGTGAGCGGATAAAATAGCCCCTTGATCCATGCTTTCGACATATTGGGAACGGCCCTCGATCCTTCGGGAACAGTAACCCGACACTTCAGGAACACCGGAGCCGACACTTCAGGAACGGATTCACGACATTTCGGGAACAGCCAGACCTCTCTATCCCACTGTGTTCCGTGCATTTTTCAGCCTGTTTGCTCCCTTAACCTTTTAACTCTTTCTTTTAACCTTCTAACTTTCTTGTGGGCGTTCGACAGAACAGGATTTCAGGAGGGTTTATCTACGTCTTAAACGCGATATGTAGACGTCAACACAGCGGGGCCGTATAGCCAGCATTACCCGCAGAACGAGATGCTGGCCCTCTAAACCCGACCGATAAGGAATGGAAGCGTATAACATCCTGCGACGCCAGCGAACCGGTTAGGCCGGAAACAAGCGGCCGATGTCCGTAAACCGTCAATACGGCTACGCTCTCTTGTCCGATCAGGTTGTGGCTAAAAAATGTTATGGTTCATTTTCGTCCATTGCAGACTATCTGTTCGTGGTTTCGTAGACTGATGCGCCGTTTCCTGCTTCAGCCCATCCATGATGTTCACACTGATAGTCAGAGCATCAAGACACCCCATGCAAAGAAAGGTGGTTGGCGTTCTATCAGCGATCCCATCGTTGGATGGAGGCTGAATGCTTCGAAGCGTTGGTGTCTGACCTGCGTATCGTGCCACATATCGTCTCTGCCCGCAGGGCAGAACCAACGGTAGCCATTCTCGACAGCCGAAAAGCAAACCTCGCACTAAGGCATGCATTGAGCATCCTCCACCCCAAGTAGGATGTCGAAAACCGACACAACTTGCCCGATAAGGATCTCGTGACACATCAACACAGTGGGAAATGAACCCATAGCGTTATGGTTTCATTTGATCATACATTCAGTTTCCTATGACCAGCACTGTGAATATAACAGAGCTACGAGAAGTGCCTGATCGGCATGCTTTATATCCATATGAATAACAGAGACGGCTGGAAACAGGAGATAACGGCCAAATATTTCTCGTGTGGGTATCAATATTTTAACTGTCTATATTCTCCCATAACCAGACAAATCTTGCTTATATTTCACTTATAAACGCAGGTTATGATCTTATGTATAATCTGTCTTGGACGTCATATGTCTGATTGATCTACTACCATTTCCAAGACACCTGAGCATGTATCTGCCTTTCAGGCCAGAGAATTGCTTACGGAACCACTATGCCGGGAAGTATTTATTTCTCTTGCATAAGTTTTGGAAAGTATCGATGCAGTACGCACATGACCCGGCGCTCCTTCTGGCGCGCTTTCAGTTCGCCTTTACCGTAGGCGTCCATATCATCTTTCCAGCCTTTTCAATCGGACTGGCCGCCTATCTGGCGGTTCTGGAAGGGCTGTGGCTCAGGACCGGACGGCCTGTATTCCTTGATCTGTACCGATACTGGATCAAGGTGTTCTCCATCGTTTTTGGCATGGGCGTCGTCTCGGGACTGGTCATGTCGTATGAGTTCGGCACGAACTGGTCGATCTTTTCCAAAAAGGCCGGGCCAATTACAGGCGTGCTTCTGTCCTATGAGGTCATGACCGCCTTCTTCCTCGAAGCAGGCTTCCTTGGCGTCATGCTGTTCGGCATGAACAAGGTGGGGCGCAAACTGCATTTTGCGGCCACATGCTGCGTATCGGTTGGCACGCTGATTTCCATGACATGGATACTGTCTTCCAATTCATGGATGCAGACGCCACGCGGCTACACAATTGACCCGGCCACGGGACGGTTCATGCCGATGGACTGGCTGGCCATCATCTTCAACCCGTCCTTTCCGTTCCGTCTGGTGCATATGGGACTGGCGGCTTTCCTGTCCGTCGCCTTCATCGTGGGCGCCACGGGGGCGTGGCATATGCTCAGGGCACGCAAGGCCGGGAAGATTTCCAGCGAACCCGTGCGGGTCATGTTTTCCATGGCCATGTGGATGGCGGCCATTGTAGCACCCCTGCAGATCCTTGCAGGCGACGCGCATGGTCTTAATACCCTGAAGTATCAGCCGGTGAAAATCGCGGCGATGGAAGGGGACTGGGATACAGAGGGGCGTGCCCCGGAACTGCTGTTCGGCATCCCCAATATGAAAACCGAACATACGGATTATGCCGTCAGGCTGCCACTGGCCGGATCGCTGATCCTGACACATAGCCTGAATGGCAAGGTACCGGGCATGAAGGATTTCCCGCGCGACCAGCGGCCGCCTTCACCGGTCATCTGGAGGGTTCGAAAAACCCTCTGGTATTGAGGTCTGCTCTGTGATTCCATTTTCCTTGCGTTGATTGGAGTATGGATCATGAAGCAGGCGGGATTTTTTGACGTTGAAGAGCGGCTTGCCCGGCTG
>NZ_JBGLOV010000040.1:0-8869 GCF_041402665.1 Komagataeibacter sp. SM21
CATTTTCAATACTGACCAGGGGTCGCAATTTACGACACCCCGTTTCACCGGGATACTGGAAGAGCGTCAGATCCGCATCAGTATGGACGGGCGTGGGCGATGGCTGGATAACGTGTTCATCGAGCGTTTGTGGCGGTCGCTGAAATATGAATGCGTCTACCTGCACGCGTTCGAGACCGGATCAGAACTGAGGGCCGGGCTTGGCAGATGGATCGCCCATTATAACGAAAGGCGTCCGCATACGGCGCTGGCTGGACGAACGCCCGATGAGGCGTATCATAACGTGCCGACGCCATCTGGTCCGGGGTTAACCCCGGACCAGATGGCCAACAGCAACGCCGTCAGAAGAGCGGCATAACAACAACCGGGGATAGCTTATCAAGCCCGCAAAACTGTCCGAACGGACGGGGCCACCTCACTAGACCGTGCATTATCATTAATAGTTACCAATGAATTAGGGTAATCTTCGTTAGTTCGATATTGGCAACCGAAGACATAACGTCCGCAATGTAGGCGAAACCAGTCATCTGCGTCCGTGGTCGAGTGGCCCGGGGTTTGCGGTTCATGCGATGCTGCGGCAGATTGCGGCATGGTCCGTATTTTCATCGATTCTGATGCCTGCCCCGTGAAAGACGAAGTGTATCGTGTGGCCGGGCGCTATGGCTTGCATGTTTTCGTTGTCTCCAACCGGATGATTGCGGTGCCGGGATCGCCGTTAATCGAGCGCGTAGTGGTAGATTCAGGGCCTGACGTCGCAGATGACTGGATTGCCGAGCGCACTTCAGACAGGGACATCGTCATTACGGCCGATATTCCACTGGCGGCGCGCTGCATTGAAAAAGGCTCGTACGTTCTTGAACCGAAAGGGCGCCGTCTGGACCGTGATGCGATTGGCATGGCGTTGGCGATGCGTAATCTGATGACAGATCTGCGCTCGGTGGGCGTTATGACCTCGACCGGGGCTACGTTTGGGAAGGCGGATCGATCTCGCTTCCTCTCGGAACTCGATACGATGGTTGTAAGGGCACGCAAGCCGTGATGTGACCGGAATACCGGCTGATGCGGTGCAGTCCGCTTGAAATTCCAAGCGGGAATGTCCGGTTTCCGGATTGGCTGGATGACCCGTTGAGCGACTGAAATGAGGCGCTGCTGCCTGTCTGCTCCTCCATCACCAAGCAGCCGGCCTGCTTTAAAAGCTGTTTTCTTAACGTCCAGTCTTCCAGCAGTATATTTCATATCGTTGTATCGGCAGCGGTCCCGGTATGCCGTCTTGCGAATCATAACGCGGACTTATATGATCCGCGTATGGCACTTTATGGCGCAAGCACCGAATATATCCTCCATAGCCTGCTGTGGCTGGTGGACAATCCTGAACCTGTCAGCAGCCTTGATCTCGCGGAATTGCAGGAAATCCCTGCGGCGTTCGTCGCCAAGCTGCTTCCCAAGCTTGAAAAGGCAGGGCTTCTCACCGCGTCTGAAGGCCTGAAAGGCGGTTACAGACTGGCCAGACCAGCCGGGGAGATCACCGTGCTGGCCGTTGTGGACGCGGTTGAAGGCCAGAAGAACCTTTTCAACTGTCAGGAAATTCGTGGTCGCTGCGCGCTTTTTGATCAACGGCCGCCTGAATGGGCGACACGGGGCGTGTGTGGAATTCATGGCGTCATGCTGCGGGCTGAGCAGGCCATGCGGCAGGAACTGGCGGAGACAACGCTCGCCGATCTGGCCATATCAGTCCGCAATAAGGCCCCTGCCCTTTTCTTTGGAGAGGCACAGTCATGGTTCGACGAACGTGTCCAGACCCGTCGGACCCACAAGGTCAGGCAACGCAGAAGATCAGGTAATTCCTGAATCATCATAAGCCTTTCGCAAGAGGAACATCGAATATGCGCAAATTTCTTGCTTTCGGCGCCATAGCCGCAAGCTTCTGCACCCATTCCCTCCATGCAGCCACCACGGTCACGCCCCTGACAGCCCATGACCTGCAAGGCATGCCCGGCAGGGAAGGGGCCATGCTGACAGTCGATTACGGTCCCGGAGAGTCCGATCCGATCCACAGGCACAATGCTTCAGTCTTTGTGTATGTGCTGAAGGGAAGCGTCATCATGCAGGTCAAGGGCGGTATGCCTGTGACCCTGAAAGAAGGGCAGACCTTCTTTGAAGGACCGAACGATGTCCATCTCGTCGGGCGTAATGCCAGCCAGACGGAGCCCGCCCGTTTCCTTGCGTTTTTCGTCAAGGACAAGACTGCGCCCTTCGTTTTCCCCGCACATTGAGCCGAAGGGGATCGAAACATCATGAAGGTTCTTGTTGCAGGTGCCAGTGGCGCACTGGGGCGCCCGCTGATCAGGCGCCTGCGGGGCGCGGGGCACGAAGTCTGGGGACTGGCCCATCGTCCTCACAGCCTTGAAGCGATTGAAAGGCTCGGCGCATGTCCCGTGAAGGCCGATGCGCTCGACCGGGTCAGTATTTTCACACTTGTCGAACAGATCCGTCCAGAAGTGGTCATCGACCAGCTGACCTCCCTTCCCGCCAGCCCCTTCGATCTGCCGGCGCGCATCGCCGCCGACTGCAGGCTGCGCCTGGAAGGCGGCGCCCATCTGTTCGACGCGGCCCGGACGTGGCGCGTGCGACGTTATATCCAGCAGTTGTCAGGATTTTATCTGAATGGTGGAGAAGATCTGGCGACAGAGGCCTCGCCGCTCAGGGTCAGCGCCCCCGGCACGATCGGTAAAAGCGCGCGGATGTATACGGTGCTGGAAAAGCGGGTCCTGAGCGCGCCGACAATGGAAGGCGTCGGGCTCCGTTACGGGTTCTTCTATGGTCCTGGCACATGGTACTGGCCGGATGGCGCATTCAGTCGCCATCTTGCACGGGGTGAAGTTCCCCTGATCGGCGCGGGCCGAAGCATGTTTTCCTTCATTCACGTAGATGATGCAGCCCGGGCGACGGTAGCGGCGCTGACGGCACAGACGGGGATCTATAACATTGTCGACAGTCAGCCGACGAAGCTATCCGAATGGCTGCCAGCCTATGCAGACTGGATCGGGGCAGGTGTTCCGTCCTATCTGGGCGAGCAGGAGGCCCTGCGCCTCATGGGCGAGGAGAGCATCTATTATCAGAACAGTCTTACGGGCGCGTGCAACCAGAAAGCCCTGAATATGCTGGATTTCAGTCCGCAACGGCTGCCGTGGCTCAATCGGTAAATCGAGACATATGCTCTTCAGGCGGATTATACGATGGCCGCTCACGGGATGAGCCGTGCATCCCGTCCATCCGTTACGAGGCGAATGCCTCCGATCTGCGATGCGCTGAGCATATTAAGGGCGTTGTCGGGGGGGGGCACGCCGACAATATCAGGAAGGGTACGGGTCGGTGACAGACAGACCGTAATGGGTCGGCTTAAAAGTATGATCGCCTCTTCTTTTCCTTGGGTTTTGAACGGATACCCAAGGTTCGGCCACGGCTTCCACGCCCGAACCACACCCCGCGTAGATCGGGATCGACGTCTGCAAGGATCATCTCGACGCAGCCCGTCACCCCGGCGGTGATACCGTCCGTGTCGACAACACCAGCAAGGAACAGACCGCGCTCTTGCGCTGGATTGGAGATATGAAGGCCGTCGCCACCTGTCGCCTTCCATTTTCGGATCAGCCGGAACTTCCGGTTGATGGAAATATGCGATTTATACCCAAAGAATGAGATGGCGAGATCCGTTGACGGGATCGTTCTATCCTCCTGCTGCTTCGCTTTGGTGAACTGAAGCGTTCATCGGGCCTGTCTTTCCAGCCTTCGGGGATATGCCCCGCCCGAAGATCCGCTTTCTCCGCGTTGGTATTGCGCTATTTTGGCGCCCTCACCAGCATTGTGTCCAGGATCCGGCCTGATATTGGCAGATAACCGGCGTTCCGTAGTGTGGTAGTAAGGCACTCGAATAGTCTTTCAATCGCACCGGGCTGCTTCATGCCACTATCCTCTCACCATGACGCGAGAGGAAATCACAGAGGGATATCCAAAAAACAGTTTTTTCGAGCCCTCGAGATCGTTACGTTAATCCCCAAGTTGCAAAAGTTCTGACGTCCGAACTTTTGTGTCCACAAATTGAACATCTAGCCAGAAACTATCTCCGCCTATAGCCATGTCCACGTGCGTCCGCCTTGTTGAAAGCGGGAAGAAGATTGTAGCCTCTGCGGAGTCACTGTCGGTACATTTCGGTAAACTGGCGCCTTCATCATGCATACTACCTTAAGAGTTCTGACGTCCGAACTTTGTTTAGCGAGCTACCCCACCGAACTTGTGACAGTAGGAACGAAATTGCTTGACTTGAAGTTCGCATAGCGTCAACGTCAACCATAATTGTTGACGTTGACACGGTTGATATCCACGCACGGAACGCAAGATCATGAATGGTAAGTTGCTACGCGAACTCAGAACGACCCTGCGGCTTAGTCAGGGAGATCTTAAAGACGAGTTGAATCGTTTACTCGGTAGAAGTTACGATAAGCCGAGGATTTCTCGATGGGAGAATAATAGGGAGCCTATTCCAGAGGACGTAGCGCATACTCTTACGGCTCTTATTTCCAATCAGAAGCAGGTCGCTCGGGTACTCGTTCTGGCAAATCAAAAAGGGGGGGTCGGCAAAACAACGTCGTCTCTGAATCTTGCATATGCACTCAGATCCCTTGGTTGTAGGGTGCTGCTAATTGATATGGACCCGCAGGCAACCGCCACTATCGGTCTCTTAGCGTCATATCACGTAAATGCTTATCATGATGGTAAGACTTCCGCGCAAGTCATCCTCAATGATAAGCCTCTACGAGATGTAATTCTCACACCTCAAGACGTACCTGACGAACTAGAGCTACCGTATGACATGGTGGCGAGCCACATCGAGCTTTCTGAAACCGATAGCCGAAGGGAACCTGGTTTCGACGTCGCACTGCGCGAGGCTATCGACAGCGTACGTAACGAATACGATTGGATAGTAATTGATGCGCCGCCGAATCTCGGTATGCTGACATGGATGAGTCTCGCTGCCGCAGACGAGGTTATCGTTCCGGTTCGAACTGAGCCATACGACACCATGGGCGTCGGGCTGATCATGGGGACAGTCAGCAAAATTCAGAGACGCCTCAATCCGGGTTTGCGGCTTAGTGGTATATTGCCGACACAATACAACGCACGAAAATCGGTTGATCGAGAAGTGCTGGAGCAGCTCCAGATTATGTTGCGAGATAGAAGCGTCGTATTGCTTCCTGTACCGTCAAGTGCAGTGTATGGGCACGCAGCACGAGCCGGAAAAGTGGCGCTTGAATCATCTCCTAGTTCGGCAGCAACGCTTCCCTACTTATCTGTTGCCCGCTCTCTCAATAATAAGTTGCCTTTACCTTTAGCGCCGATCTTAAGCCACGAGGAACGTAAATGATGACCGTGCGAAAAAGGGTAAAAAAGGCCTCTCCAATTCTGACTATGGCAGCAGGCATGGTGGAAGATGCATCCACGCATTTCATTGGCAGCGATTCAAAATTTAAACATACTTTCGAAGCTCGATTAGACCAGATTACGGCGGATCCCGAACAGCCCCGCAAAGCATTTGATCAAAAAGCATTAGACGAGTTAGCTGCAACTATGACCGAACATGGTCAGCTTCAGCCGATCCTTGTTCGCAAAAACCCGCTTGGTAACCCAAAATGGGTCATTGTCGCTGGTGAGCGTAGATGGCGAGCGGCAGGGCACGCTCAGTGGCCAACAATCCTTGCTATTGAATTTGATGGAGATTCTGAAGTTGCCTCCCTGATTGAGAACTTGCAACGTGTTGATCTGTCCCCTCATGAGGAGGCGAGAGGTTTAAAACGCCTTTTGGAAACGCGAGGCTTGTCCCAAGCCGAAGCCGCTGAAACATTGGGAAAAACAAAAGGGGAAATCAGCGCAACCCTTCGTTTGTTATCATTGGGTGAGGATTGTCTGATTCGACTATCAGAGCACGGTGTCCCTAAAAACGTTCTCGTGGAGTTGGCCCGCATTACTGACGATAACTTACGAAATACCCTTATCGATCAGGCAGAGAATGGAAAGCTGACCGTCAAAGAAGTTCGTTATGCTAGAGAACGGCCTGAGATGGTTGTTTCTCCCATCCTCAAGCCTCCACGTTATTCGAACTCATTATCCTTAAAAGCTTTGGAAAAGATATCTTCTCGTCTTGTCTCTTTTCGGGCACAGCGAAGCAAAATTTCTGCAAATGAGCGTGACAAGCTTCTAGCGCTACGCACGGAGATCGACGAGACATTGGCTCGCCTTCCTATTGATGAAGAGAACACTTCTTCATAATTTTCTTTTTTCTCTATAGCACCCGCCAAACTGCTAATAGGAACTCTACATGGCCAAAGATGAAGCCGACCTATTTATAGATTCATTGGTCGATGCCCCGTTAAAAGACGATCGGGCTCTCATGGAGTTCCCCTTCTTCAGTATTCAGAAGCAGCCCCGCATGGAACCTCTCGTATACGAGGATGGTCGAACGCAGATACGAATTGAACCCGGCCCTAAAGGACTTGCGACGATATGGGACAAAGACGTACTTCTCTATATTATCTCGCTTATCAACGAACGTATCGAGCGTAATATGCCTGTCGAAAAGACAGTTCGTTTTGCTGCGCATGATCTTCTGCGGGTCACAGGCAGAGGTACAGGTAAAAGAAGTTATGAACTCCTATTAGATGCACTACATCGTCTACGCTCCACCAATATTGTAACATCAATTGAATCGGCTTCTGAACGCGAGCGGAGAGGGTTTGGATGGATTGAAACATGGCGGGTGGTTGAAAAAAAATTGGCATCGGGTCGAATGGTTATGGCAGCCATCGAGATAACCCTGAACGACTGGATGTTTCGTGCTCTAGTTAAAGATCGTCGCGTTCTTACGATCAATCCCGAATACTTTGAACTCGAGAGTGGCCTCGGTCGTCGCCTTTACGAAATCGGTAGAAAACACTTAGGTAATCAGTCAGAGTGGAAAATAAATATTGAAAAACTAGCTAACAAAATCGGCACATCACGAGAGCTTCGGTTTTTCAAGAGGGATTTGCTTAAGGTTATCGGGTCTGGTCAAATCCCGGACTATGATATTTCTCTTGAAGTTACTGGTAGAGGGGCACGTCCTAATGTGGTTTTTCAGCACAAGAGAGTGACCCGTGATCATAAGAAATAGCCAGTTTCCTTTTTTGACGACATGTTTGAAATGGTTGTGCGCGATGTTCCGATCGCCTGGCTAATCAGCGATCGCCGGTGGCGTAGCGTGCGCGATGTTCCGATATAAGCCCTTTATAACGCATCTTGTGGCGAGGCAGCGCACGTCGCGCCTATTTTTTTTAAGATAACATTGGTTTTTGTTTGTAAGTGCCTCTCTGATACAGAGTAGAACCAAAAAAATACCCTTATCCACACCAGTTACATCCGTATAGCAGAACATCGCGCACACCCGTTCGGAACTTCCCGCACAAAAACCCGGAATATCACGCACGAAACAGGTCGGAATATCGCGCACTGTTTATCGGAACATCGCGCACCAAAAGGTATCGCAAGGTATTATTAATATTACACTTTTTTTACCCGTAACGTTTTAACTAGATTCTATAACATCTTAATGAGTGGCCCCTGTGGGCAAACTAACCCTGCCTCCTGAAATGCCCTCGATTGGAAGTAAGGTCTGTCCGTAGGAGACAGACGATGAAGAAAGCACGTTTCACACAGGAGCAAATCGTCGGGATTCTGAAGGAGCATCAGGCGGGCGCGACAGCGCCCGATCTGTGCCTCAGGCACGGGATTAGCGATGCAACATTCTACACGTAGCGATCGAAATACGGCGGGATGGAGGTATCGGAAGCGAGGCGGCTGAAGGGTCTTGAAGAAGAGAACGCGAAGCTGAAGCGGCTTCTGGCGGAGAGCGTGATGGACGTCTCGATGCTGAAGGAACTGCTGGCAAAAAACTCGTGACGCCCGGCAGGCGGGTCTGCTGAAGGAGTGCGAGGCGCTCACATGGGATGGTCGGCACAGCAAGCCCCTGCGCCTGTGGGCCAGCTCGGTGGGTGGCACGGTCCCTGATGCCATCCGCACCGGAACTCCGGTGGCCCGGTTCGCGGCATGACACCAGACCTGCGGGGCTACGACCATATCATCGTGGCCCTGAGCGGCGGGAACGTCTCCGCCATGGCGCTGCGCGGGCAGGACCGCTTCCTCGGCCGCCGGACCCTGTTCATCACCGGGGAGCGCGCGGAAGAAAGCCCCGGGCGCGCCCGCTACGCGGTATTCGAGCCGCATCGTACCGATACCCGCGCCAGCCTGCGCCGTCCCCGTCTCGTCGATCACTGGCGTCCGGTTCACGGATGGTCGGAAGCAATGGTATGGGACTGCCTCAGGCGGCACCGCATCGTGCCAGCCCTGCCATACCGGATCGGCTTCGGCCGGCTGTCCTGCCTTGGCTGCATTTTCATGTCGGCAGACCAGGCCGCAACGTTCCGCCTCATCGCCCCCGACCGCTTCGCGCGCTTCGCCGCATACGAACATGCCTTCGGCTGCACGATACGGCGCGACATCGACCTGAACACCCTTGCCGATCGGGGGCGCCCGTTTCCCGCTGCCCTGCAACAGCCCGACCTGGTCCGGCAGGCGCTGTCGCCCGACCGGGCAGGCCCCGTGCTGACAGATCACTGGCGCCTGCCCGCAGGGGCTTTCGGCGAGAGCGCGGGGCCGGGTTAGCCCGGGGCGTGGCTGCGGAAAGCAGAAAAAAGCAGAACAGGAATACGAGAAAAAAGGACGCACCAGACCGGCGGGCCAGGCGCAAGGGGCTGGTCGGTTCGTGTCCTCGCCCTGACTG
>NZ_JBGLOV010000041.1:0-8804 GCF_041402665.1 Komagataeibacter sp. SM21
CATGAAGGCGCTCGTGATATGGCCCGCGACATTGCCTTAACCGACGCCTATATTATCTCCAGACGAGAACGAAAGAAGGTCGAAATGCTGTTTGCTCACCTCAAGCGCATTTTGAAGATCGATCGGTTGAGGCTCAGAGGACCAAACGGCGCCCGTGATGAGTTCCATCTCGCCGCAGCTGCCCAAAATCTCCGCAAAATGGCGAAACTGATACCTCCCGGAGCGCCTGCCTTATCCACCTGAGGCAAGAAAGCTGCACTTATGTCGAAGTGGCTTGGCAACACTTTCACTCTTCACCTTGAGTTTTTCAACACTATCCCCCCGTTGCAGTCATTCCAAAGGCCGCGGAGGATCGACACAAGCAAGCATGCCATCCGACAAGGGGCGTTGAAGACGCAAAGCCTCGCTGACAGACGCATTCATCCACACGTCCAGTTCATCCGGCTGCCTCAGAATGACCGGCATGGCCTTCGGATGGATCGCCCCCACTTCCCTGTTGGCCTCAGTGGTCAGAAACCCGAACAGGTCATCCGTCGTCTCGCCGTCCGCCAGTTTCCGCACCGACGTCCACCGGCACCAGATCCCGGCAAAGAAAGCCAGCGGTTCTCCGTCGCTGCGGGCAAACCACACCGGTCGTGATTTCCCATCAGGCAGGCGCTCGGGTTCCGAGAACGCCGTCAGCGGCACCAGACAGCGGTGCGCCACCCCTTCCCAGCGCTTCCACCATGTCGAGGTCGGATTGCGGATATTGGTCACACCGCGATCCACCTTATGGCCTTTCAGGTAACCGAGCGGTGTCGGCATGCCCCAGCGCGCCATGACCAGTTCACGACCGCCTTCTCCGTTCCGCACGATCGGCGCCATGATGTTCGGCCAGATCTCGGGCAGTAGCTGGAGATTCCCCGTGCGGTCCTCAAGGACTTTCGCGATCTCGTGGATTGCCTGCGGGTTGGAAGTCATGGAATAGAGATTGCACATCCGCGTTGCTCCCTTACGACCACATGCTGCGTAATCTGGCTGCCATATCGATCCTTACGGATTTCACGGCCTCCTGCCGGGCCTGCTCTTCCGGCTTTACGACCGGCCAGGCTACGGACTGGAACAAAGGCAGCATGTCCCGGTCGATAAAGCGTGTGCGAGAGGCATAGACATGCCGGTCGCCCCGGCTGTGCTGCCCATGCACATAGAAACACTGCGGCACCATGATATCGAGACTGTCCTTCGCCCGTGTCATGGCGACATAGAGCAGCCGGCGTTCCTCCTCGATGTCGTCCTGTTCACCGGTGGCCAGATCAGACGGAATGCACCCATCGACCGCGTTCATAACGAACACGTTCTTCCACTCCTGTCCCTTGGCCGAATGAATGGTCGAGAGGATCAGATAGTCTTCATCCAGCAACGGCACGCCAGCCTGATCGGATGTGGCATCCGGCGGGTCCAGCGTCAGTTCAGTCAGGAACTTCTCTCGTGACGGATATCCCCCGGCAATCTGCTCAAGCTGCACCAGATCGGCCAGCCGCGTGGAAGCGTCCTCATGCAGCCGCTCCAGATGCGGTTCATACCAGTACCGCACGGCTGCAATTTCGCCCGGCCAGCCGACCTGATGGCTGCCAAGAGTGATGAGCGTGTTCACGAAACCCGCCCAGGCCTCACCACTGCGCTGCGGGGCTTTGACATCCTTCAGCGCCTCGAACGGATGCGCACTCTCGCCCATCGTATCCAGCACGCGTCGGGCCGAACCCGGCCCCACGCCGGGGAGAAGCTGCAACACCCGAAAGCCCGCGATGCGGTCGCGTGGGTTCTGGGCAAAACGCAATAGCGCCAGCACATCTTTCACATGCGCACTATCGAGAAACTTGAGGCCACCGAACTTCACGAACGGAATATTGCGCCGGGTCAGTTCCACCTCCAGCGTGCCGCTATGGTGTGACGCCCGGAACAGCACGGCCTGCTGCTTCATCGGTGTTCCCGCCTCCCGCTCTTCCAGCACCCGATCCGCGATGTAGTTCGCTTGGGCGGTATCGTCCCAGATGGTGACCAGTCGCGGCTTTTCCTCCGACACCCGTTCGGTCCACAGATCCTTGGTGAACCGCTCGGCCGCCTCACCAATCACGGCATTGGCGGCATCCAGAATGGGTTTCGTCGACCGATAATTCCGGTCCAGCGTCACCACATGAGCCGGGGGATCGAAGGATGCCGGAAAATCAAGAATGTTGCGCACGGTCGCGGCCCGGAAGGCATAGATGCTCTGCGCGTCATCACCCACCACCGTCAGGCCTCGGCCGTCGGGCTTCATGCCCATCAAAATGTCCGCCTGCAGTCGGTTCGTGTCCTGATACTCGTCAACCAGCACATGATCCCATTTGCCGCCGATGTCAGTGGCCAGAACCGGGTCGCTGACCATCTGCGCCCAGCACAGCAGCAGGTCGTCGTAATCCAGCACGCCCTGTTCCTGCTTCGCCGTGACATAACCGGCGAAGAGCTGTTTGAGCTGGGCTTCCCAGCCCGCGCACCACGGATAATGCTTCAGCAGCACATCGGCGAGCGGCGCGCCAGAATTCACCACACGGGAATAGATGGCCAGACACGTACCCTTGCCGGGAAACCGCTTTTCGGTTTTCGAAAACCCGAGATCATGCCGGATCAGATTCATCAAATCGGCGGAATCTTCCCGGTCATGGATCGAGAAGGCCGGGTCCATACCGATCTGCTGGGCATACTCCCGCAGCAGCCGCGCACCGATGGAATGAAACGTCCCGGCCCAGCCCAGCGCGTCCGCCAGAGGTCTGGCCTTGTCGCCGAGCACCGTTTTGCAGATGCGTTCCACCCGGCGCGTCATCTCCACACTGGCCCGGCGCGAGAAGGTCAGCAGCAGGATGCGGCGCGGATCAGCCCCTGAGGCGATCAGATGCGCGACCCGATGGGCCAGCGTGTTGGTCTTGCCAGATCCGGCACCGGCGATGACCAGCAGCGGGGATGAATCCGCCCCGCCTGCCGAGACTCCGGTCCCGTGCGTGACGGCCTGCCGCTGCGCGTCATTCAGACGGGACAGATAATCGTCGTGGTCCAGAGCGGGAGAAGTCTCTGAATTCAATTCCTTAAGGTACCTTCACCAATAATTCCGGGTGGTTATGCGTCCTGCATCATGCCTGAGGTGGTGCGAATTTGCATTGACTTCCATCGCCCCATCAGAACAAATCACGAACATATAATCATGAATTCCGCCTGCACAAGGGACATCGAGTCGTGACATGACTGCTGAAACCCATAAAAAACCCGGTCTTGAGACGCTGCGGGCCGCGATCAGCCGTCTCGAAGGACACAGCGACCGACGCCGCAGGATGCTGCCTTTTGGCGTGCGCGAGATCGACAGTCGCCTGCCCGGTGGCGGTCTGGCGCTGGGCGCCCTGCATGAGGTGGCCGGTGGTGGCAATGACGCCCTGCACAGTGCAGCCGCCGGTCAGTTCTGCGCCGGGATTGCCGCCCGCACGCGTGGCAAGGTGCTGTGGATTGTCACCCGTCAGGATGTGTTTGCTCCTTCCCTGAAACAGGTCGGGCTGTCGGCACGGCGGACCATTTTTGTCGAGGCCAGTTCGGACGTCGATGTGCTGGCCTGTTTTGAGGAAGGACTGCGGCATGGCGGCCTTGGGGCCGTGGTCGCGGAAGTAGCCCGCCTGTCCATGACCGCATCCCGCCGTCTGCAACTGGCGGCCGAGACGTCTGGCTCCCTTGGCATCGCGATACGCCGCTGGCGACGACAGACGGATGCGGCAGATTTTGGCCAGCCCACAGCGTCCGTCACCCGCTGGCGAGTGTCCGTCCTGCCGTCTGTGTCTTTGCCGGTGCCCGGTGTGGGACGCCCCCGCTGGCTGCTGGAACTGATCCGCGCCCGGGCGGGCGAATGTGCCGATTTTGAAGTGGAGGCCTGTGATGGCAAGGGTCGTCTCTCTTTACCTGCCACTCTGGCCGACAGACCGGATCAGGAAACGACTTGGGCCAGACGCGCCCACGCCTGAGACGCCGCTGGCGCTGGCCGGGCGTGAAGGACGGCGGCGGGTTGTCTTGTCGGTCGATCTCGCCGCCCGCAAGCTGGGGCTGCGCCCCGGCACGCCGGTCGCCAAGGCTCAGGCACTGTATCCTGATCTGGTGCTGATGGATGCCGATCCCGAAGGCGACCGGCGGGGGCTGGAAAAACTCGCCCTGTGGTTCCAGCACCGGATCGCGCCCATTGTAGCGGTCGATGCGCCAGACGGGCTGGTTCTGGACACAACCGGGGCGGATCACCTGCATGGCGGTGAACTCCCCATGCTCAAGGATATGGTTCACCGCATGGCGGGAGCCGGGTTTCGGGCAAAGGCCGTGGTGGCGGACACCTGGGGCGCTGCCCACGCACTGGCCCGCTATGGCCGGGCACCGATTGCCGTCGTGCCACCGGGTAACACCGCTTCTGTATTGGCCGATCTTCCCCTTGAAGCACTCCGCCTGCCCTCCCCTATCATTGAGGGTCTGGCCACGCTGGGCGTATCCCGTATCGGGCCACTGGCTGCCATGCCCCGCGCACCGCTGGCCTTGCGGTTTGGCCCCGACATCGCCCGCAGGCTGGATCAGGCGTTTGGACGCATCTGTGAGGCCATCGTCCCGGTGCGGCCTGTCGATCCCGTGGAGGTCAGCCGCAATTTTGCCGAGCCGATCGGGGCCGCCGAGACCATTGCCCGTTATATCGGCAAACTGGTGCCGCTGCTCTGCCAGGGACTGGACGAACGCGGACAGGGCGTGCGTCGTCTTGACCTGCTGCTGCATCGGGTGGACAGCCGCACCGAGGCGATCCGGGTGGCGACCGCCATGCCGGTACGTGACGTCACACGCCTGACGCGACTACTGTGCGAGAAAATCGAGACCATCGATCCGGGGTTCGGCATCGAGCGCATGGTGCTGATCGCGTCCCTGGCGGAGCCCATGGATCGGCGACAGACCGTGTCTTCTCTGATCGCCGAGGAAGAAACCGATGTGTCCGACCTGATCGACACGCTGGCCAACCGTGTCGGCACGCAGGCGCTGTATCGCTTTGCCCCGGTGGAAAGCGATCTGCCCGAACGCTCCTTCTGCCGCGTGCCTGCCCTGGCCCCCGAGGAGACAAAGGACTGGCCGGAGCACTGGCCACGTCCCACCCGCCTGCTGGCACGACCTGAGCCGGTGCAGGCCATGGCGGAACTGCCGGACCAGCCGCCCCTGTTCTTCATCTGGCGGGGTGTGCGACGGAAGGTGAAATGCGCCGACGGGCCGGAACGTGTCTTCGGCGAATGGTGGAAGAATGACGCCGAACTGACCATCGCCCGCGATTACTTCCGGGTGGAGGATACCAGTGGAGAACGGTTCTGGCTCTACCGGGCCGGCGATGGCGAGCATGGCGAAACCGGCTCACAGGGCTGGTTTCTCCACGGGATCTTTGGATGAACTCCTTGGCACCGCGCTACGCCGAACTGCAGGTGACGACGTATTTCTCGTTCCTGCGTGGGGCGTCTTCTCCGATCGAACTGTTTGCGCAGGCAAAGGCGCTGGGCATCGAGGCGCTGGGCATCTGTGACCGCAACTCTCTGGCCGGGATGGTGCAGGCCCATGTTGCGGCAAAGCAGGTCGGGCTCCGCCTTGTTGTGGGATGCCGGCTCGATCTGGCGGATTTTCCGCCCGTGCTGGTCTACCCGATGGACCGGGCCGCCTATGGCCGTCTCTGCCGTCTACTCACCATAGGCAAAGCGCGTGCTGGCAAAGGGAAATGCCGTCTTCTCTGGGAGGATCTCGTCGCCTGGAGTGAAGGCCAGATCGTTGTCATGATCCCCGACATGGCGGACGATGCCTGCGGTCTGCATCTGCGCAAGCTGAAGGACGTCTTTGCCGACCGGGCCTACATGGCGCTGACACTGCTGCGCCGCCCCAATGACCAGATGCGTCTCTACGAACTGTCGAACCTTGCGCATCAGGCACGGGTACCAACCGTTGTGACCAATGACGTGCTGTTCCACACCCATGACCGGCGTATCCTGCAGGATGTCGTCACCTGCATCCGGCACAACACGACCATCGACGAGGCCGGGTTCGTCCGCGAACGTCATGCCGACCGTTATCTCAAGCCACCGCAGGAGATGGCCCGGCTGTTCAGCCGTTACCCTGAAGCGGTCGCCCGCACCATGGACATTGTGGAGCGCTGCCGCTTCTCTCTGGATGATCTGGCCTACCAGTATCCCGATGAAGTCTCCGTGCCCGGTCAGACGCCGCAGCAGGCGCTGGAGGCTCTGACATGGGAGAGTACCCGTTCCGTCTATCCGGATGGCGTACCGGATGACGTGGCGGAAACGCTCCGCCATGAACTCGGCCTGATCGGGCGGATGAACTACGCACCGTATTTCCTGACGGTGAACAGTATCGTCCGCTATGCCCGTTCTCAGGACATTCTCTGCCAGGGACGTGGCTCAGCGGCCAATTCTGCTGTCTGCTATGTGCTCGGCATCACTGCCATTGATCCGGCCCGTAACTCCCTCCTGTTCGAACGCTTCGTTTCCGAGGAGCGGGGCGAGCCACCGGACATTGATGTGGATTTCGAGCATGCACGACGTGAGCAGGTCATCCAGTGGGTCTATGAGCATTATGGGCGTGACCGCGCGGCCCTGACGGCCGTGGTGATCCGCTATCGCGCCAAGGGGGCCTTGCGGGATGTCGGCAAGGTCATGGACTTGCCGGAAGATCTGATCCGCACGCTCTCAGGCCAGATCTGGGGCTGGGGGCGGAAACTGGATGATGACGCACTGAATGAAACGGGTATCGACCTGTCGGATCGGCGTATCCGCCTGACGCTGGATCTGGCCCGCTGCCTGATCGGGACGCCCCGCCATCTGTCGCAGCATCCCGGTGGTTTTGTGCTGACGCATGACCGGCTGGATGAACTGGTGCCCATCGAACCGGCCTCCATGGAGGCCCGTCAGATCATCGAATGGGACAAGGACGATATCGACGTCCTGAAATTCATGAAGGTCGATATTCTGGCTCTCGGCATGCTGACCTGCATGAAGAAAGGTCTGGACCTGCTCGGGGAACACAAGGGCCAGCACTTCACGCTCCAGAGCATCCCGGCCGAAGATCCGCGCACCTACGCCATGATCAGGAAGGCCGATACGATCGGTGTGTTCCAGATTGAATCCCGCGCCCAGATGTCCATGCTGCCACGGCTCAAGCCGCGCGTGTTTTATGATCTCGTCATTGAAGTGGCGATCGTAAGGCCCGGACCAATCCAGGGGGATATGGTTCATCCGTATCTCCGCAGGCGCGAAGGGATTGAGCCGGAAAACTATCCGACACCTGAACTGGAAAAGGTTCTGAAAAAGACGCTTGGGATCCCGCTGTTTCAGGAACAGGCGATGCAGGTGGCCATGATCTGTGCCGGATTTACCGCCGCCGAGGCCGATCAGTTGCGTCGGGCCATGGCGACGTTCAAGAACACTGGTACCGTCTCACAATTTCAGACACGGCTGATCGAGGGCATGCGCGCCAACGGCTATGATGAGACCTTCGCCGAGCGGATCTATCAGCAGCTCGAAGGCTTTGGTTCCTACGGATTTCCCGAGAGCCACGCCGCCAGTTTCGCCATTCTGGCCTATTGGTCGTCGTGGATGAAATGCACGCATCCGGATGTGTTTCTGGCGTCACTCCTGAATTCCCAACCGATGGGGTTCTATGCACCCGCGCAACTGGTGCGCGATGCGCGGGAACATGGCGTGGAAATCCGGCCAGTTTGTGTGAACGCATCACGCTGGGACAGCACACTGGAAGGACCGGAAAAGCCCGATGGGATGCTCGCCGTGCGGCTGGGCATGAGTCTGGTGAAGGGGCTGGCCAATGGCGATGCCGCCCGCATTGTTGCCGCACGGGCCTCACGCCCGTTTACGTCGGTCGATGATCTATGGCGTCGGGCGGGTGTTAAAGCGGCAGCCCTGACCCATCTGGCCGAAGCGGACGCGTTCCGCCCTTCACTCGGGCTGGCACGGCGCGAAGCGCTGTGGGCAATCAAGGCTCTGCGCGATGAACCGCTGCCGCTGTTTGCGGCAGCACAGGTCACGCGGGAAGCGGATGAGCCGGATGTGTTGCTCCAGCCCATGCGGGATGGGGCAGAGGTGGTGCGGGACTATAATCGGCTTGGCCTGACCCTGCGGGATCATCCCGTTACTTTTCTGCGCAAGGATCTTCGGGCGCTAGACATCATATCCTGTCGGCAGGCCCTGAATGCCAAGGACGGCAAGCGTCTCACCGTAGCGGGGCTGGTACTGGTCCGGCAGCGGCCAGGCTCCGCCGAGGGCGTGGTATTCATGACGCTGGAGGACGAGACGGCCAACATGAACGTCATCATCTGGCCGGACATGTTCGACGCCAACCGGCGCGTCGTGCTGGGCGGGCAGATGCTGGCCGTGAAAGGCATGCTCCAGAAAGAAGGTGAGGTCGTGCATCTGGTGGCGAAGGAGATCACCGACTTCTCCAGGTTGCTGGCGGATGTCGAGAACCGATCATCCGCAGACACCACAACCGACATAGACTCTGGCAGTGAACGCCTCGTCGTCCGATCGCGCAATTTCCACTGAGCAATAAGGCCGCCGATAAAACTCACGCCATCGTGAGAATCCTCGTTATGGGCCGAACCTACGCTGCGCTTTCACTCCCATTTGCATCCTATGTGCATCCTGCGGTGCATTTCAGACAACAAAAAACCCGCCTGTTGAGGGCGGGTTTATCGTATCCGATCAGGGACTTATTCATGGTTG
>NZ_JBGLOV010000042.1:0-8282 GCF_041402665.1 Komagataeibacter sp. SM21
GCGGATAACAGCGCCCAATCTGCTCAAAACGCAGACCGGATGCCAGCGCAAAAACCGTCAATCAAATCGCCAAAAGCCAGAAATCACGGGCCACGCACATCAATTGACGGTTCTTCGATCCCTCCAGATTAGCCTTCCTGTTACGGGAGGAAATGGAAAATGGCTTTCCGGCAGGCACCCGATGCGTCATGCGTCTGGATCTCGAAAGCTTCCATCCATTCTGATCTGCACAAGGATGCAAAGCAAAGCCTGACAATAACACTATACGGGCACGTTGGTTGGTCGAGATACAAGGGCGACTGCTGCCTGTGTGCTTCTGATGCACTTTAGGAAAATTTCTTTCGCCAGCATCATGACGAGATTTCTTCGGACATGTGGAGACATAGGTCAGATCGCAATGGAAGCTTCCGCCCTCCCCACATCGGCGGTTCCCAGCGACAATCCACATCAGGGTGTTATGTGACCTGTGTCGTTTTGCCGTTTTCCGTATCCTGCTTATCTGAAGCAGATGTATTCAGGCTGTCCTGACCGATGGAGCTTGTGCCGCTGGCAGATGATGCAGAACTGGATGGCGACGCAAAAAGTTCATCAACAATTTCCCTGTCGAGTTCCGCGTTCATGCCATCCATGTTGTCAAAATGGCCGACAATGCTCGTCGTGTTCCCTTGCGGGGTAAAGCTGTAGGGCTGGGAACGGTCCACTGTCGGGACGGAAGTGTTCAATGTTGGCAGTGAACTGCTCGGCAGGACATTTTCCTCACCGGAGAAACTGGATGAGAGCGTGAAACCGGTCTGTGTTCCTGAAGCCGTCTGGACCGTATTTTCCTGTATGTTGATGGAGAGGGAGGACGATCCCCACATTTCCTCCTCATTCGCCTGTTCTTCCCGCTGCTGCAGGTAAAGAAGGGATCTTTCCAGCGGGATCGAAACCGGCTGCTGGTCATCATATATCAGGTTTCGTTTGCTTATGTCCTGCAGGCCGGCATTGATTGTCTGCATGAACGATGTATTTGCGGTTTCCTGATCAAAAGCCGTTTCAATACCGTTTTCGGCGGAGCCACCATGGGCGTCGATTTCAAAGCGCATTTCGTCGCTGGTCACGTATGCGGCCCATTTCTGCGCATCGGATGTCGAGGAACTGGTTATGACCTGCGCAAGGGTATCGTAAATCTTCTGTATCGTACCGGTACCGGCAGAGCCGCCTATCTGCGTGCCTTGCGTGTTCAGATAATCTGCCGCCTCGCTGGACAGGGAAACCTGATCAGGGTCCGAACCATCGACCGCACCTGAACTTTCGGATGTGTCGCTGACAACTGCGCTGCCATGCTGGAGTAGACCCTGACCATCATCGGCATCAGATGGAACTGCCCCCTGAAACCAGAAAGCTGACCATGAAAGACTGGTTGTCGTTACGGTTGTCATAATTCACTCTGGTTTCCACGCTGGCAGAAAGGCAGACCTGCTAAAATAAACAAAGAACATTGAAACGGTAAGGAGAACGTTAATTTCCTGTTGTTTATTCATCACGAGGAAAAGAGCGTGATGAATACCCGGTCAGTAGCGGGCGTGGAACGTATGTATTTACTGCCTGCACGGTTTTTTCGTGCAAACATCCGATCATGACATTGCCGCCCCCGCGGGGAGGACCGCCATGCCGCTTTTCAGGTGGGACGGCAGCATTGCCATCCGTATGCTTTCTCACATCGCCAGACAGTCTGGCCGTCAGGAAAGCGACACTGTGGGCGCTGTTTTCACCCCCTGAAGCAATGCAGGCAATGGGGGTCAGAAAATCGCATTGATGGCAAGCTGGGGCGAGACCTGAATGCTTTTGTTATGCCCGGCATAATAGAAGGATGACCCGGCAATCACGCCCCATCGCGCATTCCAGTTATATTCAACCGCCGGCGCGACCTGCCAGTCGCCCGAGGCTGATCCAACCCTGTTCACCACCTGCCCGCCTGCGTTGCGCCCGTGGATGTACGACCCGTTGGCCCAGTCATAGGCCACATCGGTCGCCAGCACCCATTTGCGGGTAATGCCGTATTCCAGCGAAAAACCAGCCTCTCCACTCATGCCCGGCCGTCCCCGGCCACGAAAGCCCTGCGTGGTGCCATAGCTGGTCATATCATGCAGTACGGCCGAACTGACGGCGCGACGGAACCAGTTCCACATACGCAGCCGCAGGGCATGATTGCCCGGCAGGGTGTAGGTAGACTGTTCCGTCAGCGCCACCCGGAACACATACGCCCCCGTGCCAATGCCATCCTGCGCGTGACCAAGGTGACTGTAATCCCCCGTGGGAAAGATCATGCCCGCAAACAGGTTGAAAGCGGGAATGTAGCGCGCAGGGTCAGGCCGGACGAAGCAGTAGATCAGATCGACCGGAAAATCACCGAATTTGGGACCATGCGAATGGTCCGTCCCGTTCTTCCACCCGTAATCGATGACGGTGTGCATCTGGACGCTGAAATCCTTCGTGATGCCATATTTCCACAGGGTGGAATTGGCGAACATGCGCTGCATCGGATGCCTTGCCGGTCCAGCCGCCCCCTGCGTGTCAAACGTGCCCAGTGGCTGACTGTAGGAATAATAGGGTTCGACATTCAGCGCGCCCGGCCGACTCATCACCCCCGAGGGCGAGACGAGCGATCCGGTATACCATTGCTGCGCATGGGCTGTTCCCATACCCGCCATAAGGCAGGCAAACACCCGGCCACTCATCCAGACATGTGCCCGCTGGCTGGTGGCCGCCCTGAGTCCACACATGGTCGTGGACGATCTGGCGTGCATGCCGTCCCTCAGTGACCGGCCGCGAAGGTCCGCTGTATGTCAGCCGCTGCGGTTGTACCATCGGCCAGCAGCAACTGGAGCAGGATGCGCGCCTTGGCCGGGTTCAGGTCGAGCGAGGCCACGAGGCCATGCTGGTCGTCATCCACCTCCACATCGCGGTTGACGAAGCCATCCCCCACGCGGGTGGAACGCACCACCACAATCCCCGCCCTCACCGCCCGGTCCAGCGCGGACAGGGCATCGTCGGACACGTTGCCATCGCCCATGCCCGCCACCACAAGGCCACGCGCCCCTGCCCTGATGGCATCGTCAATCTGTCGTCCGTCCATGTCTGCATGGGCGTATATGATCTCGACACGGGGCAGCTTGTGATCGGCTGGCAGCCCAAGGTGGCCGGACTGCTGTGCCGGGGTGACAAAACGCACCGATGCCGGATCGACAAAGCCCACCGGCCCGGCATTGCGGGACAGGAAGGTCTGTAGCGCCGTGGTATGCGTCTTGCTGACCCAGCGGGCAGCATGAATCACATCGTCCATGACGACCAGCACACCCCGTCCTGCAGTCTGCGGGGCGGTAGCGACCTTGACTGCTTCATACATATTGGCCGGACCATCGGCACTGATGGCCGTACCCGGCCGCATGGCCCCGGTCAGGACCACCGGATGCGGAGTGTCCAGAACGGTATCAAGGAAGAAGGCCGTTTCCTCCATGGTATCAGTGCCATGAGTAATGACGACGGCATCGGCTTCGTTATGGGCAAAGGCCTGCCGGATGCGTTCAGCCAGCCGGAACCACACCGCGTTGTTCATGTTCTGGGATGGGATATTGGCAATCTGCTCCACCCGCAGTCGCGCCAGCCTGTCCACGCCCGGTACGCCTGCAATCAGTTCTGCGCCGGTCACGGCACCCGCGTCATACCCAATAGCCGAACGCGCGCTGGCCCGGCCTGAAATGGTGCCACCGGTGGCTAGCACCAGCACGCGCGGCAATGTCGCAGGCGCTACGGCAGCAGATGTGGTGGTGTTGGCCGCAAAGGCAGGCACAGACATGACAGGCAGTACGCCCGCAGCCATAAGGGCCAGCGGTAGCAGACGTGAAACGCAACGCGCGGTAGACATGGCGTGAATATCCCATCGGTTTCCCGGCGCGAAAATGCTGTCCGTTTCGCATCGGGGCCGGAAGTTCGAGAAAACAGAAGAACGGGTCAGCCGGAAGCGTCCATGACGCTTCCGGCCAGTACCTTCAGCCCCGCTGCGCGGTGAACTGCGCGTGGTATTCTTCAACCATATGCCGCAGGGCACGACCGATGGCGGCGTACTGGAACTCGTTCAGGTTCGCAAGCGACGCGCGCGCCGCAGGCCGCGTTGCGCCAAACCCCGCACCGGGCAGCAGCACGATGCCGGTTTCATCGGCAATACGGAACAGGATCTCACCCGTGCTGGCGCGCTCGATCATCCATCTGGCGAAGTCTTCACCGTACAGCGCGCTACATGTGTCCTGCAGGTCGATGAGGGTGTAGTAGTCCACCGCATTCGCATCCTCGGACGGCCTGACGCCCAGTTCGCGGTACAACGCTTCCTCACGACGGTGGATGACGCTTTTCAGCGTCGCCTTGTAATGCCCTTCATGATCCATCAGCGCAAACAGCGAGAACAGCACCATCTGCACCTGCTGCGGCGTTGACAGGCCCGCAGTGTGATTAAGGGCCACAGCCCGACTGTCGGCCACCAGACGGTCGATGAATTTCAGCGTCGCGGCATCCGTGGTCAGGCTGGAATAGCGTTTGTCCAGCGCCGCCTTCGCATCAGCCGGAAGCCGGGCCAGACGCGCGTCGATCGCATTGTCCCTGTGCATGCCGATCACGCCCAGACGCCAGCCGGTCGCACCGAAATACTTGGAGAACGAATAGACAAGGATCGTATTGCGCGGACAGGTCGCATAAAGCGAGCGGAACCCATCGGCAAAGGTGCCATACACATCATCCGTCAGGATCATGAGGTCCGGGCGGTCCGCCACGATGGAGGCAATCTTCTCCAGCGAGGCATCGTTCATCTTGACTGATGGTGGATTGCTGGGATTGACGCAGAAGAACATCTTCACCGCCGGGTCGCGCAGCTTTTCCAGCTCGCTTTCGGGATACTGCCAGTCCAGCGCCGGATCAGCCTGCACCGCCACGACTTCCAGCCCGTATTCGGCCAGTTGCGGGATCTCGATATAGGGCGAGAAGATCGGCATGCCGATGGCGACCTTATCCCCCTTGCGGATCAGATCGTTCTGCCTGAGCGAATTGAACACATAGGCCATGGCCGCCGTGCCGCCTTCAGTCGCGAAGAAATCAGTCGTGTCCAGCCCCACGCTGCCACCCACCATTTCACGCAGCACGTACTGGCCTACGACCTTCTCGCTCAATTCCAGCATGCGCGGCGGCGTGGGGTAATAGCAGCCCAGTATGCCCTCCACCATTTCCAGCAGGAAACGGTCCGCCTGCAGGCCCATCTGGTCACGCACGTAACTCAGGGCGCGACCAAGCAGAGTGGCTTCCTCATGGCTGGCGTTATCCATGACGAAGCGGTCAAACCGGCCCTCGATCCCTTCGACCCGCACCGTACCGCCCAGTCCCTGCGACAGGTAGGACATCGACAGCCGGGATTCCGACAGGGCGAACTGACCCAGCAGAAAAAAGGCCGCGCGCGGCAGGGTGGCAAGAAAATTGGGGTTGCCCCGCCCGGCATTCAGCATGGTCCGGTCAGCACGGGACGATGCAAGGCGGATCAGTTCATCCTTGAGTTCAAACGGGCTGAGATCACGGTAACTGGAATAGTCGATAGCCATTGTACGGCTCCCTGTTGTTGATATTGTTGTTCAGGCAAATGCGACCACAAGCGGCCCAAGCAGGGTCAGCAACACGTTCGCCACCGCATAGGTGATGGCGAACGGTGTTGTCGGCACCGCATTTCCCGCCTTGTTCAGGACCTCGCCAAAAGCGGGATTGGCGCTGCGCGAACCCGCCAGCGCGCCCGCGAAGATGGCCGTATTGTCGTAGCGCAGGACGTAGCGGCCAAAGAACATGGTGATGACCAGCGGCACCATGGTGACCACCACGCCCAGAAGAAACAGCGTCATGCCGTGCTGCATGATCGTGGCGATGGCCTGCTGGCCCGTCTGCAGTCCGGTCACGGCCACGAAACCCGCCAGCCCCAGGTCAACCAGCAGGGTTGACGCAGCCGCGGGCATGCTGCCGCGCGCCGGATGGCGGCCATGGAACCAGCCGAACAGCAGTCCGGACAGCAACGCGCCCCCGCCGCTGCCCAATGTCAGCGGAATACCGCCAAGGCGCACTACGCCGAGGCCGATCAGCAGCCCAAGGGCAATGCCAAGGCTGTGAAAAATCAGGTCGGTCTTGATGCCGGGCGTAAGGATCGTGCCAACCTGCGCCGCGACCCGCTGCACATCAGCAGGCGTGCCCAGCAGGGTCGCTACGTCGCCTTCGTGCACCGTAGTATCGGGTGCAAGCGCCACCGGCTGGCCCGCGCGTGACAGTCCGACCAGATAGACGCCATGCTTCACTGCTGCCGAGAGCAACTGCGCGCACTGCGCAACCGTGCGCCCGGCAAAATCCCTGCGCGATAGCACCACGTCACGCCGAACGAGGGACAGGTCCATGCCCGGCACATCGCCAGTTTCCGTGCCCACGCACTGTCCTGCGGCAATAATGTCGGCCCGCTGCCCCACCAGCAGGATCTGGTCACCTGCCTGCAGCACCGCATCGACAGTCACACCCACAGGACGGCCACCGCGCATGATCCGCTCGACGGTTACGGCATGGGCCGCACTTTCGATGCTGGCGACACTCAGGGCTGCCTGCGTGACACGATAGGTACGGCCCACGATATCGGGCAGCGCCGGGACCTCGCCCTCTCCGCAGACATAAACACCACCAGCCTGTGCCGCTTCGGCACGCACGGCATCTTCACGGATGCCACGGCCCATGAACCACGGCAGGATGTTTACGCACAGCAGGATCGGTCCGATGGAGCCGAAAATATAGGTCACGGCATATCCCACTGCGACATTGCCCTGCATCTGCTGCACCTGCGCCAGCGGCAGCCCCAGTTTTTCAAGCGACGACCCGGCAGTACCGATAATGGCCGACTGGGTCAGGCCACCTGCGGCAAGACCTGCAGCCAGCCCCTTGTCCAGATGGAACAGTCGCGCCACCGCCACGACTGTAACAAGCCCGGTTACGGCCAGCACCACGGCCATCAGGATCTCGCGCAATGACTGCCGCCCGAGCGAGCGGAAGAACTGCGGGCCGCTCTGGAACCCCACGGCATAGATGAACAGCGCGAAGAGCACGTTCTTGACGCCAGAATCGATATGTACCCCGACCTGGGCGATCAGTACAGCCGCCAGCAGCGAACCAGCCACGCCACCAAGCTGAAACGAGCCGAAGCGAAACTGACCAATCCGGCACCCGATGACCAGTGCAAGGAAAAGGGCCATTTCCGGACACGCACTGAATAGGCTGGAGAGAAGGTCGGTAAATGCGTGCATCAAATGTTTCCCTGCTCGTGATTGTTTTTACAAGGAAAAATCGCGATTCCTCACTTTCCCGTCATCGCCCTATTCATTAAAAAGAAATAAAAGTCTACAAAAATAATAGTATTTATATCGTAATGTTATGTATTGATAATTATTCCGTCATATATGCTGGTATTATTCATGAAAATAACGACCAGCCAGCTTATCATGTATGCTGTATCTACGGCTCAGAGCACAGCAATACCAAGAGCCCGACCGAAAGTTAATTGATTGATTACAGCAGGTTATGATTCATAGGTTTGCGAGAACTTGATGAGATCGAGATGGCTTAAACTGAAATCACCCCCACGCAGTATCGCCGGGACGACCTTGAGTATGCAAAGTGACCTGCCCGATGCGAAATGGGCGCTGATTGCTCCGCAGATGCCCGGAAGAAAGTGATCTGGGAGACCGCGGCGGATTGACCTGCGCCGCGTCACGGAGGCGATCCTTTATATCGTCACGACGGACTGCCAGTGGCGGCAGTTCCCGGCGTTCACGACCGTGAAGGCCTATATTCTATCAATGGATCCGCGAGGGCCGCTGGGAAGCGTTCAACCATATTCTCGTGATCCTGTCGCGTGACCAAGGCGGGCGGGACGCCACGCCTTCAGTGGGCATTATCGACAGCCAGTCGGGAAAATGGCGGCCCACGCGGTTATGACGCGGGCAAGAAGATCAGGGACCGCAGGCGGCATATCGCAACCGACACGCCGGGTCATGTCGTGGCGGCTGTCGTACATCCTGCCGACGTTCAGGATCGTGATGGTGCGCTGCTGATAGAGGGTAAGCATCCGGCGGGAGACGCGGGCGTATTCAGGCGGCGATGGTATTGTGGACCTGCTGGTGGGCTTTCCAGTGCCAGGGCAGGAGTTCATGGAGGCGTGGATTGGGGATGTCATTGATCCGTGC
>NZ_JBGLOV010000043.1:0-7613 GCF_041402665.1 Komagataeibacter sp. SM21
CGGAACGGAAGCGGTTCCCTCGCCTGCCTTACCGGCTGGCACAAAGCCTGTGCCCGCCGTGCCGCTCTCCGAAACCATCTTCCCCGACCATATCGTCTGTCTTGAGGACGGGAAGAAGTTCAAGATGCTGAAGCGCCATCTCAAACAGGTCTACCAGATGACGCCCGAGCAGTATCGTCAGAAATGGGGTCTGCCGCCGGACTATCCGATGACCGCGCCCGCCTATGCTGAGCAGCGCGCGACGTTGGCACGGAAAATAGGACTGGGCCGCCCGCGGGTCGAGGATACCGGACAGATTTCAAAAACACAGCGCAAGGGAGACGCTGCAGTCGCAATGACGGCTAGCGATGAAAGTGGCCCCACAATCCCGAAAGCCGGGAAAAGCGATCGTCGTAAAAAACCTGAAACATGGGCACGGGACAGATTCCAGCCCAAAAAGAGTTCTGACACGAAAGAGGCCGGCAAACCGCCTCAGACCCGGAAAACCCGCAGCAAGACAACACCCGACACACAGGCGTAACACACCCTCACGCATTTTCCGCTTTACAGGATCATATCGTGTTCTCTAAGTGTTCTCTTGACGGAGGAGAACATGGCGCGAACACAGGACAACGATACCGTCGCCGTTCTCCGGGCGCAGATCCTGCGGATCGAACGGCGGTCAGGCGTGCTGGCACATGATGCCGCACGACTGGCCTGCGGCGCCACCAAAATCGACACTCACCTTTGTGGTGGCCTGGAGCGGGGCACGACCCATGAAGTGATCGGCCGTGGTGCCGACACGCCTCTCGGCTATTATCCGACCCGCTGGATCGCCGCCATCCTGTCGCGCACGACCGGGCCTGTCGCATGGATCCATACCGGACGGCTGAACCTGCTGGGCGAAGGGCTGTCCCAGGCCGGGCTTTCTCCCGACCGCCTGATCTGCCTTCACGCCGCTCCTGATCGGGTTCTCGGCCTGACCGAAGATGTGCTGCGTGAGACGGGACTGGCCGCAGTCGTCACCGATTTCGACCAGCCTCTGGGCCTGACGGCGTCGCGCCGCCTGCGACTGGCGGCGGAAGGGTCGGGACAGACCGCTTTCCTGCTGCGTCGCGCCAGGAAAATGGACGACCCCGCCCTCGTGCATCCGACGGCCAGTTCCACGCGCTGGCGCGTAGGGCCTGCGCCCTTTCCGGCCGGAACCGCTCCGGTTGCATTCCGCCCCGGACGGCCGCGCATGCATGTCGAACTGCTGCGCCATCGGGGTGGCAGGGCTGGGGAGTGGATCGTGGAGACGGAACATGCGCCGGATCATCTCGCTGTGGTTTCCCCACTGGCCGACCGACCGGCTGCGCCGGCATGGATTGCGCAACCTGCCGACTTCCCAACCGCTGGTCACGCGCGCCCATGACGGACGGCGCTACATGATCGCCGCGGTCGACCAGGCGGCCATGGAGGCCGGGATCAGCCCCGGCCTGCCGCTGGCACAGGCGCAGGCCCTCGTGCCGGATCTTGCCGTCGCACCCGCCGATCCGGATGGCGACGCGCAGGCGCTGTCACGACTGGCGGAATGGTGCCTGTGGTGCGCGCCGCTGACATCCGCAACCGACCCTGATGGCATCTGGATTGACGCCACGGGCTGCGCACACCTGCATGGCGGCGAAACATCCATGCTCACCACCCTGCTTGAGCGCCTGTCCGGCATGGGCCTGACGGTGCGGGGCGCAATGGCGGATACGCCGGGCTGCGCCTGGGCGCTCGCACATGCGGGACCTCATGGGGCTGAAATCATCCCCGAACGTGGGCAGGCTGCTGCACTCGATCCACTGCCCGTTGCCGCCCTGCGTCTGGACGGCGCCACCCTGAAGGGACTGCTCCAGCTCGGTCTGGAACGTATCGGACAGGTGCGGACCGCGCCACGGGCGCCGCTGGTTCGCCGCTTCGGTCAAGACCTCATGCTGCGCCTGGATCAGGCGCTGGGACGGGTGCCGGAACCGGTCCGGCCGGTCCTGCCACGCGATGCGGTACAGGACCGTCGCTCCCTGCTGGAGCCTGTCTCCACGGCGGACGCCATCGCCACGGTGATCGGGGTGCTGGTGGACACGGTCTGCATGGAACTGGCACAGCGCGGGGAGGGAGCAAGGCAGGTCGACCTTCTGTGCGAGCGGGTTGACGGCACGGTGCAGGCCGTCCGGATCGGGACGGCTTCCCCGGTCTGCGATCCCGGGCACATGGGCCGCCTGCTACGCGCACGGATCGAGACGATCGAGCCGGGGTTCGGCATCGAGGCGATGCAACTGGTTGTCAGGCAGTCGGAGCAGCGCTGCGCGCGGCAGGTGACCGGCATGCCTGCAGAGATGTCCCCGCAGGAAACGGTCAATGCAGACCTGCTTGACCGGCTTGGCAACAGGGCCGCACTCGACGGCGTGCCGGTCTGTCTGGCACGGCGCGAAAGCCACATGCCCGAGCGCAGGCAGGTCACGACGCCTGCGACACCCTCCACGACATCCACAGACTGGTCATGTTCATGGCCACGTCCCGTGCGGCTGTTCGATCCACCTGAACCGGTGGTGATGATCCGGCAGGACACGGCGGGCATGCCGCGGCAGGTGGCGTGGCGCGGTCATGCCTACAGGATTGTTGCATGCGACGGTCCCGAGCGCGTGCATGGTGAATGGTGGCACGACACGCGTGAATACGGCCGCATCCGGAATTACTGGATCGCGGCGGAAGGGGGCGGCCTCCAGTTCTGGCTGTTCCAGTCCGTCCGCTGCGTGGGGACGGCTGATGCGTCTGCTCCGTGGTTTCTGCATGGTCTTTTCTGAGGTACGCGCAATGACACAGGACAGCCTCCCCGATCTGCGTCCGGCCAGCCTGGAGGAAATCGAAGCCTCCCTGTCGCATGGCCTGCGCTATGACGGGCGCCGCAAGGTGCATACGGCCGATGAGATGATGGCGCGGATTACGGCCGAACGTCTTGTCGCCTACCTCCAGAGCTGCGGCTACGTCATCCTGCGGCGGGCAGGCGCTCCGGCACCCAGCTCCAGCACGCACCGCCATCCGCACGCGGATGCAGGCTAGGCGATGTCCGGCTACGTCCCGCTTCAGGTCGCCACAAACTATTCCTTCCTGCGGGGCGCAAGCCATCCCGACGAGCTGTTCGAGCGGGCAGGGGAACTGGGGCTTCGGGCGATCGGCATCACCGATCATAACAGCCTCGCCGGGATTGTCCGGGCGCACCGGGCAGCGGCCGAACATGGGGTCCGCCTTGTCGTGGGCTGCCGTCTGGATCTGGAGGATATGCCGCCCGTCCTCGCCTATCCTACCGACCGCATGGCCTATGGCCGTCTGTGCCGTCTCCTGACGCTGGGCAGGAAACGGGCAGGGAAGGGCGGCTTTTCCCTGACATGGCGCGATCTGGAACGCGAGGGTGCGGGCCTGCTCCTGATCCTGTTGCCCGATGCACCCGATGCCACGCTTTCCGCTGCCCTGACCCGCATGGAAGCGCATGCCCGCACGGGTGGCCTGCCCGGTTATGTCGCCCTTGTCCGGCGCTACCGGCCGGGAGATGCAGCCCGTCTCGCCCGCATGGCCGACATGGCGATGACGGCGGGCCTGCGTCCGGTCGTGACCGGCGATGTCCTGTATCACAACGCCGGGCGGCATATCCTGCAGGACGTGCTGGGCTGCATCCGCCATGGCTGCACGGTCGACCAGCTGGGCGACCGGCGCGAAACATGTTCGGGACGGCATCTTGTCGCGGAACGCGAGATCCGTGAGGACTATGCCGGGCATGAGGCCGCGATTGCGCGTAGCGCCGAGATTGCCGCGCTATGCCGCTTCTCGCTCGATGATCTGGCCTACCAGTATCCCGATGAAACCGACGCATCAGGGAATACGCCACAGGAAACCCTTGCAGCCCTTGTCCGGACGCATCTGAAAGACCGTTATCCTGCTGGCGCACCGGACGGCGTTCTGACCCAGCTCCGCCACGAACTCGATCTGATCGCTTCGCTGGATTACGCGCCGTATTTCCTGACGGTCAACACGATCGTGCGGCATGCCCGCCAGCAGGGTATCGTCTGCCAGGGGCGCGGATCCGCCGCCAATTCGGCCGTCTGCTACGTGCTGGGCATCACGGCCATCGACCCTGTGCGCTCCGGCCTCCTGTTCGAGCGGTTTGTTTCGGCCGAGCGCAGGGAGCCGCCTGATATCGACGTCGATTTCGAGAGTGACCGCCGCGAGGAAGTGATCCAGTGGATCTATGCCCATTACGGTCGGGACCGGGCAGCCCTGTGCGCGACGGTGATGCGCTATCGCCGCAAGGGTGCGCTGCGCGACGTGGGCAAGGCGCTGGGCGTGCCCGAGGATGTCACGGCCGCCCTCTCGCGTCATCTGACCGGCCTGTCGTCAGACGGCGATACGCCTGCGGACCGGGCGCGGGAACTGGGCCTGAACCTCGATGACCCGCGCCTGCGCCTGACGCTGCATCTCGCGGGGGAACTGATCGGCTTTCCGCGCCAGCTTGGCACGCATCCGGGCGGCTTCGTGCTGACGCATGACCGTCTGGATGATCTTGTGCCCATCGAGCCGGCCGCGATGGAGGACCGCCAGATCATCGTCTGGGACAAGGATGACATCGACCACCTGCGTTTCATGAAGGTCGATGTGCTGGGCCTGGGCATGCTGGGCTGCATGCGGCGTGCCTTCGCGCTTCTTGAAACCGCGCATGGCACCCGGATGGACATGGCCTCCATCCCGCCCGAGGACCCCGCTACCTACCGGATGATTGCCCGCGCGGATACGATCGGCACGTTCCAGATCGAAAGCCGCGCGCAGATGAGCATGCTGCCGCGACTGAAACCGCGCACATTCTATGATCTCGTGGTGCAGGTGGCGATCGTGCGCCCCGGTCCCATCCAAGGCGACATGGTGCATCCCTACCTGCTGCGTCGGGAAGGCAGGCAGAAACCCGACTGCCCCTCACCGGCGCTGGAGCGTATCCTTGGAAAGACGCTTGGCGTGCCACTGTTCCAGGAACAGGCCATGCAGGTCGCCATTCACTGCGCTGGCTTCTCGCCCGGCGAAGCCGACCAGTTGCGCCGCGCCATGGGCACATTCAAGGGAGAGGGAACCGTCACCTATTTCCGGGACCGTCTGGTCAATGGCATGACGGAGCGGGGCTATGACCCCGCGTTTGCGGAGCGCACGTTCGCGCAGCTGGAGGGGTTTGGCTCCTACGGCTTTCCTGAAAGCCATGCGGCAAGCTTTGCCCTGATCGCCTATGCCTCGTCCTACATCAAATGCCACCATCCGGACGTCTTCTGCGCAGCCCTGCTCAATTCCCAGCCGATGGGGTTCTACGCACCGGCGCAGATTGTCGGGGATGCACGGCGGCATGGGGTGCCGGTCCGCCCGATCTGCGTTAACGCCAGCCGATGGGGCTGCGCGCTTGAGAAGGCGGGATCAGGGCGTCTCCTTGCCGTGCGGCTGGGGCTGAGACTGGTGAAGGGACTGTCGAACCAGCAGGCGGCGAAACTGGTGGCATGCCGGTCTTCTGCCTATGAAAGCCCTGAAGACGTCTGGCGGCGGGCCGGGCTGGACCAGCGTGCGCTGCAGGCGCTGGCTGAAGCCGACGCCTTTCACGCCCTGGGTAGGGATCGCCGGGGCGCGCTATGGGACATAAAGGCCATGGTGGACGCCCCGATGCCGCTTTTTGCCGCGGCCGACCGACATCGCAACCGTCCGGAGCCGGAGATTGTCGAGCCGGTTTTCGTGCTGCCTGAGATGACGGAAGGGCAGAATGTCGTCGACGATTACCACGCAGCCGGCCTCACGCTGCGCAGTCATCCTGTCGCCTTCCTGCGCGAAGAACTGGACTGTCGTGGAATCACCCGCTGTGGGGATCTTCATACCCTTGCGGACAGGCGGCGCGTCACCATTGCGGGCATCGTCATCATGCGCCAGCGCCCGGGCACCGCAAACGGCACGATGTTCCTCACGATCGAGGACGAAACCGGCATGGCCAACCTGATCCTGTGGCCGGACCGGATAGAGCGGCAGCGCCGCGTCGTGCTGTCAGCCAGTATGGTCGCGTGTCACGGAACCCTCCAGAAAGAGGGTGACGTCATTCATGTCGTTGTCAGGGAACTCGATGACATGACGCCGCTTCTGGCTACGGTTGGCCAGTCTGACGACGGGATATCAATACGCTCCCGGGATTTTCACTAGCGCCTCAATCAGGACTTGAGTTCGGTATCATCCGGGTCCGTTGGATTTCCAGAACGCTTTGTTCCCTCATCGCATGCTGCCTTAAGTCCCTTTTCGTGAGACCGCCGTCCCAGTAGGGGAAAACGTTTCCCGACGGGGACATCATTCAGGTGAATATGACTATCTACACACAAAAACAGAACACACTCCGGATACTGAATCAGGTATAAAAGTGCATCCGATCCTTTCCACCAAGATGGAGATGCATGACCTGATGTTCTTTTAATAACTTATCGTACCCTGTCGACGCCCGGTAATAGGCCGATAAATCTTCCCCGCGTTCGATGCACGCTGTAATATCAGCAAAATCCTGCTCTTCTTTCGAGCTTAAGCCTGATTTTGATTTAAAATATTTGTCTAATACGACTCTTTTTGGTTTTTCTTCTATCCGGGCGAGAGAAAGAGGAACCCATGGTTCAGGGAGATCAGGCACTTTCACTCATTTTCGTCCGCAGGAGATCAATAAGCTCCTGGCGGGGCATATGTGTTATGTCCTGACCATAATCCGGTCCCATTGCTGCTTTCGCGGCCTCGGCCTGAGCGGCGATCCGATCAAACCGTGCCTGGTCCATTATGCTGGTTTCCATCGCTTTCGGCGCCCTCTCGTTCACGAGTGCTGGCTGTTCGATCACATAACTCATAGTCTCTTTTAACAGAAAAAAAGGTAATCTCGCAAGATCGAAGACCCCGCCCGGCGTGGGCCGCCGTATATTTTCGATGAGGCATGCACATGAACGCGAAGAAGCTCTCTGGCGCAACCGCATGGGTTGATCCCGATGATGCACCGGAACTGACGGAAGATTTCTTTGACCGGGCGGAAATACGGCAGGGCAACCAGCTGATCCGGCGCGGTCGGCCCATAGCGACACACCCAAAAAAGCAGGTGACGCTGCGCCTTGATGAAAACGTGCTGGCCGGATGGCCGGCAACAGGACCGGGCTGGCAGCCCCGCGTCAATGAAGAACTGCGCCGCATTAACCCGAACCCTATGGTGGCACAGGAAAAAGAACCTTAGCCGGTTCCTTTACTTCTGTTCCGCCAGGCGCCCAGGGACACCACATTTCCATCCTGCACCACCGGTTCGGACTGGACAGGTGCGCTCACGGGCGCCTTCCCGGATTTCACCTTCCGCACATGCCGACCTTCGCGATAGCGTTCGAGACAAGCGATGACGACCTCCCATCCGCCGATGATCCGGCCGCTCAGGATCCACGTCTCGCTGACCTGCTGGGCAGCAAGCGCCCGCTGCTGCCGGTAGGCGGTATCCATGAGCCTCTGTTCGACATTCGTGGCGAGGCGTATCTGCCGCTCCCGGATGATAAGGTCACGGGCTTCTGCCGTTTCGCTGATCGCCAGTGTAA
>NZ_JBGLOV010000044.1:0-7130 GCF_041402665.1 Komagataeibacter sp. SM21
CGGGCAGCGTGCTGATGGTAGTCTCCGACATGTGGCATATCCCTTTCTCGGTTGAGAATTGACGGCGTCTGAACACCGCCATGATATGCCGCCCCTCAGGGCATCACCAACTTTCGCGCGTTACTCAGCAATGGCTGATCGAAACCCGTCTGGAACTTGTTCGCCACGATCAGAATCCGCCATGGATCTTCGGCAAAGACTTCCCTCAGGTCGCGCCCTTTGAGTGCCGGGTTGATATTGCTTTCCGTAAAGGGCTCCGGGCCACTTTCTGGGTCATCCACTTCGCCCGAGAATGCTGCGAGAAGCCCGAAGGGATAATGCTTTTCCTTCACATAGCGATCCATAGCCAGTTTCCAGCGCACGGCCTCCTTGCGGCTGGCCGTCACGACCATAGCGCGTGCCTTGCCGCCAAGGAGAGGCTGCACATTTTGGCGGAAATGCTCCACCACAATCTGCACGCGCGCGGCGATGTTGGTGGGATGCAGGCGCACCCACTTCATCAGCGCTTTCTTTGCCTCCGAAGCCTCGACTTCCTCGTTATCCAGAATCTGTCCGTTCTGGCTCAGGCGAAACGCCTGTTTCCAGGACACATAATTCTGCAACACATCAAGGATGAATTCTTCCTCGATAGCCTGCCGCATGGAATAGACATGGAACGCCTCAGGCTTGTTGTCCTCGCCCTTGGGCAGACCCGGATGCGGCAACCGCCCGAACAGTTCCAGCGTTTTGGCCTTTGGCGTAGCCGTGAAAGCAATAAAAGAAATTCCCGCGTCTGCCGCAGTCCGCTGCGCCATTTCCGCCGCTAGCAGGTCTTCCGTGCTGATTTCTCCGCCGTCCGCAAGCTCTGCAAGTTCCCCGGATGAAAGGGCAGCCTTGAGCTTGCTGGCGGATGTTCCGGTCTGAGAGGAATGAGCCTCATCAGCAATCACGGCGAAGTGCTTGCCCTGGGTCGCCGCAAGCTGACGGATTTCCTCCAGCGCGAACGGAAAGGTCTGAATCGTGCAGATGATGATTTTCTTGCCGGTATGCAGAGCCGCTGCCAGTTCCTGACTCTTGCTGCCCCCGTTGCCAGAGATCGACGCCACGACGCCACGCGTGCGCTCAAAACTCTCGATGGTTTCTGAAAGCTGCCGGTCCAGAACCGTGCGATCCGACACCACAATGACAGTATCGAACAGCTTGTGATTGTGCGCGTCATGCAGATCGGACAGAAAATGCGCCGTCCATGCGATGGAGTTTGTCTTGCCCGACCCGGCAGAGTGCTGGATCAGGTAACGCTGCCCCGGCCCCTCCTCCAGAATGGTGGAGACCAGCAGCCGGGTGGCGGCAAGCTGATGATAGCGCGGAAAGATCCAGCCCGAGATCTTCCCCTTTTTCTTCACCGGAATGACGTAGCGACCAAGAATGTCCAGCCATGAATCTGGCTGCCAGACCTCTCGCCACAGATACGCCGTGGTGCCGGGATTACCTGCACCGCCCTCATTCCCCTGATTGAACGGCAGAAAACGGCTGTGTGCACCATCCAGATGGGTGCACATCATCACATCGCTGTTGCTGACAGCAAAATGCACGACCGCTCCGCCGGGAACCGAAAGCAGCGGTTCCGCAGGCTTGCCGGGCGGTTTTGGCAGGCGGTCTGTGCAATACTGCTCCACCGCATCCTGAACCGACTGTGTGTAGTTTGATTTCAGTTCGGCGGTCGCAACCGGAACGCCATTCAGAAACAGCACCAGATCCAGCTCATTGCCGTTGCTGGCTGAATAACGCACCTGCCGCACCACGCGCAGGCGATTGGCGTCATAGCGCTGACGCAGATGGGGATTCATGGTCAGGGCGGGACGGAACTGACAGATCTTCAGCGTCTTTGTCAGTCCAATAATGTCCAGCCCGTCACGCAGGACAATGAGCGTGCCCCGCGTGTTCAGCGCGTCCCGTACACGCTGGCACAAAACAGCGCCAGCCGAGCCCCCGTGCGTTTTCTCCAGCGTCTCCCACGCCTCCGGCTCGCATTCGCGCACCCACGCCAGCAGATCTTCGGGAAACAGGGCCTGCGCCACGTCATACCGCGCGGCAGAGCCATCTTCATAAAGCCAGCCGGAACGTCCGAGGCAATCGCAGATTTCGGATTCCAGATGGTGCTCCTTGTGAAGATCGGTCATTCACCGGTGCCTTTTTCTGTTACGGCATCAAGCTGACTGGCCTGCCAGTCGCGGAACGAGATGTCCGGGTTGCTCTCCAGCTTCCACGCAGCAGGCCCGCTCACGGAATGTCCGAAAACAACCGCAGCGGCTGCACTCGGGCTTCTGAAGGCATAATCTTTCGTAAAAACCCGATGCGTTCCAGCCGTTTGCAAAATGCCAGACCGTACCAGTTCGTCATGCAGCGGCTTATAGGAACCAGCCTGTGCGCTGTCCTCTCTCTGCCAGTCACTCCGGGCCTGCGATCCGGCTTCAACAATAAATTCGCCGTCCTGAAAAACAGCCTTTGCCGTCAGATCAATGCGCGGCTTGTGCAGGACAAAACGGACTGCCTCAGGAGCCGCATCGGCTCCCTCTCCTTCCGACGTTTCAAAGACCGGAACGGGCCGCGATGATCCCGCCGGGCGGCTGCGCTGGATAAACATATCCACCCGGATGGCTGGCAGCACCACCATCAGACTGGCAAGAAACGCCTCCATCTTGGCAATATCTGCCTCCGTCAGCCCCGGCGGTTTCGGAGAGTTGCCGTTGTGCAGCGGTGTGTGTCCAATCTCCCGCGCCATGACGATAAGCCGCGCTTCCAAATACTTTACATGCGCCTTGTTGAGCCGGTTCGCGCTGGCGGAGACCAGAACAGCGGTTTCCCACCAGTCCTTGTCGATCGCCGCCGCGTGCTGTTTCAGTCTGACACCGAGATCTTCGGCCTCCCCGATATAGGCGAAGTCCTGCCCGTCCTTCTCGCCCAGCAGCAGATAGACCCCGGCATAACCGGATTCCTCCCGTTTGAGCGCGTCCGTCAGGCGCGTGCGCGGCGTGACGAACACATGCCCCGTCCAGTTGAATAATTCGGCAGTGATCATGCCGTCCGGATGACCGTCGATATAGAAAAGTTCCAGAGAGCGGCCTTTGGTGTCGATCATGCTGCGATGGCTTTGCTCTGGGCGCGGACGTCGATCTTGCCGGTGACGGCGGTGGAGATGAGGGCGGCGCGACGTTCTTTGAGGAGGTTCAACTCATATCTTATCTGTTGTTCGAGACTCTCAAAAGCAGAGGTCTTCCTATCAATATAAGCGCATATTTCCTTCTGCTCATTCAGAGGAGGAACTGGGATGGCACTTGCACGCAGTCTGTCAGCTCTTATGCCACTTGCTGTCGACCCGCTGGCGCGGCTTCTGAGTTCCTGCCTGCCAATGTCAGATAAATAATATGCTCTCATATAAAAACTGGACATGTTTTCATCGAGTTTAAATAGAATCATTCTCTGTCCTGGAGATATTAATGCATCTTCTATGATAGCAACTTCACCAAGCGGAGCTTCTGTAGTGAGAATTACATCTCCAACCCTCGGAAATCCGCGTGTCATTCTCCTATTATATTCTTTTTCTGTTATAAAAACAGGATCTATGGAATGATCAATTCGACCATGCTTTATGCATGATGCAGTAATAAGTGGAATACCACTTTCGACTTTATTAGGTGTAACACCACGGTAATCAACAAAATTTCTTACTACTTTATTGAGTGAGAGAATTTCCCACCCTTCCGGCACCATCCCGATCCACGGGATGCCTGAGTCCTTCATGGGGGCGTTGGGGTTCAGGCCTTTTGTGACGGCGTGGGAGATGACGGCCTGCCGCTTTTCCGCAAGGAGGGCAATCAGCCGTTCCTGTTCGGCAATCAAGGCGTCAATCTTCCCGCACTCACGGTCCAGAAAGCTGGCTATTGCCTGCTGTTCGGGAAGTGGGGGAATAGCAAAAGCGATTTTACCAAACTGTTCGTAACGTATTGTTTTCCCATCACGTATACCTTCTGATGATGCATTGATTTCATCAATAAATAATCGCGATTTAAAAAGGTAACTCCAAAAAATATCATTTATTTTATTTTTCCTGCATAACACAGTATAAGCAGGACTTACGCATCCTTTATAATAAGAATATTCAATTCCACCCTGAAAACTTCTTAAACTAATAACAAAATCGCCTTCATCTACATGGCGAAAATTATCAATACCTGAAATTGCGAGTGTAACTTTCTGATCTTCGTTTTTCATGAAATCTTTTTGGGGAATGACACCATATTTCTGAGTCGCAGATAATTGTTCATCACCTGATTGTGCAGAAATTTTCTTGTCAGCAAAAAGTCGCCTTCCATTAAGAAGATTCCAACCGACCGGAATCTCCCCAATCCACTCAACCTCACTGTCCTTATAAGCCGGATACTTCGGGAAACTCATGCCGAAAGCTCCCCAAGCATCGCCATGATTTTCGCAGTCACTTCCTTCAGGTCCGCATCAATCTCCGCAAGCGGACGTGGCGGCTCGAAGACATAAAAATACCGATTGAACGGAATTTCGTAGCCGATCCTTGTCTTGTCCTCGTCAATCCACGCATCCGGGGCATGAGGCAGAACTTCGCGCTTGAAGTAGGCGTGAATGTCCTCATCCAGCGGCACGTTTTCCGTATCGCGCAGGCTGCTGTCGGGCATGGGCTTGCCCTTCGCCTTGCCACGCTGGCCAAAGACGATGTTGCCATCCTCATCACGCTGCGGGCGCTCCACGGTGATGGTCTGATAACCAAACTCCTCGTTCCGGAAGATGCGGCTCAGCGGTGCGAGCCTGACCTTGCCACCTTCGGGGGCTTCCGGTGGTTCCGCGCCCTTCATCACAACCTCACGCGTCTGCGTGCCATCTGTGGCGGTGATGGTGGCAAGCTGCGCCTCCTGCGCGTCGCGGAACAGGCGCGTGACGAGGGTAATGTCGTCCTCCCCCATTTCCTTGCGCTTGGAGCCGAGGCTTTTGCGCATTTTCTGCCAGAAGGACGAGGCGTCGATCAGTTGCACCTTGCCCTTGCGATTCTTTGGCTTGCGATTGGTGAGCACCCAGACATAGGTGGCGATGCCGGTGTTGAAGAACATATCAGTCGGCAGCGCGATGATGGCTTCGACAAGATCCTCTTCCAGAACGAAGCGGCGGATTTCGGACTCGCCGGAACCGGCAGCGCCCGTGAACAGGGGCGAGCCGTTCAGGACGATGCCAAAGCGTGAGCCGCCGTCCTTCGCGGGACGCATCTTGTGGACGAGATGGAGCAGGAACAGCATGGAGCCGTCCGAGATGCGCGGCAGGCCGGGGCCGAAGCGCCCGTCATAACCGAGCTTTTCATGCTCGGCCCGAACGGCTTTCTCGACTTTCTTCCACTCCACGCCAAAAGGCGGGTTGGAGAGCATGTAATCGAATTTGTGGTTCGCCAGTTCGTCATCGGAGAGTGTGTTGCCGAGGCAAATGTTGCTGACATCCTGATTGCGGATCAGCATGTCGGCCTTACAGATGGCGTAGGATTCCGGATTCAGTTCCTGCCCGAACATGGTCAGACGGGCGTCCGGATTGTGGTCGAGCAGGAACTCTTCCGCGACGGAGAGCATACCCCCGGTGCCCGCCGTCGGGTCGTAGATGGTGCGAACGGCGGCGTTGCCGGGGGTCAGCAGGCTGTCATCCTCGGCAAAGATCAGGTTCACCATCAGCCTGATGACTTCGCGCGGGGTGAAGTGCTCACCGGCCGTCTCATTGGAAGCTTCCGAGAACTTGCGGATCAGTTCCTCGAACACCTGCCCCATCTGGTGGTTATCGACGGTTTTATCGCTAAGGTCGAAGCTGACGAATTTTTCGAGCACCAGATAGAGCAGATTGGCCTTTGCCAGACGGTCTGTCTGTTCGGTGAAGCGGAAGTGGTCGAAGATGTCACGGGCGGCGGGTGAAAAGGCGTTGATATAGGCGGAGAGGTTCTGGGTCAGGTTATCCGGATCGCCCAGCACGCCTTTCAGAGTGAAGTCGGACGTATTCACGAACTTCAGACCGGCGGCTTTCTCCATGAAAGGCATGGCGTCGATGCCTTTACTCTCCCACTTCTCCTTTTCCTTCAGCACCTTGTCACGGGTTGGGGCCAGCACGGCATCAAGGCGGCGCAGAACGGTAAAGGGCAGGATGACCCGACCGTATTCTGCTGGTCTGAAGTCACCGCGCAGAAGATCGGCGACCTGCCAGATCATGGAGGACAGGGAGGCGGTCCGGGAGGGCGTGCTCATGAGAAAATCTGGTCCGATATCGAAAGTGTGGAATCACTAGTTTTGAAAATGTTGCCGGAGCCAGACCGCGAACGCGTCTTCCTCCATTGCGCCAGACGCAAGAGCTACCATGGCTTCGACAGCTTCCGGAGCGCCGACCTGCACACGAGTGCCGTTCAGCCGCAGGAAAAGGACGCAGCAACTCCAGGCTGTCCGCTTGTTGGCGTCGTTGAAGGGATGATTGCGAGCAATGCCATAAGCGTAGGCAGCAGCCAGAGTCGCGGTGTCCGGCGGATCGGATTCCGCATAGTGCCAGCGGTTTTCTGCGCGGGCCAACGCGCTGTGCAGCAGATCTTCGCTTTTGAGCCCGTGGGTTCCGCCGTATTCCTTCAAGGCCTGATCGTGCATGAACAGCACCGCGTCAGGTTCCAGAAACTCAGGCACATCCGGCATCAGCGTTTGGCCAGCTCCTGAAGAACGTCTGCCTGCTCACGCAGTGTCTCACGCGCCATCTGCATCTGGCGTTCAAGCCTGAGATTACGTTTCACGAGCTTGATTCCGTCGGCCATTTCGACCAGCGTGAGTTCCTGCCCGACCTCAAGACCAAGGCGGATACGTGTTTCCGCTGGAAGGGTAACACCGACAGAATTGCCCTGTTTGCGAACGACAACCGTTTCCATGAGCTCAGCTCCGTATTACGAATGGTAATACGTAACAGAACTTACTTAGGAGCGGCAAGCAAAATAGAGTAACGCGCGAAAGTTGGTGATGCCCTGAGGGGCGGCATATCATGGCGGTGTTCAGACGCCGTCAATTCTCAACCGAGAAAGGGATATGCCACATGTCGGAGACTACCATCAGCACGCTGCCCGA
>NZ_JBGLOV010000045.1:0-6971 GCF_041402665.1 Komagataeibacter sp. SM21
CGGTCTTCATGTTGTCAAAAATACCCCGCCGTGGCACGCCACCGAGTACGCGGAAGGCCTCGGTAAGCGCATCAAAAAGCATCTCGTGGGTCTGCAGGGGATAGGCCCTGAGTATGAAGGCCCGGCTTAAGGACAGTTTGGTGTGGGCAACCTGCAGCTTGACGCGATGCCCGGCAATGACCGCCCAGTCCTCGCCCCAGTCGAACTGAAAGGCTTCCCCGGGCTAGAAGCGCAGGGGCATAAAAACACCACGACCCGTTGTCTGGCACTGCCTAGTGCTGTTCGTGTTTCCACTGCCTGATGAAAGCAGCCACCCGTCCATAGGATTCATCATAGCCCAGTGCCACAAGATCCTCATGCAGTCGCCGCGCCGTGCGCCGGTTCTTGCGGAATCGGGCGGCTTCCAGGACCAGCCATCCCCTCAGCCTGTCAGCAAACGGGTCCAGTCGGCCGGGACGTTCGGGGACCTGGAACCGCGGTTCAATACTCTGTGCCCGGAGATATTTCCGGATTGTATTGCGTGACAGTCCCGTCCGGCGTTCGATCTCGCGGATCGGAAGATGATCCCGGCAGTGCCACCGACGGATCACACTCAGAAGCTCCATGTCAATCACTCCTCACACCCCCAGAAGAGGATGCCGGGGAGTGTGGAGGCATGGGTCAAATCTCGATGAAAATTTCCGCCCTACACGGGGCAGTTCTCAGTGAAAATCAACATTCTAACGACCTTATCTTCATCTCAGCCATATTCCTGTAATGAATGCGCTGAAGTTCCGGAACAAGAGAACCTCCTGTTGCCCAGATAACATGTGTCGCGTGATCTGGAACGATCTGATGTCTCTTCAGATATTTCCGCCCTGCTTTGGTTTCATTAAGCCATATTGGCCCGCGCAGTCCGGCCGCTGCAGATGGTTCCAGTAAAAATCCCAGATATTTTTCTACAAGAGCCATATTTTCATATAACTCGTCATCGGAAACCGTAAATACGCCTGCCAGCATTTCCTGAATGCGACGCGCGACAAACAACGACGCCTGTCCGACGGCAAGTCCGTCGGCTTCCGTTTTGTTATCCAGTCCGATTTCTGCAACGGAGACCGGCTCCATCTGGCCAGAACATAACTGGAGCAGCATGGAAGGTGATGCAACCGGTTCGGCAAAAAAGCAGTGTACGTCTGGGCCAAAAATCGCTTTCAGCCCGACCGTAATGCCGCCAGGTGCACCGCCTACCCCGCACGGTAGATAAACCAGCAACGGCGTCTGGCTGTCCACCTTGCGCCCGACCGCATGCAATTGCATTTTCAGTTCCAGTGCTGCGGTTGCATAGCCGTAAAACAAAAGGGCGGATGCTTCATCGTCAACAAAGTAGTCGGACTCTTGCATGAGCGAACGCGCCGTCGCAACTGCGGTGGAATAGTCCCCCTGATGTTCAACGACAGCCACGCCCCGCGCCACAAGACGATCTTTCTTCCATTGTCTGGCATCGGCAGACATATGGACTTCCGATCTGAACCCAAGGGCAGCCGACAGGGTACCGATTGCAAGGCCCAGATTTCCAGTGCTGCCTACGAGGATCTTATGTGCGGAAAAGAGTTCTCTGGCCGCCTCTCCTGCCAGACAAAGCCTGTCAGAGTCGGGATTGATGATGCCATGGTCAAGCGCCAGTTTTTCGGCATAGGCGAGAGCCTCGTGAAACCCACCCCGCGCCTTGATCGAACCTGCGACTGGAAGCAGGTCATCACGCTTGATGAACCACGCACCTGGCGCGGTTACGGGCGAACATGTGGCCAGTTTCCCCGCATCGGTCAGGGGAGACTCAATTCGACCATCTGTCGGACCCAACTCGTTGAAGAGTGTTGCCAGAAGTGGTTCACACCGTTTGAATCGCGCGCCTGCATCAGCGATTCCAGCTAATATAGACTGATCAGGGCGGCAGTTAGGGGGCAGCCGATCATTAAGCCAGAGACAACGCTTTTTCGTGCGCAAGTAATCTATAATATGGCTATAATCTTTGCTATTCGTCATTTCACGCGGCCTGAATGATGCTGGTCTGGCGACGATGTGTAGCGCGTCGTGGCATCCGGCGGAAACGATATATTCTAATTGATACATTAGTGGAGCTAATGGATATGCCTCTGCCCTCAACATCTGTTCTGGGAGCGCTTCGCAGCTTTCATGTCGTCGCAACGAAGCTCTCCTTTACGAGGGCAGCCACCGATCTGTGCGTAACCCAGGGAGCGGTCAGTCAACAGATCAGGCTGCTTGAACAGCATCTTGGCCTCAGATTGTTCATACGATCTGCGCGTACCCTGACATTAACAGGAAAAGGAGAGGCATTGCACAAAGTCATGACACGTGTGTTCTCGGATACCGAGGCTATTCTTGAAGAACTACAGACACCCGATGCGCCTCTGCAGATAAGTTGCTCGCCTTCGTTTGCCCTGCATTGGTTGACGCCCCGTCTTGCGGATTTTAACGCACGGCATCCTCATGTCCCGGTTCGACTTGTTGCAGAGTTTCAGGATCTGGATTGCGAGGAACTTGCACGAGGCCGTATCGATATCGCCATTCGTTACGACCCAAAACAATACAATGATGTGGCGGCGGAAGACCTGCTTGATGAGTTTATTATTCCTGTATCGACACCATCATTTGCAGAAAAAGAACAACCGCTGGAAATAAGAAATGTCCACCTTCTGCACGATAACGAACCGTGGACAGGTGCCCCTGAATATTGTGAATGGAATGACTGGATAAAAGAAAATACGGACGATTACAAATGCACGGTTGGCGGATCGCAGTTTAACCTGTCCAGTCTCGCGCTGGGATCTGCTCTGAAAAATCAGGGTATGGCAATGGGTAGAATGGCCCTGGTGTATGACGACATTCTTTCTGGAAGACTTGTTTTCCCATTTGGGAAGCCGGTGCCTGCAAGAGCACGTTATGTCCTGATCTGCCGTGATGCCGCAGACAGGAGAGTAAATGTTTTCGCGAACTGGTTAAGAACCGAATGTGCCCATTTTCGGCGACAGCGAGACAACATGTTGAAATCCATGCCAACGGAGGACCGTTCATTGAAAAGCAGATGATTGCCCGCCCGACGGGGATACCAGCGCGCGTAAGACGATATCAAAAAAGTGCCCGCACCATGAGAGAAAACTACCCATGTAGAAGTATTTAAAAAAGCAGTTACCAAATGACTGACATAAGCCTGTAGTAATCCGTTTACTCAATGCCTATCAATGACGAAGCTTACCAGATTATGCTCATATTGGGTCAGTTGCCCCAACCCGGCAGCGTTGTGTATAGGCACTGGGGCTATATCCGGTGTTTTTTCTAAAGGCGGCAGCAAACGCGCCCAGACTTTCGTAACCGACTGCGGCGGCGACATCGGTCACACGTTCGCGTCGCGCCAGCCTCTCCTGCGCATTAAGAATACGCAGGCGCTGCCGCCAGACTGAAAACTGCATTCCCGTATCAGCGGTAAAATGGCGGATGAAAGATCGTAAAGACATTCCTGCCATATCTGCCCACTCCTGCTGTCCTCGTGGATCAGCAGGAGTGACACTCAGGGCTTCTGCGATCCGCTTTAGCCGAGCATCTTCGGGAAAAGGTAGTGAAACAGAATGACGCGGAATGGACAGGAATTCATCCCAGAAGCTTTCGGCCAGCCTTGTAAAGCTGTCCTGCCATATTGCCTCTTTGGCATTTTGCGACAGACGTTCAACCTGAGCCATCAATAACCGCGTGCAGTCGGCCACAAAAGGCTTCTGTGCAACTGAAGAATACCTCTCAGCAGTAATATACAGATTCCAGCCTGCGATAGCACCGTGGGGGCGTGCTTTATGAACAAAGCCAGGAGGCAGCCAGAGAAGCTGCCCCGGCCCGATTAGCCAGTAGGAATTTTGAGTCATAACGGCCATAACACCGCTTTCCACGACGAATATCTGCCCCTTTTCGTGAACATGCAGGTCAGTGGTTCGGCGGTTCGTCTGTCTTACGGGACTTCCAGATAGCCAGAGAGCGCCCCATGACGGAGCAGGATTTTCTGATAAAAAGGAAAACGGTTTGGCGTGCATGAGTCGAATTATGGCCTACGGTCGGCAGAATGCCAAAGGCATCTCCTTTATAATCTTCTGGTCCACTCAATTCACAAGATTAAAGGGGATTTCATGTCTTCCACACACCACGAGCAGATCATCAGGGAAATGTTCACCACATTCACGGACTTTGGTTCAACTCCGGATAAGCTGCTGGATTTCATGACGCCGGACTATCGGCAATTTGTCGATGGACGTGAAATGACGTTGGACGACCTTCGGGTTCACACACATGCCTTACGCAACGCTCTTGGTGCGTTGGAAATAGATATTCAGCATGTCGTATGTGAAGATGATAAGGCTGCCACTGTGCACGTGGCTCGTGCAACACGTCGTTCCGGCGAGCAAAGTCTGATCAAGGTTATTGCCTTTTATCAGTTTCGAGAAGGCCGCATCTGTCTGGTGGATGAACTGACGCACGTTCTGGAAGGTAGTGGAAGCGATCGGGCGCTTGGGGCGCTACAATGAGAAAACCCAGTTAGGTTCTGTTGACAAAAGACAGTAGCCACAATTTCACGGCTGCGAGGTTAAGAAAGGCGAGGAACGATTTTCTTGTCTTGTCATATCGTGTGGCGATACGTCGGAACTGCTTCAGTTTGTTGAACATCCGCTCGATACGGTTTCGATCCCGATCCCGATAACGACGGAAGTCGCAGGGAATATCCTCTGTGCGATTTGAACGCGGTGGGATTACGGGAAGAATGCCTCGAAAAAGCAGGTTCTCTCGTATCCTGTCACTATCATACCCCTTGTCGGCCAGAAGTCGGCGCGGTGTCATGACCGGCAGGTCCATCAGGGCATCAGCGCCGGAATAATCAGAAACTTCACCCCCCGTCAGGTCGAAGCCAAGAGGGCGTCCCTGACCGTCAGCACGGGCGTGGTTCTTGCTCGTAAAGCCGCCGCGGCTTCGACCAAAGCCTTCCTTATGCGTCCCCCTTTTGCGCCAGCCGCCTGGCTGTGAGCCCGAACGACCGTGCTGTCGATCATGTGCTGCCAGTCATCGGTCAGACCGAGTTCAACCAGCGTTTCCAGCAGAGCGTCCCAGACACCTTGCTCTGCCCACCGACGGAACCGCACATAGACCGAGTTCCATTTTCCGTAGCGCTCATGCATGTCCCGCCATGGGCAACCGACACGCAGGACATAAAGCATTCCATTGAGAAACAGACAGTTATCCTGTGCCGGTCGTGACCAACGGCCACGTTCAGGCGGCAGCAGGCCGCCAATGATCGCCCATTCCTCGTCCGTCAGGTCGCCACGCATCCACCGGTCTCCGCAAAGACCAACGTTGAATCACGTCCAAGTCAGTCTGAAAAGACCTTTTGTCAACAGAACCTAGGGCCTGTTAGGCCTTGATGTAGTCTACTGTAGCAGCGATGAGAATGACGGAAAGAAAGGACGCGGCTGTCTTTTCGTATCGGGTCGCGGCGGCCCGCCACTCCTTGAGTCTTGCGCACAGGTTTTCGACCAGATGCCGGTGTCTGTAAGCCCATTTGGGACAGGCGATTTCCGGATCATTCTTCCTTGGCGAATGACGGGACGAACTCCCCGGTCCCAGAGATATTCACGGAATTTATGCGAGGCATATCCACGATCACAGACGACATAGGTCGGTGGGTAAGGCAGATCGTCGAGCAAGGAATAAGCGGATGGCAGTTCATGTGCCTGTCCGGGCGACAGTGTGAAAGACAGCGCCCTGCCATGTCCATCCGCGGCTACGCAGACCCTGGTGCCAAAGCCTCCACGTGAGCGGCCAGGCGCCTTACGATCTCTGCGGCGTCCACTGTATCCCCTTTTTTGGCGGCCCCGGCCGCCTTGTGATGGGCACGGATCGTCGTGCCATCGAGAAAAACCATGCCGAGGACCTGATCTTTGTCTTTAACCTTTTCAAAGAGGTGCTGCCACACCCCAAGCTTCGACCAGCGAATGAACAACTGTGCGGCAATCCTCCAGGGACCGAACTCAGATGGCAGAGCGCGTCATTTTGCACCGTTCTGATGGCGCCAGAAAATCGCAGATATCGTCCCTCGAAGGTTCTTCGGCGGGGTCTTCCCCTTCGGACGGACTTCCTCGATCAAAGACTCCCAGACGGACCATGCGGTATCAGAAAAGACAGACTGCATCATGCTCATCATAAACAGCTATGAAGTCCGTTCTGTCATTCAAGGACTAACAGACCCTAATTCGAGCAGATGCTCTCATTTCAGATATGAAGTGTCTGCTTTCGGAAAACACAAATGAACTGGTGAATGACTGCAATGAAGGCGTAAGTAGCCTGCCGCTTGCCATGCGCTGAGCAGATATATCACTTGCGCTTCATCTCGGACATTTGCGGGTGGCTGAAAATTACACAAAACTGGACATTGGTGGATTTCTGCCAGCCTATTTTCCATTTGGTGTATGCGCGCGGTTTTTCTATATATTAGAGCCTGAATCAGAAAGCGGTTTGATTTATTTTCCGCAGAATCCTGCGGATATGGGCAATCATCAACCACGCGTGGGATGACGAGATTGTTGCCTCGACATCCTTCGTGAGGCGACGGCAACGTCCGAGCTATGCAAAGCTGCGTTCCACGATCCAGCGTTTGGGCAGGACGACGAAGCCTTTGGCGCGATCGCTACGTTTGACGATCTCGATCATCCATCGGCCGAGTTCAGCCGACGCACCACGCAACTTCTCGCCAGCATATCCCCCGTCACCGATCAGATCGCGAAGCCAGGGAAACAATGAGCGTATCCTGACCTCTATCGTAAGCTCCCGGCGACTGACGCCTTGCTGAATACTTCTGGCCTGGTTCAGCTATGAAGCATGAACGATTTAAGAGATAGGGACGCGGTACTACCTGCGAGTGTCGCAGGTAGTACCGCAGAGAG
>NZ_JBGLOV010000046.1:0-6653 GCF_041402665.1 Komagataeibacter sp. SM21
ATCTGTTCCGGCAGTCACCAGAAGTGTTCACAGCCATACGGAGACTGAGAAATCGCGAGATCGAACATGTCGATCTAAGAATCAATCGTCGTGAAAAGAGGGGGCATTGATATGTGCCATCGAGCAGGTAACCCAGCTGCGCGGGTGATAGCGCAACAACGCCCTCTGCGGGCGATGGCCAGATGAAGCGGCCTTTCTCCAGCCGTTTGGCGTAGAGCGACATGCCCAGCCCGTCGTGCCAGAGCACTTTCAGCAGATCTCCACGTCGCCCCCGAAAGGCAAACAGGTCCCCCGCATGGGGATTGCGTCCCAGGGCCTCCTGAACCTTCAGGGCCAGACCCGGCATGCCGAGCCGCATGTCTGTCGCACCCGTTGCCAGCCAGACCTGGACACCGGAAGGAACCGGGATCATGGACGCAGCAGCATGATCAGGCGTTCGACCCTCTCGGGTGGAACATCGTGACCAAAACGCAGGATGCTGCCATCGCGGAATGTAATTTCCATCTGGCCTGGCGCCTGGCCTTCCTGCGCAACGGGTTCTGCCAGTCTGACAGGCACAAGGTGTCCCTCTTCAGACCGTCTGCTGCGCCGACGGCACTCCTGCCGCCAGCGGTAGAGAAGACTGACATGGATCCCATGCTGGCGGGCCACTTCACGAACGGGAAGGCCGCTTTCGAAAGAGGCTTCTACAACCCTGGAGCGAAAAGCGGACGTATAGGCCTGTCGGCGTTCTCCCACAATCTCGATTGCCGCATGGTTTCTCCGGGCAGTCGCTGCGACACTCGCTGCGACCGTCTCGTGTTCATTCTCGATAAAATCGTCCATGCATAGAAGAAAATATCCGAACCTGTCGGTCTACAAGGTGGCTCCTACCGGATGCTTACCGATAGTCGGCATTCTCTTGGTTTTTCCGACAATATTCTGGACCGCGACTTCATGGCCGATGCCCCCAATCGGAAATGGGCAGGCGACATCAGTTATATCTGGACCAGCGAAGGCTGGCTCTACCTTGCCGTCGTCATTGACCTGTTCAGCCGCCGCGTTATCGGTTGGGCCGCCAGTGACCGGATAAAAAAGGACCTCGCTATCAGGGCACTCGATATGGCGGTGCGTCTACGCAATCCATCACCTGGCTGTATTTTTCATTCTGATCGCGGCAGCCAATATTGCTCCCATGATTTTCAGAAGAAGCTGACGGAATACAAGATGATACCGTCCATGTCCGGCAAGGGAAACTGCTATGACAACGCCGTGGTCGAGACCTTTTTCAAGAGCCTGAAGGCTGAAATGCTTTGGAGACAAAGTTGGCCAACACGGCGTCAGGCAACAGCCGCCATCTTTCAATACATCAACGGTTTCTATAATCCGCGACGGCGCCATTCCTATCTCGGGAGTATCAGCCCTCTCTCTTTCGAGGCCAAAGCCGCGTAAAAGAGATCATATACCGGCACAAAACCGTCACAAGTCCAAGCTGCGTACGTCTGCCAACGAGCCGCTCCCGCATGCCGACAAGCATGAGGGCTGCCTGCTGCTCAACCGTCTTGACTGGCACAAAACGCATGGTTGGACGGCTCATCGCCTCACAGAGGGCCTCGGCATCTGCCGCATCATTCTTGCTGCGCCTGACGTAAGGTTTGACAAGCTGTGGCGCCATCAGCCTCACTTCGTGGCCGAGTGCGCCAAGGGTTCTGGCCCAGTGATGGGAGGCCCCACAGGCTTCAATGCCAATCACTGTCGGCGGCAGTTTCTCGAAAAACCGGATCATCTGATGTCGGCTCAGTTTCCGGTTTAGCGTAACCCGCTCTTCGGCATCCACGCCGTGGAGCTGAAACACTTTTTTCGAGGTATCCATGCCGATACGGACCAACTGATGCATGATGGTTTCCTTCACTGACATTCAACTCCTCAGCATCCTCTCAGGACCACAGGGAGCCGTCCACACCATCAGTTCTCAGTGAAAATTAACAGGCACCGTCAATGCTCATACCCGTTACAAATGCCATTGAGGCCCTGAACGCAAAGATCCGTCGCGCCGTGCGCACCCGCGGCCACTTCCCGAGTGACGAGGCCGCCGCAAAATTGATTTACCTGGCGCTCAATGCTACCTCCCACACAGTGGAAGCGCTCAGTGCGCGAATGGCACGCTGTCAGATGCCAGCTCGCTATCATGTTCGATGATCGTTTCCCAATGGCCTGAAAAAATGCCACCGCACAAAATTCTACACAGTCTCTCTTCCGGCTGAAAACAGTCATCCCTCGCTCATCCACCCCATGTGCGTGAAAGACACGCTTGGCGATATCGAGATCAATAGTGGTAACATTCTCCATGGACGTCACTCCTGCGATGCTTCAACACCCACAGTCTGGCACACCAAGGCCGTCAGGGGGCGTTCACCCCATCAACAGAGCCAGTCCTGAGCCTAAACTCCTCGCGTGAACCGTTTCAAACAATCCTTAACCTATGCCAGCCCCCAAATCAATTACTGCACTAATATATACCGACGTACACGCTGAGTAGAATAGAACCCCATTATAAGTAGCAGCAACGTAATCCAGGAATTATAGAATATATCATAATGTGCATGTGCATTCAGCCCAAATTGACCTTCCCTGATCATTTCTATATTTTCAACGCTGGGTGAAATCATCATATACCAACGGTATTTCGCAGGCAACCACTCAACCATTGAAAATGCACCAGTAAAGGGCAAAGAAAGATAGCTGAAAATAGAAACCCCTTTTTCAACCAAATCGGACATTTCACTAATGGATGCAAAAATCATAGAGATTGCGATGCAAAATAACATATGAAAACCTAGGCCGAGGTACAACATGCTATAATATTGTGGCGGCTTCATAAAGCCTGTAAAAATTGCACCGCATGTTATTAGCAAGCCCGCCATGGTTGTTCCTGCTATTTCCAGAACCGCACGAGCCAAAATAATTGAAGTTGGTGTCACCTGCCGATGAAACAGGAGACTACCATTTGACTCAAACGCTTTAACAGAATGACCTAGACAATGTCGCCACATTGTCAACGGCACGTAGCCTGTCACGACAATAGCGGTCATGGGCAGACCGTGTTCATGTGAAGGACGCATCGCGGTCCATAAGATGGTCACGCCTGTGCAAAAAAGGACAGGCTCGCCTAGAACCCACAAGAAGCCAAGATTCTCTCGACCATAACGTGTATGAATTTCACGCATTATCAAGGCATAGATAACTCGCAACTGGACTCTGAAATCTTCTTTCAGTTCCGCCAGTTTATCATATATAGTCATCGGAATTCTCATTGATGATCGTGGCCCCACGAAACTATTCTGGAGCAATATAGATTGTTCATGAACCCAAAGCGAGAAAAGAATTGGCACTACCAATCCTCCAAAAAAAAGCTCTGAGATCTACCAAGACATGTCAGGAAACTGCGCATATCCTTAAAGTTCCGAAGAAGGGATAATACAGAGGTGGACCCGTTTGTTCGGACAGTTTTATGGGCTTGATAAGCTATACCCGGTTGTCGTTATGCCGCCCTTCTGACGGCGTTGCTGTTGGCCATCTGGTCCGGGGTTAACCCCGGACCAGATGGCGTCGGCACGTCATGATACGCCTCATCAGGCGTACGTCCAGCCAGCGCCGTATGCGGACGCCTTTCGTTATAATGGGCGATCCATCTGCCAAGCCCGGCCCTCAGCTCTGATCCGGTCTCGAACGCGTGCAGGTAGACGCATTCATATTTCAGCGACCGCCACAGACGCTCGATGAATACGTTATCCAGCCATCGCCCACGCCCGTCCATACTGATGCGGATCTGACGATCTTCCAGTATCCCGGTGAAACGGGGTGTCGTAAATTGCGACCCCTGGTCAGTATTGAAAATGTCCGGGGTGCCATAGCGCATGAGGGCATCCTGTAGCGCCTCGATACAAAACTCCACGTCCATCGTGTTCGACACACGCCAGGACAGGACCTTGCGCGTGAACCAGTCCATGATCGCCACGAGATAGAGAAATCCCCGTTTTATGGGAATATATGTGATATCGGAACACCACACCTGGTCAGGCCGATCGATGACCAGATCCCGTAGCAGATATGGATATTTCCGATGCTCCGGATGGGGCACGGTCGTGCGCGGCTTCTGGTAGATCGCCCGCAGGCCCATGTCGCCATGAGCCGTCGGACCCGCTTGCGGCCCACTTCATGTCCCAGGCGGCGCAGATGCCATGTCATCTGTCGTGACCCGTAATACGGCGTTTCCAGGAACTGGGCGTCGATCAGCCGCATCAACAACAGGTTTTTCTCATTCTCTGGCACGGCCTGATAATAGACGCCCGACCGGTTGAGATGCAGCAGCGTGCATTGCCGCACGACCGAAAGCCGGGGACGCTGTGGGTCAATCATTTGCCGCCTCTGATCACGCCCAACCGAACAGAGGCATCCCGCAAAAAATCCCGTTCCACGAGAAGCTCGCCAATCTTCGCGTGCAGTTTCTCCACATCAGCAGGGCTGACGGGCGGATCAGACACCGCCTTCCCGGTGAAGCTCGCTGCCATTCCCTCAATCGCCTGGCGCTTCCATTGCGCAATCATCGTCTGATGCACGCCGTGCTTCGAAGCCAGTTCCGCCAGCGTCAGTTCCCCACGGATCGCCTCCAGCGCAACCCGTGATTTGAACTCCGCCGCATACCGTTTCCGCGTAACCTTACCCATAAAACCCGCCCTCTCTCAGGTCGGATTATAGCTTATCGCCCTGTCCGAAAAACCGGGGCCACCTCTGAGTCCCGGTGTCGCGGGTTCGGTCCTCTCCGACTTTCGTATGCCTTACGGCGCCCGAAACTCTTCAGGGGAGTGGAACGTCCACTTTCAGCATTGAAATTTTTGATAACAGCCAGGCGCCTCCAAGGCGCAAGCGGACTACTTCCGAAGATCTGGAATTCCGAGTTCGCTCCACATCCACCCGAAATCGTAGGCGGCCATGGCTCCGTGCCCACCCGGGGCATGGGCGGTAGTGTTTTCGATCCCCTTCAGCCAGGCCGCCACCTTTTTACGCCCGGAAACCGTCCTGACAGCCTGACGCGGCGTCATGTCCCCCAGCGCCGGAACCGGCTCATCAAGCACCTGCCGATAGTGACGCTCCAGCATCTGCCCGATGACCCGGGCTTCCTCCTCTGGCGGGATCTGCAGCGCTGGGGATGCTTCCCGTCCGTGATGCTCCCGCTCTTCCATTGCCTGTGCCGGTGTCATGATCTGCGTGAGTGGAGCGCGCACGAGATCACCCAGACCGGCCTGCAGCATGGCCTGTCCACGCTCGGCGCGCTCCTTTGAGTTCACCTGCAGCCGCAACCGCCGCCCCTTCAGCTCCAGCGTGCCCAGCACGATCGTGCCGTCATCCATCTCCGTACGTAGAAAGCGCCCGTTTTCATCCCGTCCGGCCTTCCGCACGGGACCACTCACCGGCTCCTTCAGCCAGTTCCAGAACGACCGGCTTTCCGGGTGCAGGGCTCCGATCCCGTCCAGCACATCGGCGACTTTCTTCTGCGTCACGCCCTTAGCCAGCGGGAAGCAGACCTCATGAAGAACCAGATCCTCCCCATCCCCATTGAACAGCGCTGGCCCCTCCATCTGCCGGGCCATATCCTCCAGCGTCCGGAACAGCCAGGTCAGCGTGAACATCGGTGCAAGCCCACGCAGCGTCTGCGTATCGAGTTTTGGAAATTCCGCCTTGCCCGACCGTTTCCGTAACACCCCGTAAAGGTTCGCCGCCAGTTCTTCGCAGGCCCCCTGCGAATAAGCGAGCAGCCCACCTGCCAGAATGGTCTTTCCATCAGATGGGATAAGCCGTGCTGCGATCCGGTCCCACTGTTTCAACGTCCGGGTAGCCGTGCCTTCATGCACCAGAACGGGTTCCCCACCCCGCAGCAGGTCACGCGCCATCAGGCTCTGGCCGGGTTTGATATCGGAGACTTCATACAGGCTCATGACCGAAGCCTTCAGGGCACGCATATAGGCGCTGTTGCGCGGCCCTTCCTTCCAGCCCCGACGCTTGAGGTAAACGTCCACGAAGTTCCGGCCATCGTCCCAGTCCTGCCCGAGAAAGTCCTCGAAGGCGCAGCCCCACAACGTCATGGCGACGTCGGGGCCGATCATCTCCGCCAGATCCTCGAAGGAGATGTCGCCCGCTTCCAGCACCGGACCAATGTGATCGCCAAGCACTTCGCCAAAACGGTCCTGCCAGTCCTCCTGGCCAAGATATCGGATCAGTCCGGTGAGTTCATCTGCGGCCATGGGTAATCCTGCGTCTCCTGATGCGGACAGCATGGGCACGCTGTCCTGACTCGATAGTGTCGGATCATACCCGGAAACAGGCGACGGGACGCTCCATCTGGCTGTCACGCATTTGTGAAACCCGACAAAATTACGCCTGAATACCTTTTCGTCTGTTTCCTATGTGTTTCCTGCGCCGCATTCCGGGCACAAAAAAAGCCACCCGTTTGGGTGGCTTTTCTTCTGTCTTTTCAGACGCTTACGTTTGGTTGCGGGGGCAGGATTTGAACCTGCGGCCTTCAGGTTATGAGCCTGACGAGCTACCGGGCTGCTCCACCCCGCGGTTGTTTGGGGAGACTGGAAGACCTGGCGGCGACCGACTTTCCCGTGCCT
>NZ_JBGLOV010000047.1:0-3596 GCF_041402665.1 Komagataeibacter sp. SM21
GACAATGAAATGCGCCATATCGTCCGCCGGAAGCCACGACTTCAGATCAGGCGGCAGAAGATACGGCTGAGATCGGTCAAAGGGAATGAAGCGGCTCATCCCAACATACTATACCCTCGCCGCTTCAAGGGGTACCCCAACCCGACAGGCTGCTAGTTTGTGCTTGAAGAAAGGGATGTGATACGTGCCATGGCTTCTGTCAAACCTTTGCTGAAGACTGGTAAGTCAACAGAGTGATTATCGAGAGAACTTGCCTTGACCTCCAGTTTTTTTGCTGACTGTAGTTGAAGCATCTGTTGACGTGTAAAATTAACCGGCACCAGACAACCGCCTGAGACACAGGTGCTGAAGGAAACCTGTGCAACAACTGGCTTAGAGTCAGCGAAAATACTCACGCCTTTTGATAGAGACAGTCCAAAAGGTAGAATGATCACTCCCGATACGTGATCACCATTTGGCATCAATTGTACGCTCAAGATTCTCTGATGTGTCTTACCGTCGGATTGTTGTTGAGCCACTGCACAACGCCCCCCTGACGTCGTATTCTGGCATAGTACCACCCAATCTTGGTAAGTCTCGTTCAGGGATGAAGCTCCGTTCGGCAAGATATAATGCGCACCTTGCTGGGACATGGCAGCAACATTCACGGTTTTGCGCAGATCTGGTGTCCCGGCAGAGGCATGACTCTCAACGGAATGCATGCTCCAGAACCCAACTACAGCTGCAGCAGCAACCGGTATAGGAAAAACAATACCGAGAATTTTTTTCATATGCTTCTCCATTTTGAGGAACTTAGAGAAGTCCCTAGATAACAGTAAAATTTAGTACTTATATGTAATGCGAAATCTTACACCATTGTCGATCGCCTGAACGCCATATTGACCAACGTAGGACAATCCCATGTCTAAACGATCACTTGCCTTGATACTGAATCCGGCATTTACGACCGCTGAATCTGCCGCAAGCGGAACGCCTGCAATATCCATATCGCCCGCTCCGGCTGCCGCAAAGATCTCATGAGTCGTGGGGATCGTAAGGCCAAAACCATGACGATAACCCACCATGATATGCGGCGTAATGAACGTATTGCCGCTTCTCATAGTCTGGGAAGCTCGGAAGCCAAAAGTTGAGAATGTCACACCGGTATCAGTTTTTCTGCCATCCAGAGCATCGGGACCACCATGCTCATGGAAGGCATTAGTCATCATGTTGACGTAGGCAACACGTGCAAACGGCTCAACCACTATGGTTTTACTACGAATCTTATAGCCTAGTTCACCAAAGCCCTGCGACGTTCCTCCAAGATAGCTGCTGGACAAACGGTTACCTTGGTACCCGTCAAACATGACGGTTCGACGGGTGTTCATCATATTCCAAGTATAGCTCGCTCCAAGGCTGAGATATAGATTTCCCCAGTGATTACCACCATACACTCCAAGCGTAACATTGTTGCTCTGCCCAGAAGAGTCCCGTCCACTGCTTGTTGTGTAGGTAGAGCTTCCATATCCAACCAGAGCACCAACCCGTCCGGTTTCAAAAACCGGCGTGTCCACGCCCATGATAAAGCCGGCTGTAGTATGGTTCATGGTTGCGGCATTACCATTACCAAAATTTCGACCGAGGCTTCCGTAAGCTTCTCCCCAGAAAACAGCACGATCAGAATAGCATCTTCCATCGTCCCGCTTCTTGTTTGCAGCTGCTGTCCGGATCGTATTATCGACATAAGAACCGTCACAATCCGCGAAAGCCAGACGATCAAGCGCGGCTTCACGGACAAAAAACGCATCCTCGATCATGGCCGTTCGAGCCGAAGCGTGAATTTCACCCGATAGTGCATCAAGTGCCTTGCGGGCATCAGCACCATTCAGTTGCTCCATGGCTTGAACTACAGGATTTCCTGCCGGAAGATGATCCATACCCCGACCGGTTTCGTGTTGATTGCGCGTATCGCCGGGTTCCGAGAAGCTCGTATTGTTTCTCTGCAAGAGAATATCAACATCATTTGCCGTATAAAATAGAGATGGAGAAAGAAATGTATAAGAGTTAGTGAGATTTGTATTAAGAGAATCATACCTTCCAGAAACACCACCTCCTGACGTCAGCAAATTATAAGCCTGACCATATTTTATATTTCCACCATTAGATACTTCAAAAGTGACCATTCCCCCGGAAATAGTTGTTCTTCCTGTTACTTTTACAAGATCGCTATTTAGCAAACTATAATTTTTATTATTAACAGAAATAATAGAGCCGGTTTCAGAGGCCGTGCCGCCTGCGGACAGGACGGAACCGGAAGACATCGCCAGATCACCATTTACATTCAGGGTGCCAATAGAGCCACTGCCAGCAGGAGAGATAGTGCCACCCGAAACAACGGTCGTGCTACCAACAGTCCCTGTTCCTGACAATGTAGCACCATTATTCACCGTAACAGTTGAGTTGGAAAGTAGACCATCCACCGAAAGTGTACCGGCGTCGACATCGGTCGCCCCTGTAAATCCGGTGTTATCACGATCAATATTTACCAGACCACTACCGGTTTTGGTAAATGAGCCGTCCCCCTCTATCACGTTGGCAAGTGTGCCGTCTGTGTCCTGATCCACAGTGAAGGCTGCATGGTTCACAATGTTGCCAGAACCAAAGCTTGATGTGGTTCCAACCAGCGTGCCACCACTGACCGTTGTCACACCTGTGTAGGTGTTCGCACCTGTCAGGATGGTTGTTCCTGCGCCCTTCTGGATCAGGCTACCCGTGCCATCAATGGTCTGGGACAGCGTCAGCGTGTTACTGCGATCAGCAACCAGCGTGCCATTGTCGTGGATCGCCGAGCTGTCAGCGACATCACCCGTTGTCCCGCCATTGCCCAGCTGCAGCGTGCCACCACTGACCGTTGTCGCACCTGTGTAGGTGTTCGTGCCCGTCAGCGTCTCGGTGCCACCGGAAACCGTCAGCCCGCCCTGGCCCGAAGCCACACCGGAATACGTGTCCTTGGCGTTGGCTAGGGTCAGGGTTCCGTCCAGCGTGCCGTTGCCAGCTCCCGCCAGGGAGCCGGCTGTTGCATTGTTGCTGGTGACGTCGAACGTGCCGCCATTGGCAGCCAGCGTGCCTGTGATGGTGTCGCCGTCCAGCGTCAGCGTGCCGTTACTGTTGGTGACGTCGCCCGAGACCGTATTGCCCGCACCCAGCGTCATCGTGCCGCTGTTCACCGCACTGGCCAGCGTGCCACCCGTCGCGGAGAAGGTCGCGCCCGCGGCGTTGGTCGCCGCACCCGCCGTGCTGTCGTCCAGCGTTGCTGTGCCGGCCGTATTGTCGATCGCGGCAAAGGTGGCGTTCTCGCCGCTCAGCGTGCCGCTGTTGGTGGTCGTGCCACCCACCGTGCCGCCATTGACATCCGTCGTGCCGGCCGTGGTCAGCGTGCCGGCCACCGAGCCCGGAAGATCCAGACCCGCACCCGAGGCCACAGACGTGTCACCTGTGTAGGTGTTCGTGCCCGTCAGCGTCTCGGTGCCACCGGAAACCGTCAGCCCGCCCTGGCCCGAAGCCACACCGGAATACGTGTCCTTGGCGTTGGCCAGGGTCAGGGTTCCGTCCAGCGT
>NZ_JBGLOV010000047.1:3696-6165 GCF_041402665.1 Komagataeibacter sp. SM21
GCCCGGAAGATCCAGACCCGCACCCGAGGCCACAGACGTGTCACCTGTGTAGGTGTTCGTGCCCGTCAGCGTCTCGGTGCCACCGGAAACCGTCAGCCCGCCCTGGCCCGAAGCCACACCGGAATACACGTTGCCGAACGTGGTGTTGGCGTTGGTCAGGGTCAGCGTGTTGCTGCCCAGTGCAATCGTTCCGTTGCCATCCAGGGCCTGGATCGACGTACCGCTACCCGTCACACCGGAAACATCGAACGCCGCATCATCATGCACGCCACTCGAGTCCGCAATCGAACCCGTGCCAGACAGGGCCAGCGTGCCACCACTGACCGTTGTCACACCTGTGTAGGTGTTCGTGCCCGCCAGGATGGTTGTCCCTGTGCCCTTCTGGACAAGGGCTCCCGTACCATCAATGGCCTGGGACAGCGTCAGCGTGTTGCTGCGATCAACAGCCAGCGTGCCATTATCATGGATCGCCGCGCTGCCAGAGACATCACCCGTGGTGCCGCCATCACCAAGCTGCAATGTTCCACTACTGATCGTCGTCGTGCCCGTATAGCTGTTGGAACCCGCCAGGATGGTTGTCCCTGTGCCCTTCTGGACAAGGGCTCCCGTACCATCAATGGCCTGGGACAGCGTCAGCGTGTTGCTGCGATCAACAGCCAGTGTGCCATTATCATGGATCGCCGCGCTGCCAGAGACATCACCCGTGGTGCCGCCATCACCAAGCTGCAATGTTCCACCACTGATCGCCGTCGTGCCCGTATAGCTGTTGGAACCCGCCAGGGTTAAAATTCCGTCTCCAGACCCGGATGTATCGGATACTGTCAGACTACCACTTCCGGACAAAACACCAGAGAGTGTCGTATTTAGACCATTCGTATCAACTGTAGAATCGGTACCATCCACCAACGTTGCGTTGACAGACGAGGTTAAATCAGAGCCCGTATCCTGCAGTATACCACCAGAAAGATTAAACTGATAAGATCCGTTATTCCCTTCGTCGGCAACAATGCCATCTGTGCCACCAACTTCCAGCGTCCCACCCTGACCAACCGTCAATGTACCCGTCTGACTATTAGACGCTCCATCCCCAAACGAAATACTACCGGAACTGATGACACCTCCATCACTCACGGAGACCGTTCCGCTGCCATCAAGATTGACATAAAGCTCTTGAGAAGCTGTCAGCGTGCTGTCATTTCCCGTAACCGAGATCTGACCTGTGCTGCCGTTGGAATTACCGAGCCCCACCACAGCGGCTGTGGCAGAAGATGCTCCTTCAATGGTAACTATTCCCCTACCTCCTTCCCCGACAAGAAGCAGCTTAGAATTGATCGTCGAATGTCTATCTACTGTGATCGTTCCTGTACTACCAGCAGCCCAACCAGCCTGAATATACGTATTTTTAGCAGTAATGGCGCTTCCACTTTCAACATTCAGACTTGCCGACGAGCCGGAATTTATACCAACTAGAATCTGACCGTGGTTTTTATCTGTTGGCGTGCTCGTCATGGAGACGGTTCCATCAGAAAGTGTAACTGACCCGTCATCATGAATGGCGGCCGTCCCGGACAGACTTCCTCCATCCGAAACATTCAATCCAGCCCCTGAACTAACAGTGGTCAGACCCGTATAGGTATTGGCTCCTGTAAGCGCTAGTATCCCACCGTTGATCGTTGTCGAACCTGTGTAGGTGTTATTTCCTGTAAGAGTCTGTGTAGCACTACCATTTTTCACAACAGACACAGAAGAACCGTTATCAGTAATAATTTCTGAAGATGTATTATCTTCTGTTGGATTAAATATTTTTACATTATCTGGCGCGGAGCTGGCGTAAGAATTATTAAAAGCACAAAGACAAACACCGCACAATAAAGATGTTGCTAAGCGTTTACTTTTTTCCTGTATGAAAAACTTTTTCATTACAATGCCTACCACACAAGTAAGGACTCGTCTTCTCGGGTAATTTTTTAGTTTGAAACCATTATGCCACTACTCTAACGGCGCTGACGTTCAAGAGTTTCAGCCGTGGAGCAAGAGTAGATATAGGAGCGAGCTTAGCTGCTGAGGACACCCTCGATCTTTAAGAGCCCGATCCGAAAGTTCTTCAACCCTGACAATGCCTTGCTGTCCGTCGTGTGAGCATGCGGATTGAAGCGATCAGTGTCCACGCGGTTGATGAGGCGATGGATTTTTCCCAATCTTTGGCTAGCCGCCTGCATCGTCCCAGCCAGGCGAATGTCCGTTCAACCACCCAGCGGCGCGGCAGGATTTCAAAGCCCTTTGCCGTATCGGATCGCCTGATGATTTCGATGGTCCATTTTCCCATGGAGGCGAGTGCAGATTGTTGATTTTCACTGAGAACTGACCCGGGTAGGGCGGAAATTTTCATCGAGATTTGACCCATGCCTCCACACTCCCCGGCATCATCTGCTGGGGGTTTTTGGAGTGATTGACATGGAGCTTCTGAGT
>NZ_JBGLOV010000048.1:0-5589 GCF_041402665.1 Komagataeibacter sp. SM21
GCCGGGCAAGCCGCTCTTCAACGTCAAAAAATCCCGCCTGCTTCATGATCCATACTCCAATCAACGCAAGGAAAATGGAATCACAGAGCAGACCTCAATACCAGAGGGTTTTTCGAACCCTCCATCTACAGAACCGCCTTGCCGAAATGGGGGCCACGCATCGCTGTTTGATGCGCGATCGCACGGCAACGCTCAATCGTCTCAAAAACCCTCACGATCAGTCTGCCGCAGCGCCACGCCGTCATCGCCTGCTGCAGATCGAGGCGCAGATCACATCGCTCGATGCGCCGACTGACGCGCTCGTGACGGAAGATGCGCATCTGTCCCAGCGCTGGGACGTGCTGGCCAGTATTCCGGAACTGGGAACGGTCACGGCTCAAGCCCTTTTTTGCGAGAGTGCGAAGGAGCTGGATCTGTGTTTGACCGGACCGATAAAATGTAATGTAAGCAATCGTGAGCGGCGGACAAACAGAGCGCAATTCCGCACCACAAAAAACTCATTACGGTTTTTCTGCGAATCCACTTATGCAACGTTGCATAGAGCCCGATCCGAAAGTTTTTGAACAATACCAGTCAGTTGTGATTCATCCGTCTTTGCAAAGAGATGGAGTGAATGGTGGCATGGACTGGTATTGCCCGACGTGAACATAGCCGGGAAGGACTGCGGTATCCATCGGATATGACGGACGGGGAGTGGGCCTTAATCATGCCGTTCGTGCCCCCGGCGAAACGGGGCGGTCGCCCTCGCACGACGGATATGCGCGAGGTTGTCAACGCCATACTCTACATAGCGTCGGCCGGGTGCGCGTGGCGCCTGCTGCCGAAATGCTTTCCGCCGGTATCCACTGTCAGGCGCTACTTTTACGCGTGGCGTGAGGCGAGACTGTTCGAAGTCATGAATACGGTGCTGGTCATGACCCTGCGCGAGATTGAGGGGCGCGAAGCTTCCCCGAGCGCGGGCGTGATGGATAGCCAGTCGGTGAAAACCACGGAAAGTGGCGGGCTTTCTGGCGATGATGCGGGCAAGAAGGTCAAGGGCCGCAAGCGTCATATCGTGACGGACACCTGTGGCTTCCTGATCTTTCTCCTCGTTCATGCCGCCGATATTCAGGACCGTGATGGGGCCGTTGATGTCCTGGCAGCAATACGCAGGCGCTTTCCCTGGCTGCGCCACATCTTCGCCGATGGCGGCTATGCTGGCGACAAACTGCGATCTGCACTTGCCTCCATGGGAAAATGGACCATCGAAATCATCAGGCGATCCGATACGGCAAAGGGCTTTGAAATCCTGCCGCGCCGCTGGGTGGTTGAACGGACATTCGCCTGGCTGGGACGATGCAGGCGGCTGGCCAAAGATTGGGAAAAATCCATCGCCTCATCAACCGCGTGGACACTGATCGCTTCAATCCGCATGCTCACACGACGGACAGCAAGGCATTGTCAGGGTTGAAGAACTTTCGGATCGGGCTCATAGATAAATCCATCTCAATCGAAGCGTTTGGACTTTCCTCACGTTGATAGGTGGAGTGGGTCATCCACAAGGGTCTGGTAAGATCTTTTACCTACCCCTGCCTTTCATTGGACTGTTCTCACGCTCGTTTGGACTGTCCTAACGCGAATCGCGCTTATCCACTGGACCCTGCTCACATAGCAAATAGATATACTAACAAATAAACTTACAATTAGACCCGTGAGAGAAGTCCAATCTTGCGCGTGAGAACAGTCCAACAGGCATGCGATCAAAACGCTTACCACTGTGAGAATAGTCCAAGTTGACCTATCCCCATGGTTTAGAGCAGGGTGCGGATATGGCGGAAGTGCATCATTTGCTTATGCAACATGGAGTGGAAGAAACTCGGCGCTTAGCGACCGGAGATAAGAATGCTCGCGTGTGCGTAGACGCAGCTCACGCGGTTATGACGGACGAGCAGCAACAAATCGGAATTGCCCATGCTGGTTTTGCTATGGCTGCTCTGCCTCACCGAAAAACTGCTTCCACCGTATGGGAACGCGATGGGGGGCCTGTAAAACTTCTTGTTGAGAGTGGACTAGATTCACAGAAAAATCCCGTTGGGATCCCATACGGCTCCGTAGCACGACTGATACTTTTGTACCTTCAAACCCAAGCGGTAAGAAACAGAAGTCGAGATGTCGAACTCGGAGCGTCCATGAACGCCTGGTTGGCTGCTATGAATTTGACAGTAGGCGGTAAAACCTACCGGCTTGTTAAAGAGCAGAGTCGTCGCATTAGCAGATGCAGACTGACCTTTTTTCGCCAAGAAGCGGGAGCTGAATTTGTCAGTAATGGAGCGTTTGTGCGTGATGCTATTTTCCCCGTCGAAACTATAAATTCCGCGCAACCTTGTCTATGGCATGACGTCGTTCGGTTAGACGAGTCATTCTATCAGTCACTGATAGAGCATCCTCTGCCACTACGAGAGATCGCCATACGACAGATATCTGGAAAATCGATGGCCATCGATATTTATGTTTGGCTAGCTTACCGTCTTCACGTTTTGTCCGTGCCGGTGAAAGTGACATGGGCGGCATTAAAAAGTCAGTTCGGACCTGAGTATAAAGAACTTCGGTTTTTTCGGCGCGATGTGATGCCCTCGTTGAAACTCGCTCTTTCAGTCTACCCCGAAGCAAATGTCGATATAGATGATAAAATGGGTTTAACCCTACACCCGTCGCCTCCTCCTGTTGCAGAACGGGTAAGCCGTATCCGATCATAGTCAATGACTCTGGCAGGCTGGACTATACTCACGGTCACATACGCCGGAAGCATTTGAGATGAAAAAGAGCTTATTCCAGCGTTACTCAGTTTTTCGCCAAAGAACGTAATCTGCTTAGGACCGTGAGTATAGTCCAGACTATCCATCGCTAAAGCGCACACATCTGTTGATTGTTGGTGTTGACTGTTGATTGTTGATGGTGCGAAGATATGGGCACCCATTAAGAGCGAGGCGCCCCATGTCCGGCTTCAAATCGATCCGACACCAGCTCGGATTATCACAGTCCCAGTTAAAAGATCTTCTTAATGAGCGTCTTCAGCGCAACTATGACCGGCACACAATTTCACGCTGGGAGAATAATAAGCAGCCGGTACCTCAAGACGTTACAATTGAATTGGACGCCCTACTAAAACGGGCCCCGCAAGAAACCAAAGTTATTACATTCGCCAACCAAAAAGGTGGCGTAGGAAAGACAACTAGTGCGCTAAATATTGCATTTTCTTTGACTAGACTCAATTATCGGGTCCTTTTGATTGATGCAGACCCTCAAGCTAGCGCAACTTCAGCGCTGGTTGGTGACGATATTGTTGATATTTATAGGAATGGGCGTACTTTAGAGGCTTCGCTGTTGAAGGATGTGGCATTTTCAGAAGTAATATTACCTAAAGGTACAGAATTATCATCCGGACGTTGTCTTCCGTTTTCTTTTGCCCCTAGTCACATCGACCTGGCTGAGGTGGATATTCGAAGAGAACCCGGTACTGAGGGGCTATTAAGGGAGGCTATTGGGTCTGTGAAAGCGGATTACGATTTTATCGTAATCGACAGCCCTCCTCACTTAGGATTCCTGACTTGGATGGCGCTTACTGCTGCGCACGTTGTGTATATACCCGTCCGTACCGAACCTTATGATGTGATGGGCGTGAATTTAGTCTTAGATACAATATCGAAAGTCCATCGTCGATCTAACCCTCGGTTACGAATTGGCGGGATAATTCCTACCCAGTTTTCCCCAACGCAATACGTTGATATCGGAATTGTAACACATCTCATTAATGTGCTGCGAAACCGCGCTCCCGTTCTGGAGCCTGTTCCGAGCAGCACGGCATACAGCAATGCTGCGTGGGAATCTAAAATACCTGCCGAGCTTACTCCACGGAATGCTGCTGTACGTCCATATATTCGGCTTGCAGAAGCTATATCGCGTGGAACGTCACCCCTGCTGGCGACGGACGTCTTATCAACAAACATCTCACCGGAGTAATCCAATGGCGAGACAATTTAAAGCTCGACCCGCATCGCCATTTCTTACAGCTCAAGCGGGTTTAATGGAGAAAATGGCAACACCATTCTTAGAAAGTAGTAAGTTTCATCACACATTTGAAGCTGACGTTGATAAGATATTCCCGGATATTTCGCAGCCGCGGAAAGTGATCGATGAAAACGAACTCGAACAACTTTCAAGTTCGCTTGAGCGACACGGGCAACTTCAACCCATTCTTGTTCGTCCTCGACCAGAGAAAGACGGCGACTGGATTATTGTTGCGGGAGAACGTCGTTGGCGTGCAGCAAGCCAGCTTGGTTGGTCGTCGCTTCTCGCTATTGAGTATAGTGGCGATTACGCGAGTGCAAGTTTAGTTGAAAATCTGTTAAGAGTGGATTTGTCTGCAGTAGACGAAGCGCGTGCATTAAAGAAATTGATCGACCATAATGGTTGGTCACAAAGTGAGGCGGCGCGTCAAATCGGTTTAAGCCAGCCGAGGATTAATCGGTCGCTTCGAATACTGAATCTACCTGAGGAATTTCTTAACTCGGCGTCGGAATTGAGAATACCAGTGAATGTTCTGGTGCCGATAGTTAGAGAACGGGATGATGCCCGCCGGGCCGAACTGATGGGACAAGCCCTTTCGGGAGAACTTACAGTTTCGGTTGCCAATCAGTCACGAAGCACACAATCATTGTCTGAAACAGAGAAGTCGGCCGAGCCTTTGCCGCGACGGCGGAAGTCTAAGGTATCGTTATCGCTAGCGGCTATTAAGAACTTTTCAAAAAAATGTCGGGAACTACCCCATGGCGCGTTGAAATTGTCTGGTGAGGACAGAAACGTGCTTATGGATGCGCGGCGCACCATCGACTTACTGTTATCAAAGTCAGATGGGAAATAACACAGACAATAGGCTTTTTAGATAATGCGGCCGCTATGCAACGTTGCATAGCGGCCGCATTTATAATGGGACTATGAGAGGGCACACCAGCCCCCGCCGCCCGGCGCAAGGGGTGGGTCGTCGCGTAGCCGCGCCGATCCCGCCGCAGGCGGCGCCCTTGCCCCGGCCGTCGCGGCCCGGTCGCGCGGATGATGTCAAAACCAGAAATGGAGAAAGGCATCATGCGCCCACACCGTATTCCCACTGCAACCTCCCCTCGCCCGCCTGCCCCGATGCGCTGGGCCAACGTGACCGCTCCGCTTACCTGCACCCGCTGTGGCGTCACCTGGATGGCAGGAGATCCGGCCATCACCCTGCCCTGTCGCGGCTGTGATGCCGAACCTGGTCAGCCCTGCCGACGCTGGGCCGGCGGCAACGAAAACGTCTGCGCCCAGCGCGATCGTGACGCCCGGCAGGCGGGTCTGCTGAAGGAGTGCGAGGCGCTCACATGGGATGGTCGGCACAGCAAGCCCCTGCGCCTGTGGGCCAGCTCGGTGGGTGGCACGGTCCCTGATGCCATCCGGTAACCATCCGGCGAGAGACGCGGGCGTGATCAGGCAGCGACGTTATTCTCGCCTTGAGCAATGGTTTTCCAATGCCAGGGCAGGAGTTCATGGAGGCGTGGGTTGGGAGTGTCGTTGATGCGGGCG
>NZ_JBGLOV010000049.1:0-2500 GCF_041402665.1 Komagataeibacter sp. SM21
CCTTCAGGTTATGAGCCTGACGAGCTACCGGGCTGCTCCACCCCGCGGTTGTTTGGGGAGACTGGAAGACCTGGCGGCGACCGACTTTCCCGTGCCTTAAGGCACAGTATCATAGGCGCTGGGGCATTTCACGGCCGAGTTCGGGATGGGATCGGGTGGATCATTCCCCGCCATAGCCACCAGGTCATCCAGTCTCCCCGGTATGGGGAGAGGATGTGATGGGTTGGTGCGTTTTTGTTGTTGTGTTGAAGAGTGGATGACTGCTGTGCATGTGTGTTGCCCTTTTGAGGGGGCGATGGAATGAGCCTATTGGGCGATTAGGACCAGTTAGCTGCACGCATTACTGCGCTTCCACACCTGGCCTATTGACGTGATGGTCTATCACGGCCCTTGGGGAGACCTTGTTTTGAGGTGGGTTTCCCGCTTAGATGCTTTCAGCGGTTATCCCGTCCACACTTAGCTACCCGGCTGTGCCGCTGGCGCGACAACCGGTGCACCAGAGGTATGTTCATCCCGGTCCTCTCGTACTAGGGACAAATCCTCTCAAGTCTCCAACACCCACGGCAGATAGGGACCGAACTGTCTCACGACGTTCTAAACCCAGCTCACGTACCACTTTAATCGGCGAACAGCCGAACCCTTGGGACCTGCTCCAGCCCCAGGATGTGATGAGCCGACATCGAGGTGCCAAACCTCCCCGTCGATGTGGACTCTTGGGGGAGATCAGCCTGTTATCCCTAGAGTACCTTTTATCCGTTGAGCGATGGCCCTTCCACGCGGGACCACCGGATCACTATGGCCGACTTTCGTCTCTGATCGAGCTGTCACTCTCACAGTCAGGCGGGCTTATGCCATTGCACTCGACAGCCGGTTTCCGACCGGCCTGAGCCCACCATCGCGCGCCTCCGTTACACTTTGGGAGGCGACCGCCCCAGTCAAACTGCCCACCATGCAGGGTCCCGGACCTGGCTAACAGGCCTCGGTTAGACATCAGAAACAGTCAGGGTGGTATTTCAAGGATGGCTCCACCGGAACTGGCGCCCCGGTTTCAAAGCCTCCCACCTATCCTACACAGAATGTCTCTGATGCCACTGCAAAGCTGCAGTAAAGGTTCATAGGGTCTTTCCGTCTGACCGCGGGTACCCCGCATCTTCACGGGGAATTCAATTTCGCTGAGCCGATGCTGGAGACAGCGGGGAAGTCGTTACGCCATTCGTGCAGGTCGGAACTTACCCGACAAGGAATTTCGCTACCTTAGGACCGTTATAGTTACGGCCGCCGTTTACCGGGGCTTCAATTCGGTGCTTGCACACCTCCTCTTAACCTTCCGGCACCGGGCAGGCGTCAGGCCGTATACGTCGTCTCTCGACTTCGCACAGCCCTGTGTTTTTACTAAACAGTCGCTACCCCCTGGTCTGTGCCACCCGCCGATGGTTGCCCACTGACGGGTCTTGCTTATCCCGAAGTTACGCAAGTAATTTGCCTAGTTCCTTCAGCATCGTTCTCTCAAGCGCCTTGGTATTCTCTACCAGTCCACCTGTGTCGGTTTCGGGTACGGTCTATATGCCAGAGCTATTTCCTGGAATACTCCAAAAGCCGGATCAATCCGATAAGACCCGACAACATATTGTATTCGTCACTTCTGGCAGGCCCGGGAATATTTGCCCGGTTTCCATCGACTACGGCTTTCGCCCTCGCCTTAGGGGCCGGCTCACCCTGCGCGGATTAACCTTGCGCAGGAACCCTTGGACTTTCGGCGACAGTGTTTCTCGCACTGTTTGTCGCTACTCATGTCAGCATTCGCACTTCCGATATCTCCAGAGAGGGTCACCCCGTCTCCTTCACAGACCTACGGAACGCTCCGCTACCGCGCATTCAAAGAATGCACCCACAGCTTCGGCACGTGGCTTGAGCCCCGTTACATTTTCGGCGCAGGGTTTCTATTAGACCAGTGAGCTATTACGCTTTCTTTAAAGGATGGCTGCTTCTAAGCCAACCTCCTGGTTGTTTTGGAATCCCCACATCCTTTCCCACTTAGCCACGATTTAGGGGCCTTAGCTGGTGGTCTGGGCTGTTTCCCTCTCGACAATGGACCTTAGCACCCACTGTCTGTCTGCCGAGCTCATACTTCCGGGTATTCGGAGTTTGGTTAGGTTTGGTAAGGCTTTGGGCCCCCCTAGCCCATCCAGTGCTCTACCCCCCGGGGTAATACTCGACGGTCTACCTCAATAGATTTCGCGGAGAACCAGCTATTTCCGAGTTTGATTGGCCTTTCACCCCTAGCCACAGCTCATCCCCGACTTTTTCAACAGGCGTGGGTTCGGCCCTCCAGTGCGTGTTACCGCACCTTCAGCCTGGCCATGGCTAGATCACTCGGTTTCGGGTCTTCTGCCAGCAACTCGTCGCCCTATTCAGACTCGCTTTCGCTGCGCCTACACCTAACGGCTTAAGCTTGCTGCAAACAGAAACTCGCTGACCCATTATACAAAAGGTACGCCGT
>NZ_JBGLOV010000050.1:0-5446 GCF_041402665.1 Komagataeibacter sp. SM21
GAACGCAAGATGGACGCCATGCGTCAGGCGGCCCGCAAGCTAGGGGTGTTGGGACAGGCGCACGCCGCCTTGCGCCAGAGGATGGCAGAGGAACAGAAGCGCCGGGAAGAAGAGGCTGCGCGTCAGGCCGAACTAGCCAAAAAGAGAGCCTTGGAAGAGGCAAAGCGCCGCCGCATTGCGGAGTACAGGAGGAGAGAACGCGAAAGGGAGGAGCGCAGTCGTTCCCGGACGCCTTGGGATTAGGCTTTCTTGCCACCCTGCACGACTGCCAGCTTCGCGCCAGGGCGAGGGATTAGGGCAAGTTCTTCCTGCGTGGCGCGGCTTCCGACCTCGGCAACGTGTTTGTTCATGAAATACCGGACGATCCCCGGCCCGCGCATCCCGGGCACCTTCTCGCGTTTGGAGAAGATCGCGCCGAACCTCACAAGTTCATTCATGATTTGACTGATTTCTTGCGGTCTTTGGCCGATCTTCTCCGCGATTTCATCGCGGGTCAGCATGATTTGGCCGGTATGGGGCATGAGGTGATCGAACAGCAGCGCCCAAACGCGTATGGCTTTCATGGGACGTTTGCTGGTGGCGTGCATCCAATTGACGACGGCGAGGTTTTGACGAGGGTATAACCGAACCAGTTCGGTTGAACCGTCTGTCATGGCTTGCCGCCTTCCATCAGCACCAGCAGCGGGGGCGCTTCTCCCTGCGCTGCATCCCGTTCGGAGCCGCTTAGGTGCGTGGCTACGTTGGGGTTCATGAAGTAGTGAACCATACCCGGCCCCTTCATGCCGCTCACCTTCTGGCGGGTTCGAGTGATGGCCCGAAAAGCCACCAGTTCAGACATGATTTCGCTGATGGTGCGTGACGGCTGACCAATTTTCTCCGCGATTTCATCGCGGGTTAGCAGGATTTCCCCGGTATCTGTCCGCAGGTGTTTGAAGCACAGCGCCCAGACCCGCAGCGCGGTCAGGGGGCGCTTGGAGTGTTCGGCCAGATAGTCCACCACGATTGCGTTCTGTTCGGGGCTTAGCATGACGAATGTCCATCTCTTGCGGCTGGCTGTTTGGCGGTCGATCAGGCCGATGACAGCACGGAAAGCATCGGCGGGCATTTGCTCCTCAAATGGGAGCAGGGCTTGTCTCAAAAGGTCGGCCTGATCCTGCCGGAGCCGTTCCGGTTTCGAGGTTAGGCGGGTGATCGTTGCGGCCATGTGGAGAACCCTCGTATTGGCGTCTATTAGGTCACACAGTGAGTGAACCAGTAGTCACACAGTGAGTGACTTAATAGCAAGCTATTTTTTGGCGGTTTCCCGGAAAAAATGCTCATTTTGGGGTGAGGTTATCCACGCCAGATAGAAATAGATAAGATTCTCTTCCCCTGTAGTCCCCTTCTCAAACTGTGGAAAACCCCGCAATTCGGCCCGTCCGGACGCCTTCGGCGGGCTACGCCGCTCCCGCGCTGCGCTCGCTCCGGACCAGCACGGCCAGAGGAACGAGCCGCAGGGGTATGCTTAGGAGATACAAGCAGAGCGGAGAGGCCAGAGGATCGCGGAGGAGGGCAGGAAGATAGGTGGGACGGTAAATCCCCACGATCTCGCATTTAAGGCCACTCAGGCGGCTTCTGTGGCCGATATGGAGGGGCTATTATCGGACGACCCATCCATACAGCCCTTCTTTGGCGCTGTTCGGATAACACATCACGTCCCCGCCCGGTTTCGTCTCCTTGCTCCAGCCCGGGCGGCTACATTCGAGGATCGCATTAAGATCGCCTGATTTGTCCATCAGGTAGGCGCGGTAACCGTTGGGTGTGTTGGCCCATGACGCGGCAGTTGCGATATCAAGCGCCGTTTTTTTCTCGGTTATCTGTCCTTCCTTGAACCCTTGAGCACGTCCCTCTTCGTATTCCCGGGCGTTAGTGGCCGCCTGTCCTATCGCGGCCCCTGCCGATTTCCCTTCAAAGTAGGAAATGGCACCGATGATGAGCGCCACCACCATGACCACGCCGCCTACCCAAATTAGGGACTGCTTCTGTTTTTTTTTGGTGGTTTCCTCAAGTTCTGCGGCGGCCTTTACGGCGCGGTCCGCGGCGGTATCGAAGACAAGCGCATGCGATTTTGTCGCGCGGTCGTATCTGTTCAACGTGTCCGAAAGGCCGTTCATCCCAGCAACGACATTCTGGGCGTTGCTGATAAAGAACTGCATGGATTGATTGATATTATCCAGCGAAGCCGCCGCTGAATCGAACTGGGTGATGTGCTGCCCGAGGAGGGCGCTTTGCCTCCTACCCTCGTCAATCTGGGCCAAGACCTGTTCCAGCGTTTGAGCCAGCTTCTCGATAAACGCGTAGTCCTCATCCATTCGGCGTTATCTCCCATCCTTTGAATAATCTTATGTCGTGAGAGCGGTACAACACGCCTATTGCGGCCTGTCCGATCTCTCTGGCGAGGTGTGACCAGAGCATCGGGCCTTCGTCTGTCGTGTCGAAGGAGCCGCTATCTTCGCCCTGGCGCGCAATAGCGATGAGGAGGCCGCCGAGAGCCGCCTTGCATTGCGTTACCTGCTGATGGCTGGGCGGCTTGTCTGTCCCGATCTGGTCCAGCAACTCCCGCTCACCGTCCCGCAACAGGCCCTTCATGTGTGACAGCATGAACCCGACGATGGCCGTTGTCTGGGCGTCCCCTGTATCCCGCATCCAAAGCAACTGGCTTCCCAAGACTATCTTGCGGCGTGTCTCGTCCCGCTTGGCCCATCCAGTCCGCTTTTGCAGCCGTCGTGCGGCCACCTCTGCTTTCTGCGCCGCTATCTCTACCTGCCGGACGGCTTCCTTTGCTGTTTCGGTCGCCCGCTCCATCCGGGCCAGCGCCGTCGCCATGCGCTTTTCATCTCGCATTTCCGCCTTGCTCTGCACCCTGTCCGCCTCTCTTCCCGAAGCCGTGAGAAGGCTTGCGCCCCCACCAAAAAAAAGACTACAACAGGACATAAACGAAGTGAATGGCTCGCATATACAAACCTTCGGTTTGTGCGAGCCCTGCGGGGCAAGTCAATCGTGGCCATCTGGCATCTCCGGACAAAGGTAATCAGTCGCGCCAAGGGGCAGAGCGTTGTCGCCTCGGCTGCGTACCGGTCTGGCGAAAAGCTGCATGATGAGCGTTACGGGATGACCCACGACTACAGCCGAAAGGAGCATGTCGCTCATCAGGAAATCATGACCCCGGACGGAGCGCCTGCACGTCTGAAGGACAGGCAGACGCTATGGAATGAGGTTGAGGCCACAGAGAAGCGCATCAATTCGCAGCTTGCGCGGGAGGTAGAGGTGGCCATCCCGCGTGAACTTTCCCCGGATGACCGGGTGGCCCTGGTACGCCAGTTCGTGCGGGAGCAGTTCGTATCCCGTGGGATGATCGCTGACTTTGCAATCCATGTCCCGAAGGCATCAGACGGCGAGGAAGCGCCCCACGCACACATTCTCCTGACGATGCGGGAGGTTGGTCCTGACGGGTTTGAGCGCAAGCAGCGGGCATGGAATGAACGCGGCGTTCATGAGGAATGGCGCGCCGGGTGGGAACGGGCGGCAAACGATATGCTGCGTGCGCGAGGGTTCGAGGCCCGGATAGACCGGCGCTCGAACGAGGATCGTAAACGGGTTTTTGAGCCTAGCCTTCATGAAGGGGCATCGTGGCAGGAACGGCGCCGGAAGCGGGCGGCAGGGATCGAGCCTGCGGGTGTTGTGGCGAGACGTGTAGAGGAGAACGAGGCCCGGAGAGCCCGCAATCAGGCGCGGATTGAAGCCAATCCTGCGATTGTTCTGGCGGAACTGACGCATCACCATTCCACATTTACCGAGCGGGACGTGGCGCGTGTCCTGAACCGTTATGTGGATGATGAACGCGCCTTCCTGAACCTGAAAGCGCGTGTGCTTGAGCATGACGAGGCGGTCAAGCTGGGCCTCGATGAGGCGGGTAGCACGCGGTATTCAACACGCGCGCAGGTCGCGGTTGAGCGGGATATTCTGGAAATTGGGGACCGGCTGAACAGCCGTGTTGATAGCCGCCGCTTCGACCGTGGAAAGGTGGCCAATTATCTCTCTGGACGTGGGTTGAGCGAAGAGCAGATGCAGGCGGTGCTTCACCTGGTAGGCGGTGAAGGATTGCTCCTGGCATCAGGGATCGCCGGAGCGGGCAAGACCACGATGCTCCGGGGGGCTGTCGATGTGTGGCGTGGGGGAGGCTATCAGCCTCGGGGCGTGGCGCTGGCGGCGGCGGCGGCTTCCGTCCTCGAGGCCGAGACTGGAATGCAATCCCAGACTGCGGCCCGTTTGCTGCGGCGGCTGGATCTCGGAGAAGAGAAGCTATCGCCCAAGGATGTGATCGTTCTCGATGAAGCCGGGATGCTTCACAGCCGGCATATGCGGCGGATGATGGCCCACGTTGAAAAGGCCGGCGCAAAGCTGGTGATGGTGGGAGACAGCGAACAGATTCAGGCGGTCGAAGCTGGAGCCCCGTTCAGGGCGCTGGAGGCCAGACTTGGAGCCGCCCGGCTGGAGGAAACGCGGCGGCAGCGGTCACATGGCGACCGGGCGGCAACGGTTGCGTTCTCTACGGGGCGCACGGCTTCCGGATTGGGGCATTATGACCGCAAGGGGGACATCATTCCCCTACAAACGCGGGACCGGATGCTGCAGGCAGCGGCCCGGGGTTATCTGGAAGATCGGGCGGAACAGGGTGCGGACAAGGTTCTGCTGCTGGCTCACCGGCGCAAGGATGTGGACGCGCTTAACCGGATGATCCGTGACCACTTGGTGCGGCAGGGAAGTGTTGAGGAAGGCCGAAGCTATGTCCTCTCACATGGGGAGCGGCCACTTGGGCGGGGGGACAGCATCGTATTCCTGCGGAACGATTACCGGCAGGGACTTCGTAACGGCATGACTGGCGAGGTCATCTCTGCTGGTGACCAGTTGAAGGTTCGTGCTGGAAAGCGTGAAATCCTTATCAATCCACGCGAATATCCGTATCTCGATCATGCTTACGCCCGCACTCTCCATAAGGGACAGGGGGCGACGGCCGAACGGGCGCACGTTGTGCTTACCGGGTCTATGGACCGCAACCTCACCTATGTGGGCATGACCCGGCACCGGCAGAGCGTTCGGGCTTACTGGGCACGGGACGAGGAAGGATCGCGCGAACAGCTCGCGAAGCAGCTTGGCCGCAGCGGCCTTAAGGACATGACCACGGATTACGCGGAAGCACGGGGTATGCAGCCGCCAGCCGGAAAGGAGGCCATGTCTTTCCTCGGACGGATCAGGAAAGGCATCGAGCGCCGCCGGGAAGAACGCAAGATGGACGCCATGCGTCAGGCGGCCCGCAAGCTAGGGGTGTTGGGACAGGCGCACGCCGCCTTGCGCCAGAGGATGGCAGAGGAACAGAAGCGCCGGGAAGAAGAGGCTGCGCGTCAGG
>NZ_JBGLOV010000051.1:0-4654 GCF_041402665.1 Komagataeibacter sp. SM21
AAATGGCGGATGCTCGACGGCCGGAACCGCCTGCCGGACGTCATCAGCGGGGTTGAGTTCCGCGACGGCGTACGCCACCTTCAAGCTGCCGCCTGATCAAGCGTCACCAACTTTCGCGCATACCTCGCCATTGCTATGCGGCATGTATGTGGATCGTAAGCTCGGCGGGATTCAGGCTGTCCAGACGCTTTCGCGCCTGAACCGCTGCTATCCGGGCAAGGACATGACCTTCGTGGTCGACTTCGAGAATGATCCCGAAGACATCCTCAAGGCTTTCCAGCAATATTACACGAAGGCCGAACTAGCAGATCTCAGTGATCCGAACTGTGTGGTGAACCTGCGCCACAAACTGGACGATGCCGGGCTGTACGATCAGCCTGAAGTGGATCGGGTGGCTCATATCCTCGCAAACCCCAAAGCGTCACAGCAGCAGCTTGATGCGGCCATTGTGCCGGTCAGTTCTCGTGTGCTGGGCCGCTATCGTGAGGCGCGGAAAATCATTCAGGACGAACCGGAAGGCTCACAGGAAAGGAAGGAAGCGAAGGAGCGCATTGACGGACTGGTTCAGTTCCGGAGTGATCTGGCATCTTACGTGCGGATGTATGAGTTTTTCAGTCAGATGCTGAACTACGGCAATCCGGATTATGAAAAACTGTACCTGTTCGCGAAAATGCTCTGGCCGCTGCTGAAGTTCGACCGTGAGCGTGAGACCATCGACACCACGACTTTGCGTCTGACGCATCACCGTATGAAGGACCTTGGCAAGCAGAAGCTTGGACTGAAGAACGAAGCCGGTGATGGGCTGGAGCCGATAAAGGAAGCCGGTTCGGGGCAACCGCAGAACAAAGTGAAGGTGCAGCTTTCCCGCATCATTGAGGCGATCAATGATCTGTTCCAAGGCGATCTGACGGATGGTGACAAGGTGGCGTTTGTCACAGGACTGGAAACCAAGCTAGCAGAATCAGAAAAACTGCGGGAGCAGGCAAAAGCCAACACAAAGGATCAGTTCGCCAACTCACCTGATCTTCAGGAAGAGGGGCTGAATGCTACCATCGAACTGATGGAGGCGCATGAAAAGATGGGCAAACAGATGCTGAACGATAACTCGCTGTTGCGTGCCGTTATTGCCGCTATCGTGAAGCAGGGTGGGCTATGGGAGGGGATGCAGGAATAACGATAGCCTACAACGAGCTAAGAACCGAGAATTTTTATGTTTCCGACTGTCCGCTTTCTGGACAAAGAAACAGGGTTTGATACGTCTGACATGAGGCGGAAGCCGAATATCGGCTGTCAGGCATGAAAACCTGACCTGACCGAGAGGCAGATCCGCATCCATAAACGAAGACGTCCCGCGCCTGATCCGGACCCGCCGGAACAGGTGTTTAATTATCGTCCTGCCCGGCGCGCTCCGTTTTCCAGATATCCCGGTACAGAAAGACAAGGAACGGGACGGGCCACAGGAACGGAAAACTGCCGTGCAGGGCCAGACCCGTAGCGGCGGCCATCACGCCAGCCAGAAAAGCCCCCCATGAAAGCAGCGGCAGGAAAATGCTTCCTGCGACAGGGCGAGCATTCCTGTTCGGCGCAATCCATGACGCCACCCATTCCGCAATTCCCGATGCGGCTTTCAGCAGGTTTGTCGTCACGACGATCGTGGGCATGGGCGTGCCGGAGAATTTCGCGATCGTTTCGCCCTGAACGGCCAGCAGTGCTGGAAGCACGAGAAACTCGCCCCAGTAGCGTAGGGAAGATCCATGAACGATCTGCGCCAGAACCATGAAGATTGTCATCACCATGACACCATAAGCTGGCGACCATAACAGGCGCATCAGGCTGGCCAGAATGGCGGCAAGGAAAAATACGCCCAGCACACCGACCAGAAGCAGGCCGTGCTGCCAGTTCCCACTGATAAATGATGCGCCCATATGGGTGGTATTGCCTGTCATCCCGCCGGCAAAAATGCCGCCCAGATCAACAAAACTCAGCGCATCCACATAGCCTGCGACAAGCCCGAGAATGAGAACCCGCCGGGCGGAAATCGAGACCGGGAGAATGGAGGAGGGCATTATTGCGACCGGGAGGCGATTGACGGATAGAGCCTGCGGGCGACCCGCTCCATGGTCAGACCCTGCACGATGATGGTGAACACCACGACACCGTAACAGACAGGCAGCAGCAGGTCGCGCAGGTCTCCGGGTGGCAGGCCAAGCGCCAGAGAAACCGAGATGCCGCCACGCAGGCCGCCCCATGTCAGGATGCCGAGGGCACGGCCCTGCTCCCACTGCCGGAGATGAACCGGCAGGGTGGAGAACAGCACGCTCAATGCTCGCACGGCAATGGACAGCGGGATCACGGCAAGCGTCGCCAGAACCGTAAACAGATGTGGCGTGATCTCCAGTATTTCAAAGCCGATGAGCATGAACAGCAGGACGTTCAGCACTTCGTCAATGAGCGTCCATGCAATGTCGAGTTCCTTGCGGGATACTTCATCGAAAATGGAATGGCTGTAGCTGGTCCCGAAGCAGAGACCGGCCACGACGACGGCAATCGCACCAGACATGCCCAACTGATTGGCGATGCTGAAGGTTCCGGTCGCCAGAGCCAGCGAGGTCAGCAGATCGATATGTGGGTCTCGCTGCCCTTTGAGCACACGAAGCGCGATCCACCCGGTTACGGCCCCAAGAAGACCACCACCGAGCGCTTCACGGCAGAAACTCAGGGCGATCTCCGAGGCGGTTACACCCTGACTGTCCCCGGTCGCCAGGCCGATCGTCACACCGAAAATGACGACGCCCACCCCATCATTGAACAGGCTTTCTCCCGCGAAAACGGCTTGGAGCGGTCCCGGCAGGCCCAGACGTTTCAGCATCCCCACAACCGAAACCGGGTCTGTCGGGGCGAGGATAGCGCCGAGCACGATGCACCACGTAAAGGGAACGGCGTGCCCCAGCAGCGGGAAAACACACCACGCCGCGACTGCCAGAAACGCCACCGCCAGAACGGTTCCCAGAATGGAGAGAGCGGTCACAGACATCAGCTTTGCCCGCAGATGGCTGACATCGACCTGCATGGCTCCGGCAAAGAGGAGCAGCGACAGGGCGCCGTTCAGAAGTGCCGCGGGCAGATTGATCGCGCCGAGCACAGATCGCGGGAGAGCCTGAAGATCACAGGACGGTATCAACGGATTCAGGATCATGACCAGAAGGGAGGTCAGCAATGAAAAGACCAGAACGCCGATCGTGACAGGAACATGCAATGTGTGGTGGTTGAGAATGCTGAAGCCTGCCGAGAGGGTCAGGAGCAGGGCAAGAAGACTGATCGTATCCATGGCCTCACCGCTGGCCGGTCTGGCTCCTTACGTCAAGGAAAACCGAAAATGGTCCGCTATTCGAGAAGCTTAACCGGGCAGTGAATGGCAAAAATGAGGCGAAACCCGCCTATGTGTCTTTGCCTCACGCGAGCAGGCTGTAGCTGGCCTTTAAGGCCGGCTACAGCCGAAGTGATTTCTCACCACCTTCCTGTGTTGCCCGTGCAGATTGCGGTGTGCCCACGGGGCGACGGCAATCAGTCCACTCTTTTATAGACCGTGACACGATCATTCGAACCCGCGTGCTGTGGCGTCCAGCCATATATCATCGTGTATTGTCGTGTCAGGGCATCATAGAGGGTAGCCCGGACCGCATGATTTTCCCCGGGAACTTCTTCTCCGCCGGTTATGATATATGCCGGTTTTTGGGACAGGACTGTGTTCATTTCCTTTACCGGATCCATACCTGTGGAGCGTGATTCCTTCTCAAGTGAAAAATGGGATGGGAAGGGATGATCCGTCAGATGGCAGTAGGGCAGGTCATCGTAGAGCGACACCGGCCCCTTGTAGATGAAGAAGCATCCGTCCCTGCCATAGGCGATCTTCTTTTCCAGTGTCTAGAACAGGGCGCTGTTGCCTTCGCTTCCGAGGTGCCTGGTTATCATGAACTGCCCCCAGATGATGCCCGTGCCACACATGAGGTACAGCATGACCTTGCCGGTGCCCTTGCAGAATAGCGGGGCGGTCTCGATCGACAGCGGCACGAAAACCGGCAGGACATAATGAATATACCAGGTGCCGAAGACCGCGACGGCGGCAATGGCGACCAGGGTCCACATGTTCAGGAAACCGATTTCTGGCGCCTTGCCGCGCGGACGCGGGATGCCAGACGCGTGCGCCAGCAGGAGTGCCGCGGCAAACGGGGCCGTCACCAGCAGGATCCTGGAGCCCCTGTGAAGCAGAACATGCGGATCTTCCGGGGCACGGCCGAATACCGACAGGATATTCGCGTAGATCCATTCATGCCCGTGACCGATCACGGCATAGAACAGGTAGACCGCAACGGTCGGGGCAAGGGCCACACTGATCCACACCAGAGCATTCAGCATTGTGCGGTACAGACCATCTCTTGATGTGATGGAGAGATACAGCAGATAGACCCCGGCAAATATCCCTTCGAAGATGACGGTGTATTTTATCTGTATTGCCAGCCCGAAGAGGGTAAGCTCCCGGCGACTGACGCCTTGCTGAATACTTCTGGCCTGGTTCAGCTATGAAGCATGAACGATTTAAGAGATAGGGACGCGGTACTACCTGCGAGTGTCGCAGGTAGTACCGCAGAGAGGC
>NZ_JBGLOV010000052.1:0-4422 GCF_041402665.1 Komagataeibacter sp. SM21
AGGGGACAACACTCGATCTGCTCAAAACGCAGATCGAATGCTACCCCAGATAGCGTCAATCAGCACGCCAAAAGCCCAAAATCAAAACCAAGGTACATCGACCAATAGTTCTTCGATCCCTCCACCTGATGCCCTGCCGGACGGGTAATCCGACTCGTCTCAATTCCATTGCCCGCGATAAGCATAATTCAGGTGCCGCAAACACTCATATCGTAAATATGGCGGCAAGGGGGGGAAGGCGGTCTGACCGCTTTGGAGTTCCCAGGCGATGTTTCCTGCCTTTCATTCAACTGCGTATGACGACCGCTTTGCGCAGGAAGCGAACAGTGGATCAAAGGCGTTCACGTCGTGGCTGATCGACACAACCAGCCCCTTGCGGAGTTCTCGGGTGAGCTTCCAGATACTACAGCGTAACGAACGATTGTGGGCGTTGGCGACAAAATAGGGCTTTTTGAATGCCAGCCAACGTAAGTGTGTGCATTGCTGCTCAAACCGAACTCTTACGCAGATTGTATACGGTCCACGCAGTTTGAACGGAATGTCTGTACCGCAATCGAGTTACGGCAAAACGTGGCTGACACCCGCACTTATGATATCTTAGGCGTAAACGCTGCTCAACTCTTTCTTTTCGATCATATTCAAAAGGTCGACGCCATCCCAGCGAACAAACCAATGCTGCTGTTGGATTTCGTCAACCAGTGTCTTGGCCTCCGTTGCACTTAAATTGCCGAGGTTGGAGCCCATCCTACTCCATGAAGCATGAAGCAATTCGGCTCGTTTCACTCTATCAAGATACGGACAAGCAAGCGCATCCAATAAAAGATGCACTATCTCCGAAGACCTATTCAGAGACTTCTCTGAAGAAACTCGCTGGCAGATAATTTCCCAGATTTCGTCCCTCTGGTCAGAGAACTGTGGTCGGTCACCGTAGATGAATAGCTTCACGACCAGTTCGAAGTAGCCCACACTCCTTCGGTCCAGTTTAGCGAGTGAAATCAAATCATGCTCTAGTTGCCCATCTGCCCCAAACTGTTGGAGACTAATCAAAATATTGAGCAATTCTATTGGGATTACTGACTCTTTCGAGAGTAAACCTTCGAAGCTAGGCGCTCGAGCTAATTGTGATGCCCAACGAAGGGAGGCCTCTTTGAGAATATTAAAACCTTCGGGATCGTATTCTTGCAGATGCTGCGCAGCGCACACAATAGTGTGAGATAGGCGAAGCGACGACGCTACCGTTGGATGAAGTGTAAAAAAGTAAAATCCAACATCAAGCAAGAAAAAGAACATCTGTCGATAATTTAGATCGGAAACAGGCCTATCTTTTAAAGCCGAAAGACCAACATATCCCTCTGCGATATCGATAGCTTTCCTGCGCACGGCACCGATTATATAGTTTGCAACTGCGTCATAACCGAGTTCGGAGGCAAAGCATGCTGCCTTAACCTCTCTGGTGAGTTTTCCAAACAACGAACGGTATTTGTATATGTGTCTCGGAGACAATGCCTTTCTGCCACTTTCAGGCAAGAAGACAGACTCAAAGAGTTTTTCCCAATGATTGGCGAGAGATTCGTTGATCGCGTCTATAACGAGTGATTTTTTTGAATAGAATGGTCGCTTCTCGAATTCCCTCTTTCCAGTATTCAGGTGGAGATTATATTCCCGCAATGCGATTGATAGTTCATGCTCCACCAAATCGGCAGTCGCAGGATCATTAGTGAAAACATAGTAGTTGTCTACGTAGCGCCTGCACTCGTAATCGACACCATCACGTATGGGAAATCTTTTCTCCTCTAGACTTCGACGTGCATTTTGATCCACCTTGGCGAGTATGATTTCAGCAAAAATGCGACTAGCTTCCGGCCCTATGCAAATACCACTAGTTTCGTTGTGATTGAGTCGCTGCATTATCTTGTCGAAATTATTTCCGAAGCTGGAGGCGAATGTATTCTCTTTCGCCTCATCTTTACTCTTAGTTGCCCATGCCATTGAGTGCGTGTAAATGCTGTCAAAGCATTTGCTTATATCTAGAGACAGTTGATAACGATACTTTTTCTCTAGGCGAATGTGGTCATTTGAAGAAAAAAATTTGTATAGGTGATCATACCCTGAATATGAAAAGTAGCTGGCCGGGTTTCGGACCAATTTGTCCAGCCCGGTCATATCGACAGTTGCGTTCTTGTAGCGGTTTTTATCCTCCATCGAAGATGGCACAAAAAAAGAACTTCCAACTTTCTTCGGCGCACGAATGGAGAATGGTCCACGTCCCGCATATTCGCAGATCAGTTCCTCATACTTTTGATAGAACTCGGCCAAAATGGCCTGACCCTTCGGGTGTAGGAGGCTCAAGGTTCTGACGCTACGGGAATCCTTGACGATATTGTACCTGAGAGGAATAGTGTATCCTTTACCGTCATCGTCCAGCACAAGAGCAGTGATCATCTTTTTGAAATGCGCCGATTTCTTGGCTGCTCCATAAAGATTTTTGTAGAAGCCATCGTTGCTAACGATAATCGGAACCTCCAACGGTGATGTATCTGTAAGTACAACGCGCCATTTATCCGCTTTATCTAGCTTCACTCGTGACTTGCGCTTGCTAGGCATACTTCCAACACCCCATTAAGTGTGCCAACCGACTGGCGCTAAACCTGAAGTGTTCGCGGTTATTAAAGCCAGTGAAAAATGAGTACTTAAGCAATTCTTTTCTTTCTTGATTTGTCATAGCGAGTGCCAACCATCCACAAATGGGCCCAGAATTTGAAAGGACCATCCGAGAAAGGAACCTATCAAGCTCAACAAGCGCCGGAGCATTGCCTTCGATGAGTTTATAAGTGTGTTGTAGACCCGCACTTCGTCTCTTTTGCTGCCGCTCATCAAAGAACTGATAGCCACATGTCAATATACGGATACGATCTCTAAGGTCTTCAAAGTTTCCGTCAGATAAATACTGTAGAAGGGACTTCACAATTCGAGTCTTGTTCTTTTTTACCTTCGATGAAGCAATATCCAGATCAACTCGGCGCGAATACGGTTTGTCTTTACCCACTTGATAAACATTGAACTTGAAGCCAAGATAATCGAAGCTATGCTCAATAGATGGTAACTTTATATTCGCTTTTCCAAAAGTATATGCCTTCGATTTTGAGAAGTTTAACTTCAAACCATTAGGTAAAATATCTTCAATTAATTTCTTAAGTGCCTTGGGGTTGTCCAAATGCGGCAAAATAACAACTATATCATCTACGTATCGTGCAAAGTAGTGTGGCTTTAGCACTTCGCGCATATGGCAATCAAAATCCTGCATGTAGAACTCGCTGAGTTCTGCACTTATTGCCAATCCTGGGGGCAGACCGCCCACGGAATTACTTCTACATTGATTAATTAACGATTTTATTACCGATCCCGTGCTGGGCGCGGTCACAAGCCTCTTGTTTAGTTGGATAGATAGAAAATCCTGATCAACCGAAGGATAGAAGTTTTTTATGTCCATCTTTACAACGGTGAAAGGAATGCCTTCTTCACAGAACAATTTTAGACGACGAATGATCTCGATCCGGCTTCCCTGCTTTGACGCCGTGATTCGACGAATATTTTGAGCCGCCTTTCGTAATACCAGATCGCTTGCCAGATCGGTGACCTGGAAGACCGTTCGCCCTGCTAAGCTATTTGGGGTCAACGGCAAGTAAGCAAACCCATTGCGAGCAATCGCCACAGCCTGTGCTACTATAGCGGCCTTGTGGGCCTCGTTCTTCAAGGCCGGTTCTTTTAGAAAATCACTTTTATTCAACTGTCGGGCGAGTGCTGCGCCGCCGAATGTGGGATCATACATCAAAGTTCATAGGTGTTCGAGACAATGCATTGTTCAATTCTATGATGAAACTGATCGAATAGGAAAGATGTAATTTCTGGAGGGCCTATGGAACTTTCGTACATGCGGCGGACGACTACCTTCCGTCCACTCTTGTCCAAACCGTGTTTCATGCATCTGGTCCGAAAGTCTGCATTGCACTGCCCCTTGCCGCACGCGGTTTCCGTGACGAGCGGCAGCTCCCAAGGAACCGGCCTCTCGGCTCCAGCTAAAAGGCGGAGCACCTCCAGCATCATCAAAGGGAGTCGGCTCGGGTCAGTCACGGCGCGATCCGCCGCGCCGCCAGAGGCCTTAGCTGCCAGCCGACTGCTTCCTTCCTGATGTCCGCTACGCGGAAAGCTATTCATAGGCACACGTGTCCGCAAAGAGGGCGTATGCCGCCTGTCTGCTTCATATTCCGTGAGCGGACAGGCTGCTTAGTGGGGGTAGAACGAACCCGCTGCGCGGGGATGGTGCGGTGTGCAGGTCTGTCACCACGGCGTGAGCGATCTGTTTTATTTGGAACTGTCCTGATTGGACCAAGCACTCTGGCTTCTTCCCACCAGAAGGAGCCG
>NZ_JBGLOV010000053.1:0-3878 GCF_041402665.1 Komagataeibacter sp. SM21
CTCTCTGCGGTACTACCTGCGACACTCGCAGGTAGTACCGCGTCCCTATCTCTTAAATCGTTCATGCTTCATAGCTGAACCAGGCCAGAAGTATTCAGCAAGGCGTCAGTCGCCGGGAGCTTACGTTGGTATTCAACATGACGTGTCCTGAAATGCAGACACAAAAAAAGCCCGCCGGGTCAGGGCGGGCTTTGCGTATGCGTGGGTAATCCTTAGCCATAGCTCTGCCATAGCGATTTTCGGGAGGATCATGATTTTGTGGGAAAGTCCGAATCAGTGAGCAGCACTAGCCGAACTATATTTAATTATGTAGCAAAAACCGCGCGCAGATACCAGAGGGAAAATAGGCTGGCAGAACTCCACCAATGTCCGCTTTTGCGAAATTTTTAGCCACCCGCAAATGTCCGACATGAGGCGGAAACAGCCTGTGTGCTTGACTCTCGCTAAGCGGACCAACCGCTTCCGCCTACACATGACGGACACAGGAAGCATCATGCTAAATTCCGAAAAGCGGACGTAAGTGTCTGTATCTGCCAATCTGAAGAGCACCGCCAGTGAGGGTGGTAAAGATAAGAGCTGGGCGGCCCAGATACCTGCACCGGCTCTATCTTACTCCTAACCCTCCCCGAACCCCGATTTCTCGCTGTCGAGTACTGCCATCTGTTTCGTATCGTAGCGTGCCCCGGCTGCAGCCCCTTTGGGAACAGCCTGCTCGATAGCCGCCAGATCGTCGGGCGTTAGTGCAAGATCAAGCGCACCCAGCGCCTCGGAGAGCCGATCGCGCCGGCGGGCTCCTACAAGTGGTACGATGTCGTCACCCTGTGCGGCCACCCAGGCGATTGCCAATTGGGCCACGCTTGCGCCCCTGGTGGCTGCAATTTCGCGCAATGTCTCCACAAGGGCCAGATTGCGCTCGACATTGCCTTCCTGAAAGCGGGGACTACGAACCCGAAAGTCCCCTGGACCCTTCGCTCCCTGCCAGTGCCCGCTGATCAGACCGCGCGCGAGCACGCCATAGGCTGTTATGCCGATGCCGAGTTCACGACAGGCGGTAAGAATTGTGTCCTCAATGCCACGTGAAATCAGCGAATATTCAATCTGAAGGTCACTGATCGGATGGACGGAAGCCGCGCGCCGGATGGTTTCCGGGCCAACTTCCGAAAGACCGATATGCCGGACGTAACCGGCCTGAACCATCTCGGCGATGGCGCCAATCGTCTCTTCAACAGGCACTGCCGGGTCCAGCCGTGCAGGCCGGTAGATGTCGACGTGATCAAGCCCGAGCCGTTGCAGGGTATAGGCCAGGAAGTTCTTCATGGCAGCAGGCCGTGCGTCGTAGGAACCCCAGTTGCCGCCCGGGTCACGCATTGCACCAAACTTGACGCTGACGAGGAATCTGTCGCGAGGAATATCCCTGATCGCCTCACCGATCAGCATCTCGTTATGGCCCATGCCGTAGAAATCGCCGGTATCGAGAAGCGTGATCCCGGCGTCCAGCGCGGCATGGATGGTAGCGATGCTTTCTTTCCGATCAGCCGGACCATACATGCCGGACATGCTCATGCACCCAAGACCGATTTCGGATACCTGTGGGCCGCTCTTACCAAGTTGCCGCAATTTCATGCTTAAGAAAAATCCCTGTTTCCTGAAGCAGAACCCTACCACACAGGCTATCTTTCGATAACCTCTCTTCCGTGCAGTTTTTCGTCCCTTGGAACGGAACGAATTGTCCGTTTGATGGAACAAGCGGACAGGCGATAGTCGCCTCATGTCGGACACCTAAGCGGTTATGACGGTTGCCCGAAAGCCGACATTCTTAGGCGAACCTCAATAGACCGACTTTGGAACGAAGCCTCATCACCGTCGTCAGGCGCTGCGGCTTCATTATCCGTCAGCGAAACAATGCGGATCTTCGATCTAGCTGCTATAGGATGGGGATGATGTCCGACTATGATTTCAGACAACTTAGCCCGCACGACTTCGAACTGATGTGCCGTGACCTGCTCCAAGCCGAATTGGGACTGGTGCTCGAATCTTTCAAGGCAGGCAAGGATGGTGGGATCGACTTCCGCTACGCGCAGGCCGGCAAGCAGATTATCGTCCAGTGTAAGCGGTTCGTGGAGGCCGGGTTTTCCGGGTTGCTGCGTGAATTGCGTAAGGAAGCCGACAAAGTCCGCAAGATCACACCGGGCCGCTATGTGCTGATGACCGCGGCACCTCTATCGGACGCGAATAAGACAAAAATTGTTGAGGTGATTGGTGCCCAGTTCCTCGTCAAGGCCGACATCTTCGGATGCGCCGACCTCAACAACTTGCTCGGTCGGCACTCTGAAGTCGAGCGGTCCCACTATAAGCTGTGGCTCGCCAGTACCAACGTGCTCGAGACCGTGCTGCACAACAACATCGTCAGGCAGAGCGACTTCCAGGTCGAGAAGATCCACGGTGAGATCAAGCGCTACGTCCAGGGGAACGCCTACCCAAGGGCATTGGAGGCACTCAAGGCAGACCATGTGGTGATCCTGTCGGGCCTTCCCGGCGTTGGGAAGACGACACTCGCAAACATGTTGCTCTACGAGCATCTTTCCAATGGCTTCGAACCGATCATCGTCCGCCAGAATTTCGCCGAGGGGAAGGCGATGTTTCAGAAAGGAAAGCCACAAGTCTTCTATTTCGACGATTTCATGGGCGTCACCTTCCTCGGTGACAAAGGCTCGAGCGACCAGCAGCGCGAGTATCGCGCAATCCTCGAATTCATCGAGATGGTCAGCTCAGCTAAGGACAAGCGCCTGATCCTGACCACGCGCGAGCAGATGCTCCGCCAAGCCTGGGATGCCTCCGAGCAAATTCGCAATGCCGGATTGATGGATCGCAAAGTGGTTATCCGCATGGACGACTACAGCGTGCGGCAACGGGCTGAGATCCTCTACAACCATGTCTTTTTTAGCGATTTGCCGCCCGAGTACCGCGACGAACTCCTAAAGAACGAATTCTACCTCCAGATCGTCAAGCACGATAAGTTCAACCCGCGCCTGATCGAGTGGTTGTCGACCTATCGTCGACTTAAGAATGTGCCGGTCGGCGACTATCAAACGTTTGTCACGCAGTTGCTCCAGGATCCGGCAGAGATCTGGCGGCACGCCTTCGAGCAGCAGATAAGCGACGCCGGGCGCAGCTTGCTGCTCTCTTTGTTCAGTTTCGGTGGCCAAGTGGGCGACGCCGTCCTCCGGGAAGGCTTCGCCGCGCTCCACGCGCACCGCGCACAGGCCTACGGCCTGCCGCGCCGTCCCGAAGACTATACTCGAGCGCGTGCGGAGCTTCACGGCGCGTTCGTCCGGCCGACGGCCTCGGATTCGATCGAGTTCATCAACCCCTCGGTGGTCGACTGGCTGAACCGCGTTGTGCGCCAGGAGCCCGAAAATGTCGTCGATCTGATCAGAGGTGCCGTGCGCTTTACTCAGGTCGTCCAGATTTGGAACTTCATCCAGTCGGCGGTCGGGGGAGGCTGCCGGAAGGCGCTGCGCCAAAATATTTCTCAGCTCGCACCGACAATAGGTAAACTTGCCATGGCCGAGCGGGCCAGCCCCCATGAGGGAGGTGTATCCTATCTCGCGCCAAGCTATGAGGAGCGGCTCGCGACGCTAATTCGTATGGCGGATATGTTGCGTGTCTCGGCGCTCTTCCCGGCTATCGAAGGCGTCATTACGCGGATCGAAGGGGAGCATTCCAAAACTCACTGCGATATCGAGAAGACGTAACCATCCGGCGAGAGACGCGGGCGTGATCAGGCAGCGACGTTATTCTCGCCTTGAGCAATGGTTTTCCAATGCCAGGGCAGGAGTTCATGGAGGCGTGGGTTGGGAGTGTCGTTGATGCGGGCG
>NZ_JBGLOV010000054.1:0-3302 GCF_041402665.1 Komagataeibacter sp. SM21
TATGCTCTGGCTCAGGCTCTCCCCCGGGTAGCGCCAGTTGCAAATTCCCCATAACTGAACCCCGGTGTCGCGGGTTCGGTCTTCCCAGACTTTCGTACGCCTGGCGGCGCCCGAAACCCTTCAGGGAAGGAGATTGTCCGCTATCGTGTGGGATTGTAAAAAGCGGTCATACGTAATGTCGGCTTTCAAATAACTATAATCCTCATTTATGCTGGGCATCTGCCAGCCTTTAAGATACTAATAGTACCTAAAAATCAAACCATCGGATCGGATTAGCTCTACTCATGCTTACACGGTTACGTTTAGTAAACTTCAAGGCTTGGTCGGACACTCAGGACATGAGTTTACGTCCATTAACGATGCTACTTGGTACTAACTCATCAGGAAAATCGTCTCTCATCCAAAGTTTGCTACTACTCAAGCAAACTGCTCGATCACCGGATCGGACAATCCACCTCAACCTCGGCGGAGACGAAGTCAACGACCTATTTAATTTCGGTGCTTTCGACGATATTCTAAACCAAGGAGCCCAAACGCCGCGCCAGTTTTCTATTGAATTCGACTTTGATAATCGTGGCACTGGTCGGATCGACAAGGGCAGTTTTCGATGCTCTTATGGTCAGACTTCATCTGGCAGTGTGACAGTCCAAGAACTTATACTCAAAACTGAGCACCGCCAATTTAAAGCAATCAGGCGAGAAAAGGGCGCATTTTCGATATTTGTTGATAATGATCTCGCCCCTCGTGTTAAAGGACGTAATTATACGCCAGAGCGATCAATTGCTTTTTCAGCAGACGCTATCGCTGATCTCGACAAGGACGGCCAACTGGTCGAGGATTTGAGCTTAGCGATCCGACGTGAACTTGAGCATATAGTTTATCTTGGTCCGTTGCGCCGCAAGCCAGAGCGAGATTACCCTTGGAACAAAACAAAGCCGGGCGAGATCGGCCCCGACGGACGCAGCGCAATTGATGCACTACTTGCCAGTGCTATTTTGCGAGGAGATGAGCAAAATTATATTGTCAAAGGGGTTTCCTCTTGGCTCAAGAAAATGGGCATAGCAGATGAACTCGAAGTTCGTCAGCAAGGCCGGTCAAATCGCTATGAACTAATAGTGCATCGAGATGGAACGTCATGTAATATTCGCGACGTCGGTATAGGCGTATCCCAAATTCTTCCAGTTCTGGTAATTTCTTACTTTGCTCCCAAAGGCAGCACAATCGTACTTGAGGAGCCTGAAATTCATTTGCATCCACTCGCTCAATCCGTCTTAGCCGAACTGTTTGTTGAGGTCAGTCGGAAGCGCGATGTCCAGTTCGTAATAGAGACCCATTCTGAGCATCTATTCCGACGCATGCAAACTTTGCTTGCCAAGGGAAAAATATCGCGGGAAAACGCGGCAATGTACTTTGTGGCACGCAAGAAAAAATCTGCTGAGCTCAATAAACTCGAAATTGATGATTATGGCAGAGTAAAGAATTGGCCCGATGGCTTCTTTGGGGACGCGCTTGGTGAGACACGCGAACAAGCTCGGATTATGTTCGAGCGCCAGAAAGGTAGTGGGCGATGAAGGAACGCTATATCGTTGATACTAATGTTCTGATCGCTGCGAGCGCGGCCGACCCGGTGAATCCAACCGACATTGACGCGACGCCTAATGAACCAGAAGTACGCCTTGCAGTTTGGAAGTGGTTGGACACTTTCCAGCGGAGTGATAGCCGTCTTGTGCTCGATTTTGAACGTCAGATAGAAGCGGAATACAATAGAAAGCTCAAGTATGGTGATTTCGGTATTCAGGTGGTGATGTCGAAATGGGATAAATGTGCCGTTGACGGCGTGGTGGTCGACTATGATGACGATGGAGATGGCATTTTACCCCCCTCGCTTGTGCCGGTAGTCCATGATCGGGCAGATCGAAAGATGGTTGCTGCAGCGCTGGCATCATATGCGAAGTTTGGTGAAGGTTGCATCGCTTTTGCAGGCGATACCGATTGGCACGACTGGGAGGATGAGCTTCTCGAGCATGATGTGTTAGTCGAGCCAATCATCGAAGAGTGGTCCAGAGATAAACATTCCAAAAAGAAAATGAGAAAATAGTAGCACACAAATGACGACTTTCTTTCGTTTTCCATCGACCCCACATCTTGCATGGTTGAGTCATAATCCTGCTCCGCGCGAGGATAAATTTCTGTCCTCGTCTGAAGCTCTTAGCCTGCTTGCTGGCGAGGTGGAGGTCGAGGAAAAAATCGATGGTGCGAACATCGGGCTTTCGTTATCTGCTGATGGAAAAATACTAGTCCAAAATCGGGGGCAATATTTGACCCCCGCTTATAGTGGACAGTTTGGACGCTTATCTGAATGGTTAAATTTGCATGAAGAAATTCTTCGCAATTTCCTGACTTCGTCGCTCGTGCTTTTTGGCGAATGGACGGCTGCTCGTCATTCTATTGGATATGATCATCTTCCTGACTGGCTACTTTTTTTCGACGTCTACGACCGTGCAGCGGGAAGATTTTGGAGCAGCAGCCGACGAAATGCATTAGCGTCATCGGTAGGCCTTAAAGTCACGCCTACCCTGTTGCGGGGCCGAACAGATTTAGTTCAACTTGAAAAATTGTTAAATTCAAGTTCAAGCCGCTATCGAGTAGGGCCGATGGAAGGACTAATTATCCGCCGCGAGGATTCTCACTGGTGCGAATGCCGTGCCAAGCTCGTACATGCTGATTTTACTCAAGCTATTGGCGAGCACTGGAGCCGTCGGCGCATCGAGTGGAATCAAGTGGATTGGTCGGGAAGCATCGATTAATCTCAATTCAAATAGCCTATCGCAGACTGTCTGCTAAGCGGAAGGCCAATTTATAAGTGGCACGTCGGACTTTAAGGCGACTGCAGCCTTTTCCTCGTGTCATACCCACGTATGTACTAATGTGGGTATGTGTCCTGCGGAAGGGATCTTCTCACGCGTCTAGCCGGTAGATTATGATCTGACGTCAGATCCAGCACAGAAAATGCGCCATAAGACACCCGAACGCCGCACCACCGAACATCCCAAAGCGTAAAAAATGCCGCCATCGGCCCACGACCGGCATGGATGCACGGATGTCGCGCAATTCCCGCCCGGCCCACAATCCTGCCACAAGGGAAATCAGAACGACGACCACGAGTAATGGCCACGTCATGGGCAGGAAGGGCGCATGGACGAAGGGAACGACAGTCGGGCCCAGCTGATCGACGACCGAGAAGCCATCGAATGCATCACTCGCCAGCAGGAGACAGAGCGCGGCAATCTGTATGCCGCGCC
>NZ_JBGLOV010000055.1:0-3228 GCF_041402665.1 Komagataeibacter sp. SM21
TGGTGAAAGCCGCCCATTTGCTGGCAGTTTTCTCGGCTTTCTGTTGAATCGGCGGGGTGAGGCGATCAAATGCCTGAGCCACCTTCTCGAACCCATCACGCATGGCTTTGACGGCCTGTTCCAGCTTCGCCAGGGCAAAATCTATGACCTCAGCCCGCTGCGCGTTCTCCGCCCGAATACGGCGGTTATGGTTGCCCGTTGGGGTCTCATGACCTTTCCGCTCCAACGCCACGACATTCGCACCCATGTGCCGCTCTGGCACGCGATCCAGCCCCTGCGCCTCATTGGTCCGGTGATCTATCCGGGCCTCTTGTCCGGCCCGCTCTAGCGCGGCATTGGCAAGGCCAGCCCATAGATGGCGAACCTCTGTTACCTCGTCTGCCCCTTTACCAAGCCCCATGCTGGTCCGCTTCTTGTCGGACAGTTCAATGGTTGATTTGTCTCCAAAAGACAGCTTGCCCTCGGCATCCCGCTCCACCTTGCGAGTGGTGGTCATGATGTGCGCGTGATGATTCCGGTCATCGCCTTCATTACCGGGCAGATGCACCGCCACATCCACGGCCACCCCGTAACGCTCCACCAGTGCGCGGGCAAAGCTATCAGCCAGATCGGCACGCTGCTCGCTGGTCAGTTCGTTCGGAAGGGCAAGTATCCACTCCCTACCGGTGCGGGCATCCTTCCGCTTCTCCGAAGCCTCGGCGCCATTCCATAATTCAGACCGATCAGCCGTGCCACCATCCGGCATGAAAATTGCCTTATGGGCAACGCTGTTCTGACGGGGGCTGTATTTGTGTTCGTGTCCATCAACCTCGTTGGTCAAATCCTCGCCAGAACGATACGCAGCCGCAGCCACAACAGAACGCCCTGCGCTCCGGCTTATCGGCTTTGTCTCGGCGCGATAGATTGCCACGGATCAAAAGCCTTTCTTTTGGCGTAAAACGGGGGGTTCAGGGGGGCAAAGCCACCATGACGCAGGACTTGCACTTGTGCAAGTCGTAACTGCGCCCTTAATGCCTGACGGCATCACGGGATATGTGGTATTGTTCTTGAAAGACTGATTCCAGTTCCGAGGATGATATGAGCAACATTTCTAAAGAAATTGAAAACGCCAAAAAGATTATTGCCGAACAAAAAAAACGCATCAAAGAGGCTCAAAAGGCAGAAGCTAAATCGGAAGCAAAATTGCGCGATCGCCAAAATTATATCTTAGGAGGTGCCTTGATAAAATTAGCCGAAACAGATGAACGCGCTGTCCGAACCATCGAAACACTTTTGAAGCGTGTTGAAAGGCCATCAGACCAGAAAGCCTTTGAGACATTCTCTCGCCTTCCTTCACTCGCCATGACACCAGTTCCAGCGTCGGAAAATACCCATGAGTGACATGCTGGAAGAAGATCCGTTTGAACTGTTCAAGCGGGTCGAAAAAAGCATCACCAAGGCCACCGGAAGCATGGAGCGTCTGGCATCCGAGCAGGACAACAGGTGCAGAACGATTTCAGACGCCGCCGAAAAAGCCTCTAGGTTGGCCGTAGAAGCCTCTGACGTGTTTTCAGCGGGAAAGAGGCGTCTAATGATCTGGACCGGCCTCTGCGCGGCTATGCTGGCCTGTGGTGGGATGTTGGGAGGGTATTGGCTCGGCCGATCTGACGGATGGAGCCAAGGGAACGCCATCGGACACCAACAGGCCCTGACCGAAAATGCAGCCGCAGCGTGGGGCAATACACCAAGCGGTCAACTGGCCTTCCAGATGGACAAGGCGGGATTACTCCAAGCCCTCGGTCACTGCCACCTGCCGGGATACGAGGCCAAATATGAACCAAAGGACAAACGAACCTTCTGCTATCCCACCCAAAACGCTAGCGGTTGGTTGGTGCAGCCATAGCCACAAGCTGCACCCTCTTCCTGAGCAATTCAGACGACCGATTTTCTCTGTCCTGACCCGTCGAAAATCCGAGTTTTCCACCGAAAAAAGAGGGGACCATAGGGGAGAATAAATATCTTTATTCTATCTAGGAGATCGCCGATCTCTGGTTTTCGTTGGGAATCCGCAAAAAACAGCTTGCGATTACCTGTCACACTGTGACAGCATAAGAAGTCACAGTGTGACAGGTAATCGCCCCATATACAGAGGTTCCCCACATGCGGAATGTCACGCGGCTCAAGACCCAGAAAGACCGCCTTCAAGAAGATCAGGCTGATCTCCTGAAACAGGCTCTCCTCCCTTTTGCTGAGACTAGCCCCGCAATGCGCGAAGCCGTCGGACGGCTTTACGTTCAGATCAAGAACCTCACTACACCAGCCCCCGGAACCACGGAGCCATTTGTTATGATCCGTCCTGCTCAAAATCTTGCTGTTGTTCGCTGGCTAAACGCCAATAGTAAGCGGCCACACAAAGCCACGGAAATCTGGGCAATTTTATTCGATCACCTGATGCCACATACTGGACAGATCATGCTTACCCGCGAGGAAATTGCTGAGATCGTTGGGATGTCCGCCGATAACGTCAGTAAGGTTATGAACGAACTGGTGAAATTTGGAGCGATCTTCTCTGAACGTGAAAAGATCGAAGGGCTACGCGGGCCGGGATTGGTGCGCTACTACATGAACCGTCATGTAGCCGAGGTAGGGAGCCGTGCCACGCAAGAAGAATTGGCTCTAATTCCTAAGCCGGGTACATCTTTGTCGGTTATACATGGTGGAAAAAACTAAATAGGATTTATTATGACTAAAAATGAATTAACTGACCTTTTAAACAATCTATCAATTGGAATGGAATTGTTTATTCCATATGAAGTTCTTGAAGAAATATTAACAAACACAGATCCATCAATATTTGCTATTGGAGTAGCTTCTGGATGTGGAACTGTAAAAACGGATTCCATTAAAAACGGATATTCACTTGAAAAAACTCATTACGTATAAATATTAACGTCCTCTTCCTCGACGTTCTGCGCGGGCCTGTAGCATTTCCTGATATGCCTTGGCGTCTCTGGCTTTCTGCTCGGCCCGCTCTCTCTCGGCGGCTTCGACTCTCTGGCGTTCTTCTGCCAGTCGTTTCCGCTCCGCTTCGGCGTCCTTAGCTGCTCCGGCTTTTAATCCCTTGGTGAAAGCCGCCCATTTGCTGGCAGTTTTCTCGGCTTTCTGTTGAATCGGCGGGGTGAGGCGATCAAATGCCTGAGCCACCTTCTCGAACCCATCACGCATGGCTTTGACGGCCTGTTCCAGCTT
>NZ_JBGLOV010000056.1:0-2920 GCF_041402665.1 Komagataeibacter sp. SM21
GCCCTCGTCCTGATCGATCTCCAGAAGGGAATCACGGGACTGCCTTTGGCCCCGATACCGGGGGCCACGATCGTCGAACGATCGAAAGAACTCGCGGCGCGTTTCCGGGCCGCCGGTGCTCCCGTCATTCTGGTGAATGTCGCGTTCGCGCCCGATTTCGCGGACGCGGTGCATTCGGTCGTCGATCGCTCCTTTTCGCCGCCCGGAGGCTTTGCTCCCGACTGGACCGAACTGGTTGACGGGCTCGCCGGACCGAATGATCTGCGTATCACGAAACGGCAATGGGGTGCCTTCTACGGCACGGATCTCGACCTTCAGTTGCGGCGGCGCGGCATCACCACCATCGTCCTGGGCGGAATCGCGACCAATCTGGGCGTGGAGTCCACCGCCAGGGGGGCTCATGAGCATGGATACAACGTCGTGCTCGCCGAGGATGTTATGTCCACATTCACCGAAGAGATGCAGCGCTTTGCCTGCGAGGAGATTTTTCCTCGTCTTGGCCGCGTGACGACCAGCGAGGCGATTGCCTTGGATGCGTGAGCGAATGGCGGACATCTGCGCGTCTCGCGGTTCCCGGCGAGATCATTCATGAACGCCGGAACGTCGTTGCCAGCCCAAGGCTCGGATCAACTGCCTCCCGGAACCTGGAAAATCGTGAGCGTCGCGGCGATCGGGTCTTTCATGGCGCAACTGGACGCCACGATCGTCAACGTGTCGCTCCCCGATCTCGTTAGGACCCTGCACGCGCCGTTTTCAAGCGTTCAATGGGTGGTCAGCGGTTATCTGCTGGCGCTCGCCCTGACGTTGCCGCTGAACGGATGGCTCGTAAGCCGCCTCGGGGGGCGAGCGGTCTATTTATGGTGCTTCGGTGCTTTCACGCTGACATCAGGCTTCTGCGCGCTGGCATGGTCGGCACCGTCCCTGATCGCGTTCCGCCTGCTGCAAGGCATGGCTGGCGGCCTGCTTGCTCCCATGGCGCAGATGACGGTCGCCCGTGTGGCGGGCCGACAGATGCCGAGGGTTGCGAGTGCGATGACGGCACCCGTTCTGCTCGCGCCGCTTCTCGGACCCGTTGTCGCGGGAGCCATCCTCTCCGTCGCGTCGTGGCGCTGGATCTTTCTTCTCAATGTGCCGGTCGGGCTGGCGGCCTTTGTCCTCGCCGTCCTGTTTCTCCCGGACGACAGAGAGGGCGCGCGTGCCCGTCCGCTCGATCTGACAGGGCTCGGGCTGCTCGGCCCTGCCCTGGTGTTGTTTCTCTACGGCATGGATCACATCGCCCGACCTTACGGGCAGGCGACCCTGAGCGCATCCCTTGTGCTGTTCGTCCTGTATATCCGATCCGCGCGACGCAAGGGCGACGATGCGCTGATCGACCTGCGCCTGTTGCGTGCGCCCGCCTTTTCGGTGTCGGCGATCATCATGTTTCTGACGAACGGAGTGTCGTTCGCTGGTCAGATGCTTCTACCCGTATGGCTGATCCACGCCTGCGGTGTCTCGCCCGAGCGGACGGGCCTGCTCATGGCGCCGCTGGGCCTGGGAATGATGTGCGTCTATCCGCTCATTGGTCGTCTGAGTGACCGGTTTGACGCGCGCGATCTGACCGGTTGCGGCGCGCTGCTTTCGCTGGTTGGAACACTGATTCTGGCTGTGCTCGCCTATAACGGTCTGAACGCCGCCCTGCTCAGCGTCGCCCTACTTCTGCGCGGTGGTGGCGGAGGAGCCGTGGGCATTCCGGCGATGAGCGCGGGGTATGCGTCGATCGCTCGGGACGATATTCCCATGGCAACGACTGCGCTGAACATCATGCAAAGGATCGGGGGGCCGACGTTGACCACGGTGTGCGCCACATTCCTTGGATGGCGGCTCGCGACAACCGGTCCGTCTCATATCCCATCAGAGGCTTTTGCCGAAGCATTTGGAGTGCTCGCGTTATTTCATGGCGTTCTGCTGCTCACGACGCGCTTCATCAACCACTCAGAAAACAACCGCGAAACTTGACAACCTTCGACGTGACTGTACTTTGAGCGGTCACCAAAAAAAACAAATTCAGGCAAGCTCTGCTGAATTTTTCTGCTTTGAGGCGAAAAATGACGGTCAGCCCGTGGAGGCGCGGCAGGCTGAATCCCGTCATGCGGGCGCGCCCGTCAGCTCGGCGCTGACGGTCCAAAGCCGCTCCGCGACCGCATCATCACGCGCGATAGGATTGGGCGACAACATCGGCCAGCCTCCCCGCTTGGCGGTCTTGTCCTTGAACGGCCCGCCCGCCTGCGCGAAGAAGCTGCCTGACTGCCCGACCACCTCGGGGGCGAGAAGGACATGCAAGGTGGTCTGCGTGCCTTCCCACGGCTCGATCATGCCCGCCATGCGGAAGATCGGTGCCATGGCGTGATTGTGCAGCCATAGCGGCATCGTCGTGCGGAACAGGTTGGTGCGCACCCATCCGGGATGCAGGCTGCCGGTCACGACGCCGGTTCCGGCAAGATGGTGCGCCAGCGCGCGGGCGTGCAGGACATTGGCCAGCTTCGATTGGGCGTAAGCCTCCCAGCCATCATATTTGCGGTGCTCGTAATTCAGGTCGTCGAAGTGGATCATCGCCTTTCGCCCGACCGCCTGCTCATGGAACGAGCTGGACACGATGACCACGCGCGACGGCGCGCTGTCCTTGAGGATATCGGTCAAAAGCGCCGTCAGCAGGAAATGGCCGAGATGGTTGATCCCGAATTGGAGTTCGAACCCGTCCTTGGTGCGACCCGAAGGGGTGTTCATGACGCCGGCATTGTTCACGAGGCCATCGAGGCGGTCATATCTGTCCTGAAACGCAGCGGCAAATTGTCGAACCGACGCGAGGTCGCCGAGATCGAGCGCCATCACGTCGAGCTTGGCCGAGCCGATCGCGGCGTGAATGCCGTTTGCCGCGTCG
>NZ_JBGLOV010000057.1:0-2881 GCF_041402665.1 Komagataeibacter sp. SM21
GGCACGGGAAAGTCGGTCGCCGCCAGGTCTTCCAGTCTCCCCAAACAACCGCGGGGTGGAGCAGCCCGGTAGCTCGTCAGGCTCATAACCTGAAGGTCATAGGTTCAAATCCTATCCCCGCAACCATGAATAAGTCCCTGATCGGATACGATAAACCCGCCCTCAACAGGCGGGTTTTTTGTTGTTCAAAATCCTTCACGGGATGCAATTGGGATGGGACAGGGAAGACAGTTCCGCCCTCGACGCAACATGGCCGGTGCAATATGCTGTTTCCGTCGCCGCAATCAACCGGGATGATAAAGGCCAGTGCGAATGGGTACAAGGTCGGACGCTTCGGTGAGCCATGGATTTGATGATGTCATGGCCCTTGCGATACGGGGTAGTGGTACGGGAATCTGGGATCGGGATGTCCTGACGGGCGCTATTCACTATTCTGATGGATGGGCCGAGATACTTGGTTATCGCTCCGAAGAAATTTCCAGCCGGATAGAAGATAGCTACCAGCGCGTCCACCCGGACGATCTGGCCTATGTTCAGGCAACGATGCGCGATCACTTTGAAGGACTTACCCCCTCTTACGAAGTCGAACACCGCCTGCGTTGCAGGGATGGCAGCTATAAATGGGTAATGAGCCGTGGCCGTGTCGTCAGCCGGGATCAAGCGGGCCGGGCATTGCGGATGGTGGGCACCACCAGCGATATCAGCTCGATCAGGAGCCTGACGGATCAACTCCATCAGAGTATCGCGCTTATGACCAACCTGACCAATGAAGTGCCGGGTCTGGTATTTCAGTGCCGCCGGGAACCGGACAATACCGCCCGCCTCACATATGCCAGCGCGCGGATTGAGGAAATCTATGAACTGACAGCCGCACAGGTTGCCCTTAACACCGCCGCGATCCATGAACGCATTCATCCTGATGACCGGGAGATGTATCTGGCGACACTTGCAGCGGCGACCGCGGGGTTGACGCCCTGGCATTGTGTCTTTCGCGTGCTTCTGCCGGTTCAGGGACTGCGCTGGCGTCAGGTCGATGCCCATCCGCTCCGGCTGCCGGATGGCGCTACAGTGTGGCATGGTCTGGTGGTGGATGCGACGGCGCGTAAGCGGATGGAACAGGAACTGCATGATCTCGCCCGCGTGGATCATCTGACAGGTCTTCCGAACCGGCGGGCTTTTACTGAGCGGATGGAAGATGTCTGGCGCTCCATGCAGGACGGCGCCAGCCCGCAGATCGTGATGGCGATGATCGATATCGACCATTTCAAGGCGATTAACGACCAATATGGCCATGCGACAGGGGATGGCGTGATCCGCCATGTCGCGTCGGTCGTAATGGAAACATTGCGTTCAACCGATGACACGGGCCGCGTAGGGGGCGAGGAATTTGCAGCCTGCCTTCATGAGATTGATCTGACACAGGCCAGTGCGATTGCAGAACGTCTGCGTCTGGCTATTGCAGATGTACCGGTGCGTGTCGGCGGCCATACTATTGCCGTGACGGCCAGTATCGGTATTTCGGAGATGTGCGAGACGGATGTCAGTAGCGACGATGCACTGGCCCGTGCTGATATGGCCCTGTATTTTGCCAAGAAAAATGGACGTAACTGCGTGGCGCTGGCTACACCAGGTGAGCGGGGCATGGGCGTTGAAGCGGCCCTTCTGCCCCGGTAGAGGGACAGAATAGCCTACTGTGACGGGATATGGGGAAGGACCCCTGAATCATGACCGCCAGAAAGGCGTTGCCTTGTGAAATGCGGACCAGGCCTGGGGTAATCTGCGCGTGGCCTGTTGCCTGCGCTTTTTGCTCCATCGGATGACAGTATTGCAGGCTTTGGTGGAAAGATCAGGTTGAATGCAGCGTAATCTGTCCGTCAGTGTCAAAGCCACGGCTGCGTCATTGATGTCACCCAGACAGCTTTGCAGGCGACGGCAGTGTTTCAGGTAGGATTTGACCTTTCGGGTGGGGTACAGGCTGGCCATGGAATCCACGCTGTAACGCAGTTTCTTGAGTGTCTTGCGCAGTGAATGCAGGTCTGTCGTGGAAAGATGGCTTATGTGCCTGCCCCGCCGCACAACCTTTCGGGTCACCCGATCAAGCAGGTCAGGTGCCAGTGCTATCAGCTTATGGTCCATCTTTTTGTGGCTGCCCCTAAAGGGGGCATCTTCCATCCATGCTGTCAGGGCAAGCACGCATGCCGTGATATCCGGCCCGGCCAGTTCCTGTTGCAGGGCGTTATGGGCCTGTGTTCTCAATCCCGTTGCGGCGGTGTTGAGTGCCTGCCACCCGTCTTGCATCGGTAAGGCGGGAGAGGCCGTGCGCAATGTTTCGGTGCTGAATACATCCCAGTCGCGCGCAGCGCCCAATATGCGACCGATCCTTTGCAACCCGTCTTCAAATTGTGTGGCCTTCGTATCATCCAGACATACAGAAAAAAGTTGAAGTGTCGTGCGCAGCCGTCGGATAGCCACCCGCATCTGGTGTATGCCTTCCATATCGTCAGCCTTCACGGCTGGAAGGTTGTTGACCAGACTGTCCATGTCTTCGCGCATGATCCTTCTGAACCCATCTGCCGCAGTAATTTTGGCGGACAGAACAGGCGCGCGGGCCGGTGTGACCCGGATGGAATGACGGGTCAGAAGGCGGTAGCCGCGCCCGGCTTTGGTCTGGACGCTGATATGGAGCGGCAGATCGGCCTGTAGCCGTATTGCCAGATGATAGAGGGGTAGGACGGGGCCATTCTTGAGTTCCAGTGTAAGCATCCGGCGGGAGACGCGGGCGTATTCAGGCGGCGATGGTATTGTGGACCTGCTGGTGGGCTTTCCAGTGCCAGGGCAGGAGTTCATGGAGGCGTGGATTGGGGATGTCATTGATCCGTGC
>NZ_JBGLOV010000058.1:0-2749 GCF_041402665.1 Komagataeibacter sp. SM21
AGCAGGTCTTCAGGACGCTCCACGTCCGTCAGCAGTGCGTCCAGGATTTCTCTCGAGATGGTCATTCATGCTTCCTTTCGGGAAAGCATGGACCAGATCAGTCATACACAGAAGATCGGACACTCTCTCGCTTTGCTGGGCGTGGATCTCACGCAGATCCATGGCATCGGTGTGTCCCTGGCCCTCAAGCTTGTAGCAGAATGCGGCACAGACCTTCGCGCCTGGCCAAGTGCAAAACATTTCACCTCCTGGCTCTGCCTCGCTCCGGGGAACAAGATTTCCGGCGGCAAGCTTCTGTCATCTCGCACACGCCGCTCCTCAAGCCGGGCCGCAGCACTGCTACGTCTGGCAGCCACAACGCTCGGGCGAAGCGATACTGCATTGGGGGCTTTTTACAGACGCCTCTCAGCGCGGGTCGGGAAAGCAAAGGCTGTGACCGCCACTGCCCGGAAAATAGCGGTTCTGTTCTACAATACCCTCAGATACGGCATGGTTTATACCGATCCTGGAGCAGGACATTACGATGAAATCCATCGCAAACGTGTCGTCTCCAATCTCCACCGACGTGCACAGTCATTAGGGTTTGTCCTGCATCCCATCCCTGTAGCCACCGATCCTGCTGTTTCTTAGGAAAGCCACGCAGTTCTTCGCGAGCCAAAAGACGTGAGGTTTGCGTTTATCAGGGCACATCGTGACCGCTGGCCCATCGCCAATCTGTGTCGGGTTCTACAGGTCTCGACGCGTGGCTACCGAGCATGGGTTTCCCGGCCCATGTGCGAGCGCCAGCGCACCGATCTGAAGGTTCTGGCGCATATCCGCGAGCATTATGCCCTGAGCAACCGGACCTATGGCCGTCCGCGGATGACCATGGAACTCAAGGAAGCAGGGCTTGGGGTTGGTGAACGCGTAAGCATCCGGCGAGGACCACGGGCCTGAATCAGGCGAGCTGTGTATGATTGGCGTGACGGGTATTTTTCCAGTTCCAGGGAAGGAGTTCGTGCAGGCGTGAGACGGGCTGGTCGTTGATCCGGGCGAGGACGTCGGCGAGCCAGGCCTGGGGATCGACGTTGTTGAGCTTTGCGGTGACGATGAGGGAATACATGTCGGCCGCGCGCTGACCGCCCCGATCGGAACCGGCGAACAGCCAGGCTTTCCTGCCCAGGGCGATGCCGCGCAGTGCGCGTTCAGCGGCATTGTTGGTCAGGCAGATCCGTCCGTCGGAGAGGAACCGGGTAAAACTCTCGGGTCTGCGCAGGATATAGGCCATGGCTGCGGCAACGGGGGTCTTCTTCGACAGGCGGGCGCAACTTTCGCGCATCCAGGCCAGCAGGCCATCGACCATGGGAGCGATGCTTTCCTGTCGCACGGCTCGACGCTGCGCCGGCGTTGCGCCATTGATGGCGCGCTCGGCCTCAAAGATTGCGTCGATCCTGCGCACGGCCTCCACGGCAAGAGGTGCGCGGCCGAGTTCGGCCAGCCTGAACAGGCCGCGTCGGGCATGCGCCCAGCAGCCCGCCGACATGACGGGTGCCGGTTTACGGTCGGTGTCGAACAGCCGGTTGTAGCCGCCATAGGCGTCGGATTGCAGGATGCCGCTCCAGCCGGCGAGATGCTCCGTGGGATGTTCGCCCTTGCGGTCACGGGAGTAGCGGAACCAGGCCGCGGGCGGTGCGGGGCCGCCGAATGGCCGGTCATCGCGCACATAGGTCCACAATCGCCCGGTCACGGTGCGGCTTTTCGCCAGCACTGGTACGGTAGTGTCGTCGCCATGCAGCCGTTGTGCCGTCAGCACATGGGCGCGGACCTGCGCGATCAGCGGCGCCAGGGTGGCGGTGCTGGCACCCACCCAGTCAGCCAGCGTGGAGGTGTCGAGATCGATCCCTTCGCGGGCAAAGGCCGCGCTCTGGCGGTTCAGCGGCAGGTGATCGGCAAACTTGCCGGTCAGGATCGTCGACAGCAGCCATGGCCCGGCGCGGCCCCGGGCGATCGGATGGAAGGGTGCTGGTGGCTGCGTGAGGCTCTCGCAGTCCCTGCAGGAGAATTTCTCCCGCACCGTCTGGATCACCCTGAATTGTCTGGGGACGACTTCCAGCGTCTCGGTCATGCTCTCGCCCAGTTTTGCCAGACGGGATGAACCACAGCATGGGCATTGCACGGGGGCCGGGATAACGACCCGTTCACGCGGCAGAGCCGCAGGGAACGGTCGGCGCGCCGGGCGCTGCCGCCCAACATCCGTTTCCGATGCCCTGGCCACGGTCCCTGGCACGTTGGCGGGATCGTCTTCGGCGATCGCCGTTTCCAGATCCTCAAGTTCGAGTTCCAACTGCTCAAGCAGGCGTCGGCCGCGCTCAGAAGACGCACCGAAGCGATCGTGCCGCATCTTTGCGATCAGCAATTTCAGATGCGCGACCATCGCCTCGGCACCCGTTGCGCGCCGTTCAGCCTCCTGACGGGCCACCTCGGACGCTGCCAGGGCCACCCGCAGGCGATCGATCTCCGATATCGCGGTCTCCATACTGCCCATGACAGCATGGATCGGCCCTGCTGTGTACCGAAAAATGCGTTCAGCCTGCCAGTTCCGGCCGCCATGTGCGTTGCGGGTGCCGCCAGTCGATGCCTTCAAGCGAAGGCATTAAGGAATATACTGCCCATTGAGGGTGACGAATCCCCGGCAGGGGTTGTCAAGGTATGCGATCCGCGCCATCCGCTATTTGGTCGCCGCCTCGTCGTGTTGCGGCGGCTTGCTGCA
>NZ_JBGLOV010000059.1:0-2320 GCF_041402665.1 Komagataeibacter sp. SM21
TCCTTCTGGTGGGAAGAAGCCAGAGTGCTTGGTCCAATCAGGACAGTTCCAAATAAAACAGATCGCTCACGCCGTGGTGACAGACCTGCACACCGCACCATCCCCGCGCAGCGGGTTCGTTCTCCCCCCCCCAGAAGACGTAAAAATGCAACCACAGCAACGCCTGACCCGCCAGTTACGATAACCGTCAACGGGAGCAAAAACGCGAACGGGACGGCTGAATGAGCCGCCACGAGGCGACCGACGCACCTGTCTGGAGGCGTCGTCGATCCTCGCAACCCGGCGGTGCCGGGTCCTTCGCTTTGCTGCGGTGCTGCGCATGCCATGATCGCCTGTGACGCCTCCTTCCATCTGCGCATCGGCCGCCTCGTGGCGGCAGCGCTTCAGAAGGAAGACAGAAAATGGTGCAGACACCCCGAAAGACCGCCGGAAACAGGCAGGCTATCTATACCGAAGTGACGGAACGGATCATTCGGGAGGTTGAAGGTGGCGTGATCCCGTGGGTGTGCCCATGGAAAGCGGGTGTCGGACAGGATGGTCTGCCCGTCAACGCCACGTCCGGTCGACGGTATTCGGGCATCAACCTGCTGCTGCTCTGGATGTCCGCCGCAGGGCACGGATACGCCACATCCCGGTGGCTGACATACCGGCAGGCATCCGAAGCCGGTGGACAGGTCCGTCGCGGAGAGCGGGGTACCATGGTCGTCTATGCAGCCACTTACACACCGCGTGATGAAATCGCAAAGAGCGTCGAGACCGGAGAAGATCCGCGTCGAGTGCCGTTCCTCAAGCGCTTTGTGGTGTTTAACGTAGACCAGATTGATGGGCTACCCGATCGGATACGGCACGGGGAACAGATCCCTGACGTGTCCGGGATCGCAAGGATCGGTGATCTGGACCGGTTTGTCGCGGCGACCGGGGCGGATGTGCGTTATGGCGGCAGTGAGGCGTATTATTCGCGGTCTGGCGATTACATCCAGATCCCGCCACCAGAGGCGTTTGCCTCTGCACATGACATGTTCACCGTGCAGGCGCACGAACTGGCACACTGGGCCGGGGCCAGCCATCGGCTGGACCGTGAGTTCGGTAGCCGGTTTGGAGATACAGCCTATATGCGTGAGGAACTGGTGGCCGAGATCGCCGCGGCCCAGCTGTCCGCCGTGATGGGCGTGCCTCCTGCCCTGCGCCATGCTGCTTATGTGCAGCACTGGCTATCCGTGTTGCGGGAAGACCACCACGCGATATTCAACGCGGCGCGTCATGCCTGCGCAGCCGTTGATTACCTGCTCGGACTTGCAGGCGTGGGCGAAGATGTCGGATCAGAGCGGTGGGTGCCGCCGGAGAGGTTGCTGGCGGCCTGATCGTGCCGCAGGAACTGGTGGGCGGTCACCGCAAAAGCCGTGCCCAACGCCAGCGCGTGTATGGTCGTGTCGAGGCTGATGAGGCGGCTTTCGGCCGCATCGAACAGCGCCACGCCAGAGTGGCCCTGAAGCCAGTACGTAAGGGGTAGCAGCACGTCCGCCCGCATGGCCATGCCCCTTATCATGAAATCCGCCACGACCCCACAGATCCCGAACAGCACAACAAGGCATGCAAAATAGGCCGCCACGCCGCGCCACAGCGCCCCAAGAACATGGTAGAGCGTACAGAAAATGGGGCGACGGTTGGGGGAAGGGGCCGACATTGCGCGCTCCGGAAAACAGGGGGATGTTGCCTCATACTAAGCCCCATTTTCTCAAAAGTACATGGCGCCGTCTGTCGAGACACGCGGCCGCATCGTCAGCGTATCGCTCGGCATATGGGCTGCGTGGGCGATGATCCGTTCCTGACTGGCTGTGCGTCACAAGGGCAGCCTCTCGCCCGATCGGAAAAGCAGTAAATTACGGGTGGCCCTGCGGGTTCGCTCGCCAAGCTTCTCCAGACGGCTGGGCCGTCAGGAGAAGTCCAGCCCCCTGCGGGGTCTGTCCGCGTTCGCGCTAATGCTCCCCCACATCCCTGTCCATGATCGGCATGAAGTCGAAAAACGGCACGGGGAGCTGACGCTTCCTCAACCACCCTGACACGCCTGCGGCGTGTCAGGGTGGCCCGTTGCGGGGATTACGGCCGCGCATCCAGCTTCAGTGTGACAGTGTCCCGGCCAGGGCGCCAAGACGGCCTTCGGCCCCGCTGCGCGGCTTCGCGACCCTCGCAGCGCCTTTGCCGTCCCGCGCCTGCCGCAGGGCGTTGCCCCGCGTCAGGCGCAGGCCGACCGGCTTGCTCAGGCCGCTTCGGTCCTGACTCCCTGTCCGTGCCACCGTCTTGCCCGGGGGCAGGATGTGGC
>NZ_JBGLOV010000060.1:0-1725 GCF_041402665.1 Komagataeibacter sp. SM21
GTAAGCATCCGGCGGGAGACGCGGGCGTATTCAGGCGGCGATGGTATTGTGGACCTGCTGGTGGGCTTTCCAGTGCCAGGGCAGGAGTTCATGGAGGCGTGGATTGGGGATGTCATTGATCCGTGCCAGGACATCAGCGAGCCATGCATGGGGATCGACATCGTTCAGGCGCGCGGTGACGATCAGGGAATACATGGCGGCGGCGCGCTCTCCGCCACGATCGGACCCGGCGAACAACCAGGCTTTCCTGCCCAGGGCGATGCCGCGCAGGGCGCGTTCTGCTGCATTGTTTGAGAGGCAGATCCGGCCGTCAGTGAGGAATCGTGTGAATGTATCGGCACGTCTGAGAAAATAGTTCATGGCGTGGGCAACGGGATTTTTTGTCGACATGCGCCGGCAACACTCCCGCATCCAGTCGAACAGATCGTCGACCAGAGGGGCTATGTCTGTTTGACGGACTGCCAGCCGATGTTCTGGGGGCGTACCGTTGATGGTGCGCTCGGCTTGGAATATGGCGTCGATCCTGCCTACTGCCTCTATGGCGAGGGGCGCCTTGTCCCTCTCGGCGATTTTGAACAGTCCCCTGCGTCCATGCGCCCAGCATCCGGCGGAGACAACCGGCGCGGGTTGGCGTCCCGGTTTCGCCAGAGTATTATAACCCGCATAGGCGTCTGACTGCAGAATGCCGGTCCAGCCGGTGAGATGGTCCGTGGGATGTTCGCCCTTGCGGTCCCGGGAATACCGGAACCAGACGGCTGGCGGTGCTGGCCCACCAAATGGACCATCATCACGCACATAATTCCACAATCGTCCGGTGACTGTCCGGCCTTTCGCCAGAACCGGCACGGTGGTGTCGTCCGCGTGCAGGCGTTGTGCCGCCAGCACATGCGCCCGGATCAGCGTAGTCAGGGGGGCCAGCGTCGCGGTGCAGGCTCCCACCCAGTCGGCCAGCGTTGATGTGTCGAGATCGATCCCTTCGCGGGCAAAGGCATCGCTCTGGCGGTTCAGCGGCAGATGCTGCAGGAACTTGTCGCACAGGATGGTCGACAGCAGCCATGGGCCGGCGCGTCCGCGCGCGATCGGATGGAAGGGGGCGGGTGGCTGGGTGATGCTCTCGCAGTCCCGGCAGGTGAACTTCTCCCGCACCGTCTGTATGACCTTGAACTGGCGCGGGATCACCTCCAGCGTCTCGGTGACGCTCTCCCCCAGTTTGCTCAGACGATCGCTGCCACAGCACGGACACTGTGTCGGTGCGGGGATGACGACCCGCTCGCGCGGCAGATCGGCACGCAGGGGCTGGCGCCCCCGGTTGCTCCTGGGTGCTGTCGCACGGACGGCGGGATCCGCCGCATTTTCGGGCGCGTCCTCGGCGAGTGTCGTCTCCAGCTCTTCCAATTCGAGTTCGAGCTGGGCCAGCAGGCGGCGCCCCCGCTCCGACGAGGCGCCGAAACGGTCCTGGCGCATCCGCGCGATAAGATGTTTGAGATGGGCAATCTGCGCTTCGGCGCTGGCCGCACGGGCTTCCGCGACCTCGGCACGCGCCTCGGCAGCGGCAAGTGCCGCGCGCAAGGCGATGATGTCGTCCGTGTCTCCCGTCATGAAGGCAGTTGATCACATGGGCGCTCAAAAGGGTACCAGTATATGCTGACCTGGCGCGGTTTTTATTATCCCGCCAGTTCAGGTCTCCATGTTTTCTGCGGATTGCGCCAGTCCACACCCTCCAGC
>NZ_JBGLOV010000061.1:0-1541 GCF_041402665.1 Komagataeibacter sp. SM21
ACCATGAGCTCATTGACCTGCATATCAGCAAAGGAGAACCCGGACAGGTCCCTGTAGGCAGGGAGCCGGGCTGTCTTTGTCTGGCAGGCGATGGAGCGCACTTCGCGTTCGGCCAGTTCGGCCTTCAGGAGTTGCGAGAGGATGGGGATGGCCGCCTCGAAGGCGGGTGCGCCCTGCTCGATGAGGTCAGCCGCGGCCTGGGACATGCCATACATCCGCAATCCACGGAGCATGACGACAGGTGAAGCGGCGGCAGGATCATGACGCAAGGCGGCTGTCCCTTCGCAGAATGTCATACCGCCCTGTATCGGCGCACGGTTCATGTTCGAGCACCAGGGCTTGTGGGGCATCAAGCCGGGGAACCGCGGTTCTCTTGGCATCGATCAGGCGATGCAGCGTATTGAGAACACGGGTCCTGGTCGCCACGCCATCTTCAGGAGCCAGTTCAACTGCGCAGAGGACAGCCAGCTCATCATGCTACAGCACAAGGGCCAGGATTTCAGCCATTTCCCGATCGCCTCCAGGTCGCCTGAACAGTCGATCCTGCAGAACCCGGAAGGCGGCTGGCAATTCGGCAAACGGCGCGCCATTGCGCAGGGCGCCCGGTTTGCGCTGGATGACCGCCAGATAATGCCGCCAGTCATAAACCGTGCGGCCTGGCACGCCATGCGAACGCGTGATGATCCGGTCATGCACGCATAGAACCTGTCCTTCGGTGATAACGCGCAGCCTGTCGGGATAAACCCGCAGGCTGACCGGACGATTGGCAAAGGAGGCCGGCACGCTATAGCGGTTGCCTTCGAACTGGATCAGACAGGTTGGTGAGACGCGCTTGGTCTGTTCGACAAACCCGTCAAAGGGCCGCCCCGGCACCATGAGGTGAGGACGCTCGCTGGCATGGACCTCGGCGATGCTCCGGGCCAGTTCGATATGCTGCAGCCGTTCCCAGCAGTCCAGGCAGCGGGCTTCCAGCCAGACATTCAGCGCCCCCAGATCAGGAAAGGCAGGCAGATCCTGCCAGATCTGGCGCCGGGCATCCTGCACGGTCTTCTCGATCTGCCCTTTCTCCCATTCCGCTGCCGGATTGCAGAAGGTCGCCTCAAACAGATAATGGCTGGCCAGGGCCATGAAGCGCAGGGGCACAAAAACACCACGACCCGTTGTCTGGCCTGCCTGATGCTGTTCGTGTTTCCACTGCCTGATGAAAGCAGCCACCCGTCCATAGGATTCATCATAGCCCAGTGCCACAAGATCCTCATGCAGTCGCCGCGCCGTGCGCCGGTTCTTGCGGGATCGGGCGGCTTCCAGGACCAGCCATCCCCTCAGCCTGTCAGCAAACGGGTCCAGTCGGCCGGGACGTTCGGGGACCTGGAACCGCGGTTCAATACTCTGTGCCCGGAGATATTTCCGGATCGTATTGCGTGACAGTCCCGTCCGGCGTTCGATCTCGCGGATCGGAAGATGATCCCGGCAGTGCCACCGACGGATCACACTCAGAAGCTCCATGTCAATCACTCCTCACACCCCCAGAAGAGGATGCC
>NZ_JBGLOV010000062.1:0-1528 GCF_041402665.1 Komagataeibacter sp. SM21
CCGCGATTCCGACCCTTGGGCGCTATGCGCAGCTTGACCGGGTGCGCGCGCCGCATGACATGCGCAACCTTTCGGTGGAGCAGTTAAAGCAGCTGGCGGATGAACTGCGCTCGGAAACGATCGACGCGGTGTCCACCACGGGCGGGCATCTGGGCGCGTCGCTGGGCGTGGTTGAACTGACGGTGGCGCTGCATGCCGTGTTCGACACGCCCGATGACCGGGTGATCTGGGATGTCGGCCACCAGGCCTATCCGCACAAGATCCTGACCGGGCGGCGTGAGCGCATCCGCACCCTGCGCCAGCCGGGCGGGCTTTCGGGCTTCACCCGCCGCAGCGAGAGCGAATACGACCCGTTTGGCGCCGCCCACTCCTCGACTTCCATTTCCGCGGGCCTCGGCATGGCCGTCGCCCATCACCTGCGCGCGGAGGAAGACCCCTCCTACCGCGAGCGCAACGTGATTGCGGTGATCGGCGATGGCTCGATCTCGGCGGGCATGGCGTATGAGGCGATGAACAACGCCTCGCATTGCGGTCCCGGCGCCGAGCGCCTGATCGTGGTGCTCAACGACAACGAAATGTCCATCGCCCCGCCGGTCGGCGCGATGTCGAGCTACCTGTCGCGGCTCATGTCCTCGCGCAAGTTCCTGTCCCTGCGCGAACTGGCGGGCAAGATGGCCAAGCGCCTGCCGGGCCGTCTGGAACGCACGGCGAAGAAAGCGGATGAATACGCGCGCGGCATCATGACCGGCGGCACGCTGTTCGAGGAACTGGGCTTCTATTATGTCGGCCCCGTGGACGGGCATGACATGAACCAGCTTGTCCATATCCTGCGCAACCTGCGCGACGCGGAAGATGTCGGCCCCGTGCTGCTGCATGTGATCACCGAGAAGGGCCATGGCTACACGCCGGCCGAATCGGCGGGCGACAAGTATCACGCCGTCTCCAAATTCAACGTCGTGACCGGCGAGCAGAAGAAGGGTCCGGCCGGACCGCCGAGCTATACGTCCGTCTTCGCCAGGGAACTGGTCCGTCAGGCCGCGACCGACGACAGGATCGTCACCGTCACCGCCGCGATGCCGTCGGGCACGGGTCTGGACAAGTTTGCAAAAGCCTATCCCGACCGCTTCTTTGATGTCGGCATTGCCGAACAGCATGCCGTGACCTTTGCCGCAGGCATGGCGACCGAGGGGCTGCGCCCGTTCTGCGCCATCTATTCCACCTTCCTGCAGCGCGCCTATGATCAGGTGATGCATGACGTGGTGCTGCAGAAGCTGCCGGTGCGTTTCGCCATCGACCGCGCGGGGCTGGTGGGCGCCGATGGCGCGACCCATGCGGGGTCGTTCGACATCGCCTATCTGGGCTGCCTGCCGGGCATCACGCTGATGGCGCCCAGCACCGAACTGGAACTGCTGCACATGACCGCAACCGCGGTCGCGTTTGACGAAGGCCCGATCGGGCTGCGCTATCCGCGTGGCAACGGGCTGGGCCTCGACCTGCCCGCGGCGGGCGAGATCCTCGAGATCGGGCG
>NZ_JBGLOV010000063.1:0-1489 GCF_041402665.1 Komagataeibacter sp. SM21
GCCGCCTCTACGAGCGCACCAGTGTCATCATCACAACCAGTCTGAGATTCAGTGAATGGGGAGATGTCTTTGGTGACCCGAAGATGACAACGGCGCTCCTCGATCGGCTGACCCATCACTGTCATATTCTCGAGATAGGAAATGACAGCTACAGGTTCCGCGCCAGCACTGCCGCGTCAAAAAACAGAAAGGACAGATCCCCTTCTTGACCGCCTGCATGACTATGCCTGAGAGAGCATCTGGCTGGGTCAGTTCCTGAGGAAAAACCCAGGTCAGTTCTCAGTGAAAATCAACACCGACGCCCTTATGACTTCCGGCCAGAGCCCGCCATCCAAGGAGTCGCGCCGGATCACCAAACCCTGGCGCCTGGAAATGAAGGCCAGACTGCACCAGAATGGACGCTCGTCGCCCTCGCATACAATTGCCGCAGGATCACGCGACTGAAGGCCGCATAAACGCCATCGCCTCCGTCACTCATTCACTACGGCAGAGCCTAACCCGACAGCCTGCTAGGACTTGACTTTATTTTACCCTAATCGATTTACGTAATAGTTTCATGACGAGCGGGTGCTCGTATAACACACCCGCACAGGTGTCATTAAAATAATATGTATATATTAATTATTGCACTAAAATATATCGTCGTATCCGTATTGTTAAATAAAATCCGATTATAAGTAGTAAGAGAGTGATCCAGCAGTCATAAAATATATCATAGTGGGCATGTGCGTTTAGACCAAACTGTCCTTCCCGGATCATTTCTATATTGTCGACACTCGGGGAAATCATCATGTACCATCTATATTTGGGCGGAAGCCAATCTACCATGGAAAACGCCCCGGTAAATGGCAGAGAAAGATAACTCAGAACGCCGACGGCCTTTTCAACCAGATCAGATATTTCACTTAAAGAGGCAAAAATCATGGCGATTGCTATACACAGCAGCATATGGAACGCCATGCCTAAATATATCATACCATAATATTGGGGAGGCTTCATGAAACCGGTAAATATTGTCCCACACGTGACAATCACCCCTGCCATCAGGGTGCCGGTTATTTCCAGAAACGTTCGAGCCAAGATAATCGATGCTGGCGTAACCTGACGGTGAAACAATAAACTGCCGTTAGCTTCAAAGGCCTTGACGGAATGACCTAAACAGTGCCGCCACATGGTAAGAGGAATATAGCCGGTCACCACGATTGCTGTCATAGGCAGGCCATGTTCATGTGAGGGACGTATCGCTGTCCACAAGATGATAACGCCCGTACAAAATAGAACAGGCTCCCCCAAGACCCATAAGAAGCCAAGATTTTCTCGACCGTAACGTGTATGGATTTCACGCATCATCAATGCATAAATGACCTGGAGGGATCGAAGAACCGTCAATTGATGTGCGTGGCCCGTGATTTCTGGCTTTTGGCGATTTGATTGACGGTTTTTGCGCTGGCATCCGGTCTGCGTTTTGAGCAGATTGGGCGCTGTTATC
>NZ_JBGLOV010000064.1:0-1406 GCF_041402665.1 Komagataeibacter sp. SM21
CCGGCTGACTGGATCAGAAGCCCAGCGCGTCATTCCTGAGCGCCGCCGCCTGTTCCGAGACGCTACGGCTGTTTTTGGCCACGTAAGGCTGCCACGCCTGCCCCATCAGTTCTTCATATGCGGCGCAGGCCCCGGCTGCGATGCAGGCAAGGGCGTAGGATTTTGCGGCGTGCTGCGCTGCGATTTCACGCAGGCCATCCACCCGGTTTGCGCCGCCATCAATGCCCATGCGATCTTCGTCGCGGTGTTCGTTGGTAAAGGCGTTGACGGCATCCCGCGCGATCTGGCGGCGCTTTTCGTAGAACTCGGCCGCGCCATAGGCGGAGCGGACAACGCCATCAACCACGCGGTCAAGGTGGATTTTGAGGCCCTGATAATTCGGCTCCCCGCGATACATGGTGACAAGGATCGGTTCCAGCGCGGCGTACTGATCGCGGATCATGGTGCTTCCCAGCCCGGTCAACTCGTCAGCGTCCCCGGCCTCGATGCCAAAGGAGGTGATGATCTTCGCCATCTGGTCGTCATTGGGCGCGAGGTCCAGAATGGCTGCCAGTGACGGGGCGACATAACCCTTTGCAAGGGCGCGGGTTTCATTCGCGCGGCGGGCCTCGGCGGGAGAAGCCTTGCCAGCGGTGGCGTTGTGGGCGATGGTGGTTGCAACGTCGGACATGAACTTTACCTTCATTTCTGGCGCAGTCCCGGCGTGGTGTTACCGCACCTGCCGGGGCGCTTGAGCCGGAAGGGCCAATCCCTCCCGACAAGAAAAACATAGTACGAATACCCAAGCATAGCAAGAGAAAAACCGTAGAAAACGGCCAATAACGAGCGTTTTTATTTGTTATATTCGGATATTTTTTACTTGAAACAAATAAATATCTGTCGTTTTACTAGACCATATCCTGCCGGGGTGCGGGGCGGCGAGCGCCCGTGACGCTGACGGGAGTGGAGGGGATGGAGGCGTTTTTCTGAGCCACATCCTGCCCCCGGGCAAGACGGTGGCACGGACAGGGAGTCAGGACCGAAGCGGCCTGAGCAAGCCGGTCGGCCTGCGCCTGACGCGGGGCAACGCCCGGCGGCTGGCGCGGGACGGCAAAGGTGCTGCGAGGGTCGCGAAGCCGCGCAGCGGGGCCGAAGGCCGTCTTGGCGCCCTGGCCGGGACACTGTCACACTGAAGCTGGATGCGCGGCCGTAATCCCCGCAACGGGCCACCCTGATACGCCGCAGGCGTGTCAGGGTGGTTGAGGAGGCGTCCCGCTCCCCGTGCTGTTTTTCGACGTCATGCCGATCGTGGACAGGGATGTGGGGGAGCATTAGCGCGAACGCGGACAGACCCCGCAGGGGGCTGGACTTCTCCTGGCGGCGCAGCCGTCTGGAGAAGCTTGGCGAGCGAACCCGAAGGGCCACCC
>NZ_JBGLOV010000065.1:0-1329 GCF_041402665.1 Komagataeibacter sp. SM21
GGGAGTGTCCTGAAGTCTGTGTATCTGATCTGGTCCATGGGTTTTCAGATACTCAAGCGGCGAAGCGCCCTTCGAACATTATGGCGAACTGGTTGCGGGCTGCAAACCATTCCCGCACATTCCGCCCGTCTTTCTCAAAGTTGCGGATCGCCAGGTAGATCAGCTTTGCTGCGGCATCGTCAGTCGGGAACGAACCGCGCGTCTTGATCGATTTGCGGATGACCCGGTTCAGGCTTTCGATGGCGTTCGTGGTATATATGATCTTGCGGATCGCCGGATCGAAGCCAAAAAACGGGATCACTTCGGCCCATGCCCGGCGCCATGCCGGGGCGATTGACGCGTATTTCCCGGCCCATTTCTCCTCGAACCCATCGAGCTCTGCGGCTGCCATGTCAGCGGTTGCGGCCCCGTAGATCCGGCGCAGGTCGGCAGCCACGGCCTTGCGATCCTTCCATGAGCAGAAGTTCAGGCTGTGGCGTACCAGATGGACTATGCAGGTCTGAACCATCGCCTCGGGAAAGGCGGCGGTGATGGCCTCGGGAAAGCCTTTCAGCCCGTCCACGACCGTGATCAGGATGTCCTGGATGCCCCGGTTCTTCAACTCGTTCATGACCGAAAGCCAGAATTTGGCGCCTTCATTCTCGGCGATCCAGAGCCCCAGAACCTCGCGCACCCCCTCGCGGGTGACACCGAGGGCGACGTAAACCGCCTTGTTTTTAACGGTCCGGCTGTCAGCATCGCGGATCTTTACCCGAAGGGCATCGAAGATCACGATGGGATACATCCGATCCAGAGCCCGGCTTTGCCACTCCCGGACCTCGTCCAGAACGGCATCGGTGACGCGACTGATCAGGTCGGGAGAGACCTTCAGGCCATAAAGATCAAGCAGATGGGTCTGGATGTCCCGGACAGTCAGACCGGCGGCATAGAGACCGATGATCCTGTCATCGATCCCGTCAATTCGGGTCTGGCCCTTCTTTACAAGCTCTGGTTCGAAGCTGCTGTCGCGGTCGCGCGGCACCGTCAAAGGCAAGGCACCGTCCTGGCCTTTGAGCACTTTGGTCGTGGAGCCATTCCGCCGGTTCGACTGGCCCGGCGGAGCAGATTTGCCTTCCTCATAACCCAGATGCGCGGTCAACTCCGCACCCAGCATACGCTCCATGAGCCGAATTTTCAGCTCCTTCAGCAGACCGGCATCGCCGAGCAGGTCTTCAGGACGCTCCACGTCCGTCAGCAGTGCGTCCAGGATTTCTCTCGAGATGGTCATTCATGCTTCCTTTCGGGAAAGCATGGACCAGATCAGTCATACACAGAAGATCGGACACTCTC
>NZ_JBGLOV010000066.1:0-1269 GCF_041402665.1 Komagataeibacter sp. SM21
ACCGATCGATCTTCAAAATGCGCTTGAGGTGAGCAAACAGCATTTCGACCTTCTTTCGTTCTCGTCTGGAGATAATATAGGCGTCGGTTAAGGCAATGTCGCGGGCCATATCACGAGCGCCTTCATGAATAGAGCGCAGAACCTTACGATTGGGCTGATTGGGGCAGCATTTTGGTTTGAGAGTGCATACGTCGCACGCCAGTTTCGACGAACGGTATCGAAGTAGGTTGTCGGGAGAGGCATTTGGTTGATCCGAGTTGATCTTGCGCCACTGCTGCTTCAGTTCCTGTCCTCCAGGACAGATGTAAAGATCGTGCACGTGGTCATATGTGAAATCTCGACGTTCGAAAGTCCCGTCCTGCCGGGCAGATTTGTCGAAGACCGGAATGTGAGGTTCGATGCCACGCTCATGAACCAGCCACGCAAGATTTTCAGCGGATCCATAAGCTGTATCCGCAGCAAGCCTTTCGGGCCATATTCCAAATGTTTCCTGCGTACGCTCTATCATTCTGCGTTGCGCCGTAACCTCGGCCTGCCGGATGGCTGTCGTGGTTTCTACATCCATGATGACAGCCGATTTAAGGTCGATGAGGTAATTTGTGCAGTAGGCATAATAAGCAAGGCCACCGCTTGCAGCGTTCCAACGTGCCGCAGGATCGACCGGAGAGATATATTTTGGTTGCACGGGCGTAGCAGACCCAAATGCAGCATCGTCCAGCACCGAGAAATACTCACGCACAGCACGTTGGGCTGCCTCGATCGGCAGTTTATCAGGGCTCGGAACACTGCGCTGCCGATTGGCGTCGGCCTTGATCGTGCTGGCATCGACCGCAAAGCCTTCACCGCCCACCAGTCCCTTGGCGATGCACTGCCGGACGGTCATTTCGAACATTTGGCGAAGCAGATCACTCTCCCGGAAGCGTCCGTGCCGGTTTTTCGAGAATGTCGAATGATCAGGCACAGGGCCGTTGAGACCAAGGCCACAGAACCACCGGTAGGCCAGGTTAAGATGGACTTCTTCACATAGCCGTCGCTCCGACCGAATACCCATCACGTAGCCAACGATTAACATCCTGATGATCAGCTCGGGATCGATTGAAGGCCGCCCCGTGCCGCTGTAAAATGGGCGAAGATGCTCACGCAGGCCATCCAGATCGACAAAGCGATCAATTGAACGCAAAAGGTGGCCAGCTGGCACATGATCTTCAAGACGGAACTCGTAGAACAGTGCCTCCTGTATTTTCGTTCGATCACCCATCATTTGCAGGT
>NZ_JBGLOV010000067.1:0-1248 GCF_041402665.1 Komagataeibacter sp. SM21
GTAGATCGGGAACCGCGCACACAGCGCCTTGACGCGCGCATGGACGGCCTGTTCCGTGGCGGGGCAGCCTTCGCCGCCTTCACGGGCAAGGGCGGTGAGGACCTCATCGATCATGAGGCCGACTTCCCGGAACTCCGCCGCCCCAAAGCCGCGTGCGGTAGCCGCCGGGCTGCCAAGGCGGATGCCAGAGGTGATGGCGGGTTTTTCGGGGTCGAAGGGAATGGCGTTCTTGTTGGCGGTGATGCCCGCGCGTTCAAGGCTGCGTTCCGCCGCACGCCCCGTCACACCCTTGGGCCGCAGGTCAACGAGCAGCAGGTGGCAGTCGGTGCCGCCGGTCACGATGTCGAAGCCGCTGGCGACCAGCGTTTCCGCCAGCACGCGGGCGTTATTGGCCACGGCTTCCTGATAGGCGCGGAAGTCGGGACGCAGCGCCTCGCCGAAGGCGACGGCCTTGGCGGCGATGACATGCATGAGCGGACCGCCCTGCAGGCCGGGGAACACGGCGGAATTGATCTTCTTCGCCAGATCCGCGTCATTGGTCAGGATCAGCCCGCCACGCGGCCCGCGCAGGGTCTTGTGGGTGGTGGACGTGACCACATGGGCATGCGGCAGGGGCGACGGATACAGACCGGCCGCCACCAGCCCGGCGAAATGGGCCATGTCGACCATGAGGTACGCACCGACTTCATCGGCGATGGCGCGGAAGCGGGCAAAGTCGATGATGCGGGGATAGGCGGAGCCACCGGCGACGATCAGCTTCGGCTTTTCGGCGCGGGCCAGACGTTCCATTTCCTCGTAGTCCAGCAGGCCGTCCTCGCGGCGGACACCATACTGCACGGCGTTGAACCACTTGCCGGAATAGTTCGGGGCCGCGCCATGCGTCAGGTGGCCACCGGCGGCAAGGCTCATGCCCATGACGGTATCGCCCGGCCTGACCATCGCCATGAAGGCCGCCTGATTGGCGTTGGCGCCGGAATGGGGCTGCACGTTGGCGAATTCCGCGCCGAACATCTGCTTCACGCGTTCGATGGCCAGCGTCTCGACCTTGTCGACCTCGACGCAGCCACCGTAATAGCGGCGGCCGGGATAGCCTTCGGCGTATTTGTTGGTCAGTACGCTGCCCTGCGCCGCCATCACCGCGGCCGACACCATGTTCTCGCTCGCAATCAGTTCAATACCGTCGCGCTGGCGTTCCAGTTCCGCGCCAATGATCGCAGCAACATCCGGGTCCGCTTCCGTCAGCGGGGC
>NZ_JBGLOV010000068.1:0-1244 GCF_041402665.1 Komagataeibacter sp. SM21
CAGCCGGGCAAGCCGCTCTTCAACGTCAAAAAATCCCGCCTGCTTCATGATCCATACTCCAATCAACGCAAGGAAAATGGAATCACAGAGCAGACCTCAATACCAGAGGGTTTTTCGAACCCTCCACGTTCCCCTGCATTATGCGTGCCGGGCTGTGTATAAATGCCAATATTTCCATTGCCGATCATGACATTGAACATATCAACGCCCCAAACATTATTGCCCAGAGAGAGGCCGTGATTGAACCCCTGAATTGAAACACTGAAAAGTGCCATGGCGGCATTGACGTTGTAGTTGTTATTGCCGGTATAATTCATTGTTATGCCGTCAATGGACTTGTTGCCCCGTAATGTAATGCCTTCCAGCCGGTTTGTCGTTGCCCAGTCATGATGGGGAAACCCGTCCTGCGATACATAAAGACAGGTGCCCGATGTCATGCGGCATTCCAGTATTGCGTTGCGTATCGTCACCAGTTCAGGATTGACCCGTAATGTTCTGGTCAGAACTTTTGTTGCGCCCTGCAGATCAACAATACAGCTTCGTGTGCCTGCGTAACAGCCATTCAGCATGGCCTGCAGGGCCGTACTATCATCGGCCCGGGCCAATGCTGCTGGAATGACGGCCCCCAGCAGGGCAAGAAAAACTGGATACTTCATCTGGCCTTTACTCCCCGTTTCAGATGATGCGTATATGGCTGGCATCGGATATTTCCGTCTGACGCCCATCTTCCATCTCAGCCTTATCCCGCTGAACGGGGCCAGCGCATGCTCTGCCGCCCTGTTATCCATGCCCGGACAACCGCGTTGCGGGCATAGGCTCTTTCGCTTTCCGCGAGGCCATGCATCCACAGCACCATATAAAACCCGATCAGTCCTGCCGCACCAATCAGGCAACTGGTCAGATGACCGGTCTGGGGAAGGGCCAGCAGCATGGTTCCCAGCCCGATTGCAGCCGTTGGCACCAGATGTCGTACGACCTGCGCCAGCCATTGATAGAGACGGATGCCCAGGGCTATGCGCACCACACAGTCCATGATGCTACGGCTTGCCCATGCAAAGGCGGCGCCATTCACCCCGAACCAGTGCAGGAACACCAGCAGCAGGGGGATATAGATCATGACCTGGAGGGTTCGAAAAACCCTCTGGTATTGAGGTCTGCTCTGTGATTCCATTTTCCTTGCGTTGATTGGAGTATGGATCATGAAGCAGGCGGGATTTTTTGACGTTGAAGAGCGGCTTGCCCGG
>NZ_JBGLOV010000069.1:0-1226 GCF_041402665.1 Komagataeibacter sp. SM21
CTGTACGCATCACTGGAAAACCCGGGAAAATCGCTGCCTACACTGCCAGTTCTGTCATCGCGTCATGCAGATCCGGTCACAAAAACCCGTTCCAGTTCCACAAACGCACCTGTATGCTCTGGCTCAGCCTCTCCCCCGGGGCGGCGCCAATTGCAAATTCCCCATAACTGAGTCCCGGTGTCGCGGGTTCGGTCTTCCCAGACTTTCGTACGCCTCGCGGCGCCCGAAACCCTTCAGGGGGAGCGGAATGTCCGCTTACTCAGCAATTCACAAAAGAGCAAACATCTCTGGTACTCAAAAAAAACTATTTTAGTCATTCCCTACCCATCAAATTTGTCTAAAATAAATCAGTCTCCTGTTCATTCCACAATAAGATGATAGTACACTAATGGATTATGAAAGACCATCACGCATTAGCATATTAGCGAGTAGAGGCGGCCATCGTGGCAGTATCAAACTAAAAGGTAACCTACAGTATAAAAAAAAGGCCCTTTTTAAAAATTTGGTTTGGTCTGCTGCCGGTGTAGTCATTGGTTTTCTAGTAGGAAGCGGCCTTATGAATGGTGACGCGGCTAAAACCTTTGTTAGCGAACCAATTTCAGCATGTCTAAAGTCAGGCGGAATTATTGTGCTGGTGGTTTTATTCTCGGGTCTAGCAGTCCTGTTAGATAGCAGATCAAACATTAGACCCATCGCGTTAGACGAGATTCGTGGCACAATACAATCATTTATTTCTCTGTTTTTTCTGGCAATTTTTTATACATTCACGGAAGAAGTAGTAGCACAGCACACACCGCTCACAGCTGCAACACCGTGGAAAATGGCACTTAGCCCTTTTTGCTATCTTGTTTTATCTATCATCGCGCTAGCATTAGTACAGTACATAATTAACTGCATTCCAAAACCACAAGAGGTTTTTAAATAATTAATTTTATTTTTCCAAACATAATATTTTAACGGAAGAAGATTTGGTCCGCTTTTGTTTGTTTTTCGGAAAAGTAAAGCTTTGCTGTAAAGTACGACACGAGGCGGGAGCGGAAGGTCCGGTTTTGGGTGGATGAGCGTCATAGCTGACGCAGTGACAACTCGATATTTTGCTGAGGTATGCGCGAAAGTTGGTGACGCTTGATCAGGCGGCAGCTTGAAGGTGGCGTACGCCGTCGCGGAACTCAACCCCGCTGATGACGTCCGGCAGGCGGTTCCGGCCGTCGAGCATCCGCCATTTC
>NZ_JBGLOV010000070.1:0-1194 GCF_041402665.1 Komagataeibacter sp. SM21
GGCTTGTCTTATGCATTCCGTGTCGCTGCGTGCGACAAAGGACTGATTTTCCCGGGGTAGCCACCCCGGGAAAATCAGGAAGGGGACGGGTCGGTAACAGGCAGACCATAATGGGTCGACTTGAGAGTATGACCACCCCTTCTTTTCCTTGTGCCCTGAACGGATACCCGAGGTCCGGCCTCGGATGACAAGCATAGGACATGGAAAAGATGACGCATCCAGTTGCGGCTTCCAAGGCCGAAGTGCCACCTGCATCGATCACAATCGGGATCGATGTATCCAAGGATCATCTCGACGCTGCCCGTCACCCCGGCGGTGATACCGTTCGTGTCGCCAACACCCGCAAGGGCCAGACCGCGCTTCTGCGCTGGATCGGCGACATCAAAGCCGTTGCCCGGGTGGTGTTCGAGCCAACCGGCCCCTATCACCGCACACTGGAGGAACGTCTGACGGCCGTTGGTATCGCGCAGGTCAAGGTTAATCCACGACAGGCGCGGCGTTTCGCCGAAGCCACCGGCAAACTCGCGAAGACAGATCGCGTCGATGCGTTGATGCTCGCGCGCTATGGTGCCCTGCTGGAGCCGGTTGCCCGTCCGGTCCGCACGGATCTACAGAACCGCCTGGCCGAACTGGTGGCCGCGCGCCGCAGTTTGATGCGCGACCGCACGGCAACGCTCAATCGCCTCAAGACCCTGACGATCGGCTTGCTGCAGCGCCACGCGCGTCATCGCCTGCGGCAGATCGAGGCGCAGGTTACATCCCTCGATGCGGCGACTGACGCGCTCGTGGCGGAAGATGCGCATCTGTCCCGGCGCCGGGACGTGCTGGCCAGTATTCCGGGACTGGGAACGATCACAGCTCATGCGCTTCTGGCCGACATGCCCGAGCTCGGCATGATGGAAGAAGGTCAGGCAGCCTCATTGGCCGGGCTGGCACCCATTACGCGCCAGTCCGGCACATGGCGAGGCCGCAGCTTCATCCAGGGCGGTCGTGCCACCGTGCGGCAAGCGCTCTACATGCCGGCCATCGTCGCCATGCGGTTCAACCCCGACCTCAAGCGTGTTTACGATCGCCTTATCGTAAAGGGAAAACACGCCAAGATCGCCATTACCGCAATCATGCGAAAGCTCATCGTCCTCGCAAACGCCCTGCTTCACAAAGATCGGCTTTGGATGCCAAAAGCCGCTTGACCAC
>NZ_JBGLOV010000071.1:0-1168 GCF_041402665.1 Komagataeibacter sp. SM21
AGCTTGTCTTATGAGAACCCTCGGTTCCTGAGGCAAAAGGGAACCGCTACCCGGCACCGCAGCTGCGGTGCCGGGTAGTGGCGGGGGCGGCGCCGTGCGGAGCTTGGTCTTGCAGGACCGTGGTCGAGTTTGGCGAGCCTCCGTCTTTTCTTACGACCTGAACGGATACGTGGGCTACGGGCTCGAACGACAAGCATAGGTACATAGAAAAGATGGCCAAGGATACCATTGGGATCGACGTGTCGAAAGACCGTTTGGACGCTTTCTGGCATTCCCGGGATGAGATGCGCAGTCTGCCCAATACAGCGGAAGGTTTCGAGCAGTTATGCTCCTGGCTGGAACAAAATGACGATGTGTTGTTCGTCTTCGAAGCAACTGGCGCCTATCATCGTGGGCTTGAGCGACATCTCAGTCTGGCGGCACAGCCCTTCATCAAGGTCAATCCCAGGCAGGCGCGGCGATTTGCACAGGCGATTGGTCGACTAGCCAAGACCGACAGGGTTGATGCCAGGATGCTGGCGCGCATGGGTATCGCTCTCGACCTTGCCCCGCAAGACGTGGAGAGCGAAGATATCCATGATCTCAGAGAGTTGCTGACTGCGCGTCGCGCCCTGGTCAAAGATCAGATCGCAGCGAAGACACGCCTTGCGACGGCGTTGAACCCGGTTGTTCGAGAGCAGCTCGGCCGCCGCATCGATGACATTGCCGCCGACATTCAGGCATTGGACAAAGTGATTGCGCAGATCGCCAGACAGCGTGGAACCTTCGAAGACCGCATCTGCCGCTTGATGACAATACCAGGGATCGGTAGATTGACCGCAACGACCATGCTGATCGACATGCCGGAGCTTGGGCATTTCGACAGTAAGAAAATCGCTGCTCTGGCCGGCCTTGCGCCCATGACGCAGCAGTCTGGGAAATGGCAGGGCAAGGAACGGATTACTGGGGGTCGGTCATCGCTTCGGCGGGCAATTTACATGCCTGCGCTCGTCGCAATCCGCTTTAACCATGATCTTCATCACAAATACCAACAGATGTTGAAAGCCGGGAAGGCCAAGAAAGTCGCCATCACTGCGATCATGCGCCGTATCATTGTTCTGGCCAACACCCTGCTGCGCGAAAATCGGGATTGGCTTCCTGTGCGTCCTTGACCAAGACGGATACTCGA
>NZ_JBGLOV010000072.1:0-1133 GCF_041402665.1 Komagataeibacter sp. SM21
TGGAGGGTTCGAAAAACCCTCTGGTATTGAGGTCTGCTCTGTGATTCCATTTTCCTTGCGTTGATTGGAGTATGGATCATGAAGCAGGCGGGATTTTTTGACGTTGAAGAGCGGCTTGCCCGGCTGAGCGGGCTTGGTGATCAGCTCGAAGCATTTTCCCGGACTGTGGATTTTGAAGTCTTCCGCCCTGACCTGGAGAAGGCTCTGGCGTATTCTGACGGAAGCAAAGGCGGACGACCGCCATTTGATCCGGTGCTGATGTTCAAAATTCTGGTGATCCAGACGCTCAACAATTTGTCTGATGAGCGGACGGAATATCTGATCAACGATCGCCTCTCCTTTATGCGTTTCCTTGGGCTGGGACTTTCAGATCGGGTGCCGGATGCCAAAACGGTCTGGCTGTTTCGCGAGCGTCTGACCCAGGCGGGTGCGATCGATGGGCTGTTCAACCGCTTTGATGCGACCCTGCGCAACGCCGGGTATTTGCCGATGTCAGGCCAGATCCTGGATGCCACACTGGTAGCGGCTCCAAAGCAGCGGAACACCAACGCAGAGAAAGCCGATCTTCGGGAAGGACGTATGCCTGAAGACTGGCAGGACAAGCCGTCAAAGCTGTCGCACAAGGATCGTCATGCGCGCTGGACGCTAAAGTTCACCAGAGCGAAGCGGCAGGATGATGGAACCATGCCATCCAGTGATCTCGCCATCCCGTTCTTTGGCTATAAATCGCATGTTTCCATCGATCGGAAATACCGGTTCATCCGGAAATGGAAAACAACGCATGCCGCCGCCAGTGATGGCGCGAGATTGAGAGAGGGGCTGCTGGATAAAACCAATACGGCCTCAAGTGTCTGGGCTGACACGGCCTATCGCTCAAAAGCCAACGAAGACTTCATGGAAAAGCAGGGATTTGTTTCCAAGGTTCATCGCAAAAAGCCGCATCTCAAGCCTATGCCCCGGCATATCCAGAAATCAAATGCTGGAAAGTCGGTCATCCGCTCGCGTGTCGAGCATGTCTTTGCCGATCAGAAGTCACAGACGGGGCTGTTTGTCCGGACTGTCGGTATCACCCGAGCCACTATGAGGATCGGCCTGGCCAATATCGTCTACAACATGCGCCGCTTCCTCTTCCT
>NZ_JBGLOV010000073.1:0-1077 GCF_041402665.1 Komagataeibacter sp. SM21
GAGGTTCTTCAATAAACTCAAGCAGTTTCGCGCTATCGCAACCCGCTACGATAAACTGAAATCGACCTTCCTCGCAGCCGTGCAGTTCGCCTCAATCATCATCCTGCTTAACTGACGACACGCTGTAATACTTGCACAACAACACTCTCCGGTAGAAAGATGGTCAAACTTTCCGTTACTGTCAATAAGACGTTTCTTCCACTGCAAGTCCTGTGGAACGACGGTTCAGATAAACGCCTACTCGGCTTTGATACAGAACGTATTCCCCAGAGAAATTTTGGTCCAGATATCTTCATTCCCCCGGTCTCTGCAAACAGCAGAAACGTTTTAGAACTGACCGAAGAATATCTCCGTCCATGCACACCACAATAACATCTGCGTTATTTCTAACCCAAGGGTCAGTTGGAAATATTCGTGCAAAAATCCGAATGTACCACTGATTTTAACCTGTGAAAAAGAGACGAAAATACGCCAGAGGCCCGCAAACACGGTCAACAACGTTCGTCCTCAGCCGCACCAACGAAATTCAGCCTGACCTCCTCATGAACTGCCCCGGGTTTACCGGAGAGTAAAACTCTCAGGGGGTAAACCCTATGGTAGAGGAGAAGAAAACATCGCGTTATTCGCCTGAGTTCCGTGAGCGCGCCGTGCGCCATCGGGAAGAACATCGATCGGATTACCCGAGTATTTCGGCGGCCTGTCGAGAAATTGGTGGTAAGCTTGGCTACTCGGGCGACAGCCTGCACGACTGGTGGAAGCAGGCCCGGCGGGATGCGGGGACGCAACCGGGACCGACCACGGCTGAGACGGCACGGATCAAGGCGTTGGAGCGTGAGGTCCGTGAACTGCGTCAGGCCAATGAGATCCTGAAGAAGGCTTCGGCTTATTTTGCACAGGTAGCGCTCGACCGCCCGTTTCGCAAATGATCGCGTTTATTGTGACGTGCCCCTTTTTTTGTATCCACTCAAAAGGAGAGTTCCCGTTTTTTATGGCTTTGGGTTGATGGGATGACAAGTGTCTCGGGGGCATGCCCCCGAGACACTTGTCTGGCGACCTGATCCGGTGTCCTGCCACCCA
>NZ_JBGLOV010000074.1:0-1054 GCF_041402665.1 Komagataeibacter sp. SM21
GTTCGAGGCGACCTTCTGCAATCCGGCAGCCGGATGGGAGAAAGGGCAGATCGAGAAGACCGTGCAGGATGCCCGACGCCATATCTGGCAGGATCTGCCTGCCTTTCCTGATCTGGGGGCGCTGAATGCCTGGCTGGAAGCCTGCTGCCTGGAGTGTTGGGAACGGCTGCCGCATGCTGAATTGCCGTGTAGCGTCTCCGAGGTCCATGCTAGCGAGCGTCCTCACCTCATGGTGCCGGGGCGGCCCTTTGACGGGTTTGTCGAACAGACCAAGCGCGTCTCGCCAACCTGCCTGATCCAGTTCGAAGGCAACCGCTACAGCGTGCCGGCCTCCTTTGCCAATCGTCCGGTCAGCCTGCGGGTTTATCCCGACAGGCTGCGCATTATCGCCGAAGGGCAGGTTCTGTGCGTGCATGACCGGATCATCACGCGTTCGCATGGTGTGCCAGGCCGCACGGTGTATGACTGGCGGCATTATCTGGCGGTCATCCAGCGCAAACCGGGCGCCCTACGTAATGGCGCGCCGTTTACCGAATTGCCAGCTGCCTTCCGGACCCTGCAGGATCAACTGCTCAGGCGGCCTGGAGGCGACCGGGAAATGGCTGAAATCCTGGCCCTTATGCTGCAGCATGATGAGCAGGCTGTCCTCTGCGCGGTTGAACTGGCACTTGAAGACGGCGTGGCGACCAGGACCCATGTTCTCAATACGCTTCATCGCCTGATCGATGCCAAGAGAACCGTGGTTCCCCGGCTTGATGCCCCACAGGCCCTGATGCTCGAACACGAACCGTGCGCCGATACAGGGCGGTATGACATCCTGCGAAGGGACAGCCGCCATGCGTCATGATCCTGCCGCTGCTTCACTTGTCGTCATGCTCCGTGGATTGCGGATGTATGGCATGTCCCAGGCCACAGCCGACCTCATCGAGCAGGGCGCACCTGCCTTCGAGGCGGCTATCCCCATCCTCTCACAACTCCTGAAGGCGGAACTGGCCGAACGCGAAGTGCGCTCCATCGCCTACCAGACAAAGACCGCCCGGTTCCCCGCCTATAA
>NZ_JBGLOV010000075.1:0-1051 GCF_041402665.1 Komagataeibacter sp. SM21
GCAATCGGGCAATACAGGAACGGAAGGGAATTCTGGCCATGTCTGACTGGATCACGTTCGGTAATGGACGCAGGGGCCGGCGTAGCTGGGACATGGATCCTCGCATGGTGGAGAGATGGCAGCGCCTGCTGGCGGCGGCCCACGGTGCGGACAGACGCCCCCATTGCGACTGTCTCCATGAGGGCCACAATCTTGAACTGGTCGTCAGGCGGGCAGAGCGGCTGCAGGCCGGAAGACTGGTGGAGGCCTATCATATCGCGCGTTTCCCAGGGCAGGGGGCATTGCATCACCCTTCCTGTCCGTTCCATGAAACGGATGTCCGCCGGAGCGGGCGGAGCGGGTATGAAGAGGGTGTCGTCCGGGAAATGGCGAATGGCGACCTGCGGGTTGCGTTGCGTCGTGGTCTTCGTATCCGTGACACGGCGGATGTGCCCCCGGCAGTCGCCCCCACCGCCGGGGCGGCAGCCAATGGCGCAGGGGGCGCGCCGCGACAGGCACGCATGACCGAGCTTGGTCTGTTGCATCTCCTGTGGGAGCAGGCGCGTCTCAATACCTGGAGCCCCGATATCGGTCGGCGGCGCAGGTGGTGGACAGGTGTAAGACAGGCACTGGTGACGGCAGCTGGCGACATCACCACAGGGCGCAACCAGCTTCTTGGGGACCGGCTCGCCATGGTTGGCTATGGCGATGAGGATGGTCCGGCGCTTCTGCGTCGCACGGCGCGCTCCTGTGGCGATACATGGCGTATCCTGCTGCTGGGCGTAGTGGACTCCATAACGTTGCGCAGGGGGCGGCAGGACGCTGGCTTCGTTTCGATCGGCTTCGACGGCGCAGCGGGATATGACCTGCGTGTAGCGGCACATGCCGACTGGATGCAGCGCCTTGCCCGGCGTTTCCCCATGGCCATGGCGGCGCTGGGTCAGGCGCGCGGACAACGCGCGATCCGGGTGATCGGGCTTGTTACTGCGACGGTAAGGGTTGGTTGTGATGGCGATCGGGTTCGGATCGGGGCATGGGCGGATGATGTGGCGCTTATGGAAGTGGAGCCCGA
>NZ_JBGLOV010000076.1:0-1037 GCF_041402665.1 Komagataeibacter sp. SM21
CGCATGCTGCTCAGGGTCGAACGGGGCAAAGGGGGACGATATCGCAACGCCATGCTTCCGGCAGACCTTCTGCCCCTGCTGCGGGAGTGGTGGAAGGCCGGACGCCAGCAGGGCGTGATGCATTCCGATGGCTGGCTTTTTCCCGGACAGGACACCATGAGGCCCATCAGCACACGGCAGCTCCATCGTGTGGTTGTCGATGCCGCGCGGGCCGCTGCGATCACCAGACGTGTGGGGCCTCATACCCTGCGGCACAGTTTTGCCACGCACCTGCTTGAGGATGGTGTCGATGTCCGCGTGATCCAGGTTCTGCTGGGTCATTCCCGTCTGGAGACCACGGCCCTTTATACAAAAGTTGCGACACGGACCGTGCGGGCCGTCATCAGTCCGCTCGACAGGCTGGGCATGCGGACGACCACGCAGGCGAGGCCCGACGGCTGATCCCCGGGCGGGGGCGGTCATGTCCGCCTCCCTCGAACTGGGGGACATCTTCCGGGCTGCCGGCCCTGCCTGGCGGGCAGCCCATACCGGCCGTCTTCCCCTGCAGCAGCTCAAGGTCATGTCGGCGATCGAACACTGTCGCACGGCGGCCCTTGGTGGTCATGTCGCGGCCTGCGGGGACTGTGGACACTGGCGGATCGCCTATAACAGCTGTCGCAACCGTCATTGTCCGCGCTGTCAGGGGAACGCCGCGCGGACATGGCTGGCCGAGCGGGAGGCCGATCTGCTGCCGGTCGGGTATTTCCATGTCGTCTTCACCCTGCCAGCGCGGATTGCCGACATCGCGCTCCAGAACAAGGCCGTTCTCTACGCCCTGCTGTTCCAGGCCGCCTCGGAGACGATGATGACGATCGCCGCCGATCCCCGGCATCTGGGCGCCCGCATCGGCATCACCGCCGTGCTGCACAGCTGGGGTTCGGCGCTGACCCACCATCCCCATGTGCACATGATCGTGCCGGGTGGCGGTCTCTCGCCCGATGGCCGGCGCTGGATCTCATCGCGCCCGGCCTTCCTGCTGCCCGTCCGGGTGCTGGGCA
>NZ_JBGLOV010000077.1:0-1027 GCF_041402665.1 Komagataeibacter sp. SM21
TGGGCAGGAAGGGCGCATGGACGAAGGGAACGACAGTCGGGCCCAGCTGATCGACGACCGAGAAGCCATCGAATGCATCACTCGCCAGCAGGAGACAGAGCGCGGCAATCTGTATGCCGCGCCGGTCCACACCAGCGCTAACCCCGGGGAGGACATTGTCCTCGAAGCCGTGAAGCCTGATGGATATCTGCAGATGCGCATCACATCTCGCTACTGGCGAGCTCCCGCCTGCCATTGAAAAACCGAGACCTGCGGCGCCGCGGGGCAATGTTTGCATCGACAGGCTCCCTCACATTCCCAGCGCACGGCGATAGAGATCCAGAAGCATCTCGTGCTCTTCCACAGCCGCAGGCTCCAGCCTGCGGATCCGGATGATCTGGCGTATGGTCTTCACATCAAAACCTGCCGATTTTGCTTCGGTGTAGATGTCCTTGATGTCGCCAGCCAACGCCTTGCGCTCTTCCTCAAGGCGCTCCACGCGTTCAATTACGCTACGCAGCCGGTCGGCCGCGATCCCGCCGACAGAAGCGGCACCCGCGCCGCCATTCGCGTCACCCTCATCAAACATGGGAGAATCCTTCCGTATCTTTTGTGAAAACCCGATATTCCGGACGGGGATAGGTCTCGTGCCCCGTTTCAAGCAGCTCCAGCCAGCGCGATGACCGCGGCTCCAGCGCGCCTCCCCGGTCAAGGTGGCGCAACAGGGCCGTGCGGTGCTCGCCCATCCGTTCAGCCAGCAGCTTGGTCGACCAGCCGATAACCGTAATCGCCCGGTACACCTCACGTCGCCGATAAGGCGGCCGATTGCCCGTGACAGTGATCGACCGGGCGAAGGGCGAAGAAAACCGCTTATGGATGGCACGCAACGCACACAGCCATGCGACGAATTCAGGATCGGCGGGCTCCCCCGCCGCAAACTCCCCGACGCGGTTGCGGCTGAATCCTGACCGCCGGGCCGCCTGACGAAGCGGCCAGCCGATATCGACCAGACTGGCACGGATGAGGGCGCCTGCCCTGATCCGCCGAC
>NZ_JBGLOV010000078.1:0-1026 GCF_041402665.1 Komagataeibacter sp. SM21
GAAATGACATGGGCGGGCTGGCGTTACAGCGCGGCGCGCGAGGAATGGAGCGTGGTTGTGACAGCGGGGACCGATGACCTACGCCATGCGGAGTGGGCGCGGTTCAAGGCAGCATGGAATGGTCGGGCACCGGAACCGCCCGCCCCACCGGCCTGCCCCTGTGAGTGAATGGCGACGTGTTTTTATTCTCCCTGTTGCCTGCCCTGCGCCGTCCGCGCGGTCAGGTCCGAAGCATCCTGAACAAGCCCGGCGGTCATGCGTATGGGGCGAGGCGGCGCCTTGCGCCATACGCATGACCGTCGGAGCGCGGCGAGGGTTGCGCAGCCGCGCGAGCGTGGCCGTAGGCCGACTTGACGGCGCGGACGGCGCTACCCACGCTGGACCATGGCGTACGCGCTGCACAAATAATAAGAAAGGCGACCCGTGGGGCCGCCTCTGCATGGTAGATCGTTTAAAGGGATTTGCGTAGTCGGGCCAGCCGGTCGGCGATCGGCCCAAGCGCTACCGCCACGATTCCAGTGAACAGGCAGAAGGGGACGGCAATCGTAAGGATGGAATGGGTCAGGTCCATGTTTCAGTCCTCCTTTGTGTCATTATACGGGATATAGAGCAGGAAAAGCAAAGAAACGATTTCGAGGACCACAGCCGCACAGAGCGCCAGCCCTGCCCGATGAGGCTGAAAGACTCCGGCCCCGGCGAAAAACGGCGTTATCAGGCCCACCCCGACGATGCCAATGGCGACATTCTGAAAAACCGTTGCAGCGGCCTTGAGCCTGTCTTCCCTGTGCTTTGGCGTCTGGGGAGGTGGAAGGATTGCCCGCAGAATACGGCGGGCTGTGGAATGGGCATTCGGCATTTTGTGTCCATTTTGGCACGGAAGGGATGCCGGGCCATCTGGCCCGGCTGACTGGATCAGAAGCCCAGCGCGTCATTCCTGAGCGCCGCCGCCTGTTCCGAGACGCTACGGCTGTTTTTGGCCACGTAAGGCTGCCACGCCTGCCCCATCAGTTCTTCATATGCGGCGCA
>NZ_JBGLOV010000079.1:0-1022 GCF_041402665.1 Komagataeibacter sp. SM21
ACCTGCGAGACTGATTTCACTTTCAGGAAAGTACTGAAAAGAAAAGCTAATCTTCCCTGAACCTCAACATTGGGGTCTTTGACGACTGCACCGCCAGGATTACGGACAAAGCCAATCGGCAGCGTCAACGCCAGAGCACCGCGTTCCGCCTTTGCAAGAAGGCCGGCAGTCAGACGACTGCGGATTGTGTGCAGTTCGAGTTCCGAGATAGTCCCTTTGAGACCAAGGAGCAAACGACCGTTTGGCGATGCCGGATCGTAGACACCATCCCGATCTGCAATGAGACATTTCTGCAACCCGCAGATATCGAGCAGCGGATACCAGTCCGAGCAGTTTCGCGCGAGACGTGTCACGTCGATCGACAGAATAAGACCGACCTCGCCCAGGCCGACACGCCCGACCAACTCCCGGAAGCCTTCCCGGCGCAGCGTGGAGGCACCACTGAGTCCCAGATCCGCATCAATGATTTCGACGTCGCCTGCCTTCCAGCCGAGTTCGCGGGCCCGGAGTTTCAGGGCATATTGAAGACGCAGACTTTCCTGGTTGCTGATGATCTGACTGGGCGTCGACTGACGCACATAGACGATCGCTTTCCGACCCAGATGCATTGGCAGAACCAATTCCGATCTCATGGGACGTCTCCCCCAGAATGCCTGCGATCTCGTCGATGATCTGACGTTTCTGCTTCGGCTGAAGCAATATCCAGAGATCTTTGGGTTGAATTGGCATCGTTCTCGATCCGGTCGATTTCCGATACCAATTCATTTATACTATCGACCGACAGTTTTGTACCATTAAATACGTTCACGTCGAAGTCGACGGCTGCAACGGGAATGATCAGCGTACCACCGCGGTCGTAAGAAACCTCATACGAGATCGGAAAATTGTCCCCACGTGCAGCAAGCCGCCGCAACACGACGAGGCGGCGACCAAATAGCGGATGGCGCGGATCGCATACCTTGACAACCCCTGCCGGGGATTCGTCACCCTCAATGGGCAGTATATTCCTTAATGCCTTCGCT
>NZ_JBGLOV010000080.1:0-1010 GCF_041402665.1 Komagataeibacter sp. SM21
CGCTGAACCGGCAGAGCGCCGCATTTGCCCGTGAGGGGATCGATCTCGATACCTCGACGCTGGCCGACTGGGTGGGGGCCTGCACGGCGACGCTGGCGCCCCTTACCGCGCTGATCCGGGCACATGTGCTGGCAGCCCGGCGTCTGCATGCGGACGATACCACAGTGCCCGTGCTGGCCAGGGGGCGCACCGTGACCGGACGGTTGTGGAATTACGTGCGCGACGATGCCCCATTTGGCGGCCTCGCGCCCCCAGCCGTGTGGTTCCGCTACTCCCGAGACCGCAAGGGTGAACATCCGGCCGACCATCTCACCGGCTGGACCGGAATCCTGCAATCAGACGCCTATGGCGGATACACTCACCTGGCAAAGCCGGGACGTCAGCCCGCGCCTGTGGTCCCGGCCGGCTGCTGGGCGCATGGACGCCGGGGATTGTTCAAGATTGCTGAAAAGGACAAGGCGCCACTCGCCATAGAGGCCGTGCGCCGGATCGACGCCATATTCGACGCCGAACGCGCGATCAACGGCAGCTCCGCCGCACATCGGCTGGAGATCCGCAAGGAGAGCATCGCCCCGCTGGTCGAGGAGTTGCTCGACTGGATGCGCGATACCTGCCGGCGCATGTCGTCTAAAAACCCCATTGCCCAGGCAATGAACTATATTCTCAGACGGGTCGATACATTCACGAGATTCCTCACTGACGGCCGGATCTGTCTGACGAATAACGCGGCGGAACGCGCAATCCGGGGTATCGCACTGGGGAGAAAAGCCTGGCTGTTCGCCGGCTCCGATCGTGGCGGTGAAAGAGCCGCCGCCATGTATTCCCTCGTCGTCACCTGCCGCCTGAACGAGGTCGATCCTCAGGCATGGCTCGCCGATGTGCTCGCCCGCATCAACGACACTCCCAACCCACGCCTCCATGAACTCCTGCCCTGGCATTGGAAAACCATTGCTCAAGGCGAGAATAACGTCGCTGCCTGATCACGCCCGCGTCTCTCGCCGGATGGTTAC
>NZ_JBGLOV010000081.1:0-967 GCF_041402665.1 Komagataeibacter sp. SM21
TGGCGAACCATCAGTGGTTTGGGCATTGGGGCTTCCTCGACGGCGGACACCAGCTATGGTATCAGCATAAATAACTGATGGTCTCTTAAATTAGAGACCATCAGTCGCTTGTCAATGGGACGATGGATGGCCGAGGCTAAGGAATATCAGCGAGCGAGACGACCCGAGCAGAAGGAAGAGCGGCGCGCCCATCTGATCGCCGTCGCACAACAGATGCTGGCGGAGAATACCGACCTGCGCGACCTCAGCCTCAACGAGCTGGCGCGGCGCGCGGGCATGACCAAATCGAACGTATATCGCTATTTCGAGAGCCGGGAGGCCGTTCTTCTCGAAGTGCTTGGCGAGGAGTGGCGGCTTGTCGGCGAAAGCCTGCAACGAGGATTGCGCGTGGCCCCGCCTGCCATGTCGATCGAAGCCATCGCCGAGCTGTTCACCGGGGCCATCGCCGGACGCCATCTGATGCTGAATCTGACCAGCGCGCTACCCTCGGTGATCGAGCACAATATCTCGGAAACCCGGATACGCGATTTCAAGGAAGGGATGCTGTCGATCGAGCAGAGCTGGGCCTCCCAGCTCCACGTGCGTCTGCCCGAGCTATCGCTTGAAGCCTGGCGCGAGTTCCTGCGGTTTTCCGGAGCATTGATGACGGGCCTATGGCCGCTCAGCCATCCTTCGGACAGGGCGTGCGCGGTGCTTAGCGAGCCCCGCTACGCGGCGCTGCGCTATGATTTTGCGCGGGATTATGCCCAAAGCCTGCAAATGTATCTTCGCGGTTTGGCGAAAGCGAAAAGCTGATCTGGTCGGCCTCGCGCAGGGGAAACGTAAAGCGCGCGGGCAGGTACCGCGTAGCGAACTAAGCAGGCAAATTGAGACTTGGGCGGGTGAGTTTAATGACACCTTAAATCGCGACGACCCAGCTCAATCTGGGGCTTCTTGTCCGGAAGATGAGAAGGATCATTTCGCGCTA
>NZ_JBGLOV010000082.1:0-933 GCF_041402665.1 Komagataeibacter sp. SM21
TTGTGCCAGCCGGTAAGGCAGGCGAGGGAACCGCTTCCGTTCCGCTGGCGATATCTTCCCTCACGGCTGCCGTCACACTCCGGATCAGCAATGGAATGGCATCAGGGGTCAATGCTGTCTGGGGGTTCCCGAGATACGCTGAAACGATGCTCGTCATGGCGGTGATGATGGTATGGTCCGGCCCGTCAGATTGATTCACTGAAATATTCTCCTGTTGTTTACGCTTCTATATTTCGAATACTGTGCCCGAGTTTGTTTACTGGCACAACCAGCCATGGCCAGAGGGGTATTCGTGCATCACGTCTGAATCAGATCTTAACCCTTTGTCTGGTACCTGTAACGGGTGCAATGCTTATATCGGGATAGCCCATGGAGAAAATGCGCAGTAATAGACGAAGAGTCCTATCCACGAGACGGCAGTGACAGAGAGCCATGCCTTACGCTTTCTCAGCACAAGTCCTGCAAGGCAGAATATCATCGCGCCAGCGATTATGAGTTCCATCTGGAACTGGAGAAGCGCTTCAGGTGAATAGTATCTATCCATTCATTTAAGCCCTCTCTTCCAGTGTCGGGCCTGTGTGATTCAGGGATTTCGGACAGTGTGCCCGGATCGCGTCGTTTCCCCAGTCGATGAAATCTTCCATGCTCTGCTTTGTCGCGAAGCCAATGATGACGTTCCCATCAATGGCTCCCGAGATTACCAGACTGCGGCATGCCAGCCGTTTGGCATGGTCCTCAGCGTCCAGATCAGCATCATCGAACAGGACGCCGTCAAACAGGACGAAGTGTTCGATATCGAAATCCGTCGAGGTATGCGCGAAAGTTGGTGACGCTTGATCAGGCGGCAGCTTGAAGGTGGCGTACGCCGTCGCGGAACTCAACCCCGCTGATGACGTCCGGCAGGCGGTTCCGGCCGTCGAGCATCCGCCATTT
>NZ_JBGLOV010000083.1:0-921 GCF_041402665.1 Komagataeibacter sp. SM21
GATCACACTCAGAAGCTCCATGTCAATCACTCCTCACACCCCCAGAAGAGGATGCCGGGGAGTGTGGAGGCATGGGTCAAATCTCGATGAAAATTTCCGCCCTACCCGGGGCAGTTCTCAGTGAAAATCAACACATAGATTTCAAGCAACTTGTCGGACACGGTCATCAGCCGCAGGCGCTGTTTGACAACAGCAGGTGTCACGAAAAACGCAGCGGCGATTTCCTCTTCGGACATGCCTTTTTCCAGCATGTCACGAAAGGCGCGGAACTGGTCCAGCGGATGCAGGGCCAAGCGCTGGACGTTCTCGGCCAGAGAGTCATCCTCGGCGAGAATGGCCGATCCGGCTTCGCGCACGACACAGGGCACGGGCGCGGTCTTCGCCAGTTTCTTCTGCTTCACCAGCAGTTCGAGGGCACGGAAGCGTCGACCGCCGGCGGGGACTTCATAAATGCCGGTCTCGGCCCCGGTGTCGTCGAGAACGGGACGGACGTTCAGGCTCTGCAGCAGCCCGCGACGCTCGATGTCTCGGGCCAGTTCCTCGATCGACAGACCGGACTTCACACGCCGCACGTTGGATTACGACAGCACCAGCCGGTTGAACGGGATGTCGCGGGATGAACTCAGGGTGATTTTGCGAATGGCGGTCGCCATGGCGAAAAACTCCATGACGGGCGGGCAGGAGCCTCTCTCCTACCCTCTCAACCCGTCACGAAAATCCGCGCAGCACTCTGACTCTGACTGCTACACTCACGCCACCCCATCCCCTATTATCGGCCGAAAAATGTCGGCAATGGGGGGATAGTGTTGAAAAACTCAAGGTGAAGAGTGAAAGTGTTGCCAAGCCACTTCGACATAAGTGCAGCTTTCTTGCCTCAGGTGGATAAGGCAGGCGCTCCGGGAGGTATCAGTTTCGCCATTT
>NZ_JBGLOV010000084.1:0-843 GCF_041402665.1 Komagataeibacter sp. SM21
ACCTTGAACAGGTTCGGCTCCAGTATGAAGAGAATACAACGCGGTGGATACAACAGAGCCATGTCAATGAGGCGGCCCGGCAGCAGGGAAAGACACCGGGGGCAGGGTTCAGGTCCCGTATGGCGGCGCGGGAGGTTACTGCTGTGCCGCAGGAAAAATGGGACGATATCGACCGCACATTGAGACGCATGGCTTTTAAGACGCAGGATGTGGCCGAGAAGCTGGAACGTGTTGTCGGGGAAAAGCGGCGTCAGCAGGAGCAGGCGGAAAAACAGCGCAGGGAAGAACAGGTGCGTGAACGCGATCGGCGTCCGACGCGGACGGCAGGGCGTGATATGTAGCCACTGCCATCTGTTGAATTCATCGCGTGGAAAGGAAAAGACATGATTTTTGGACCCGATGCCGTAACCGCGTTTGTTGATGTGTTAAAACCGCTGGTGCTGGCCGAGCGTCAGGCAGAGTCTATCGAGACCCATGACGCCTATCTACGATTCAGAGAGGGGCAGAAGTCCCTGAACGACAGCGTTCTGGGGACCGTCCGGGCGATGGTCGCACAAATCCCGGATGTCGATCGGGATGATATGCAGGAACTCTATGATGTCCTGCTGGATCATCCAGATCTGGCTGCCACGGTTTCGGATCGCGCAGTTACCGGCGCGATCCTCAATGAAGCATGGGGCGGTCTGCACGGGTGGACAAAATGACTGTACTGGGGGGATAGTGTTGAAAAAGTCGCGCTTGCTTTGAGAGTGAAGCACTGATTCACTCTTCGCAGGAGGAACCTGCAAATGATGGGTGATCGAACGAAAATACAGGAGGCACTGTTCTACGAGTTCCGTCTTG
>NZ_JBGLOV010000085.1:0-817 GCF_041402665.1 Komagataeibacter sp. SM21
GCAGATATGGATATTTCCGATGCTCCGGATGGGGCACGGTCGTGCGCGGCTTCTGGTAGATCGCCCGCAGGCCCATGATCGCCATGAGCCGCCGGACCCGCTTGCGGCCCACTTCATGTCCCAGGCGACGCAGATGCCACGTCATCTGCCGTGAGCCATAATACGGCGTTTCCAGGAACTGGGCGTCGATCAGCCGCATCAGCTCCAGATTGGCCTCGCTCTGTGGCACAGGCCGATAGTAGACGCCCGACCGGTTGAGTTGCAGCAGCGTGCATTGCCGGATGATCGGCAAACGCGCTCGCTTCGGGTCGATCATCTGCCGCCTCTGATCACGCCCAACCGAGCAGAGGCATCGCGTAAAAAATCCCGTTCCACGAGAAGTTCGCCTATCTTCGCGTGCAGTTTCTCCACATCAGCTGGGCTGACCGGGGGCTCAGCCACCGTCTTCCCGGAAAAGGTCGCCGCCATCCCCTCGATCGCCTGCCGTTTCCACTGGGCGATCATCGTCTGATGCACCCCATGTTTCGAAGCCAGTTCCGCCAGCGTCAGTTCCCCACGGATCGCCTCCAACGCAACCCGTGACTTGAACTCTGCCGCATACCGTTTCCGCGTAACCTTGCCCATAAAACCCGTCCTCGTTCAGGCCAGATGATAGCTTATCGCCCTGTCCGAAAAATGGGGACCACTTCTTAGCGCGAAATGATCCTTCTCATCTTCCGGACAAGAAGCCCCAGATTGAGCTGGGTCGTCGCGATTTAAGGTGTCATTAAACTCACCCGCCCAAGTCTCAATTTGCCTGCTTAGTTCGCTACGCGGT
>NZ_JBGLOV010000086.1:0-735 GCF_041402665.1 Komagataeibacter sp. SM21
TCTATCTCAGGCGGCGGGACATGCTGCGCGCCAGTGGCGCGAAGCGCGGCATAACCATGTCAGCGCCGACGAATGAGGATGTTCTGGCGCTGAGTCTGGCCGTGCGCGAACGGCTGCGCGCCCGCAACGAGATCGGGCAGGAGGAAATCATACGCGCGGCCATCGACCAGCGCGGGGAAACCTATGACCTGCCCATCTCGAAGGGCGACCGTGTCAGGCTGTTCTCTCGGACGCAGTGTCAGGTGGCACGGGCTGATGGAAGGGGGTGGCGCTGGCGCGACCTTGGATCCAATGGCGATTTCGTGGATGTGGAGGGTTGGAATGATAAAGGCATTGTCCTGAGGAACACCCGGGGCGTGACCGGCCTGGTGCCGTGGGAGCGTCTGGCGGACAGGGCGACCGGGCGTATCAGGCTGGGTCCGGGCCATGCGATGACGATTGATTCCGCGCAGGGCATCACATCTGACGAGCATATCAACGCTATGCCGCGCGGTAGCTCGTCCGTCACCGGGTTTACCGCCTATGTGGCCGAGAGCCGACACGTTCATACGTGCTGGACACGGGTGGCGGAAGCGCCGGTACGGGAGGCGGAATCATTTTCCCGTCCACTGGGGGACGCGACACCCGTGACGCTGGAGAATCTGTTGGACCGGATTGCCGGTGACATGGGGCGGCACGAGTACAAGGCCCTGGCCATCGACCTTGAACAGGTTCGGCTCCAGTATGAAGAGAATA
>NZ_JBGLOV010000087.1:0-711 GCF_041402665.1 Komagataeibacter sp. SM21
GGGTATCGGTACGATGCGGCTCGAATACCGCGTAGCGGGCGCGCCCGGGGCTTTCTTCCGCGCGCTCCCCGGTGATGAACAGGGTCCGGCGGCCGAGGAAGCGGTCCTGCCCGCGCAGCGCCATGGCTGCGACGTCAATCTTGGCGACACTGCTGCACCAGCGCACGGCGAGGTTGCCGCTGATCTGGGGAAAGCGCAGGCGTCGGCCGGGCCTCCCCTCCCCGCCCCTGCGCATGGTCCCATTCGGGGTCTCGAAGCTGACCGGAGCGGTGGGCGTGCCGTTGCGCAGCATCTCGCGCTGTATGCCCCCGTCGCGCCATGACATGTAGCATGGCAGGTCAAAGGCGCGGGCGATCTGGCGGACATAGCCGGGGGTGGAGGGCCAGTCCATGAACCCCTCCCCTCCCCCGTCCACGTCATGATGCCAGAGTTCGATGCTTTCCGGTCTGGCTCCCAGTTCCAGGGCTGCAAGCAGGGACGCCACGCTGTCTTTCCCGCCGCTCAGGGCCACGATGATATGGTCGTAGCCCCGCAGGTCTGGCGTCATGCCGCGAACCGGGCCACCGGAGTTCCGGTGCGGATGGCGTAAGCACCCGGCGACTGCCGCCTTGCTGAATATTTCTATTCTGGTTCAGCTATGAATCATGAGCGATTCAAGAGATAGAGACGCGGTACTACCTGCGAGTGTCGCAGGTAGTACCGCAGAGAGGC
>NZ_JBGLOV010000088.1:0-628 GCF_041402665.1 Komagataeibacter sp. SM21
CTGTCATTTCCTGTCTCGAGGATATGACAGTGATGGGTCAGCCGATCGAGGAGCGCCGTTGTCATCTTCGGGTCACCAAAGACGTCTCCCCATTCACTGAAGCTCAGATTGGTTGTGATGATGACACGGGTGCGCTCGTAGAGGCGGCTGAGCAGATGGAACAGCAGGGCGCCGCCAGACGCGCTGAAGGGGAGATAACCGAGTTCATCAAGGATCACGAGATCCAGGCGGAGCAGCCTGTCGGCAATCTGCCCGGCCCGGTTGGCGGTCTTTTCCTGTTCGAGCGCATTGACCAGGTCGACCGTTGACCAGAAGCGCGCCTTCTTGCGGTGATAGGTGATCGCCTGGATGGCCAGCGCGGTCGCCAGGTGGGTTTTCCCGTTTCCCGGGCCACCGATCAGCACGACATTCTCAGTACGCTCGATGAAGTCCCCGCCATGGAGCTGGCGGATCATGGGCTCGTTGACCTGCGTATCGGCAAAGGAGAACCCGGACAGGTCCTTATAGGCGGGGAACCGGGCGGTCTTTGTCTGGTAGGCGATGGAGCGCACTTCGCGTTCGGCCAGTTCCGCCTTCAGGAGTTGTGAGAGGATGGGGATAGCCGCCTCGAAGGCAGGTGCGCCCTGCT
>NZ_JBGLOV010000089.1:0-621 GCF_041402665.1 Komagataeibacter sp. SM21
TCATCACCGGGGAGCGCGCGGAAGAAAGCCCCGGGCGCGCCCGCTACGCGGTATTCGAGCCGCATCGTACCGATACCCGCGCCAGCCTGCGCCGTCCCCGTCTCGTCGATCACTGGCGTCCGGTTCATGGATGGTCGGAAGCAATGGTATGGGACTGCCTCAGGCGGCACCGCATCGTGCCAGCCCTGCCATACCGGATCGGCTTCGGCCGGCTGTCCTGCCTTGGCTGTATTTTCATGTCGGCAGACCAGGCCGCGACCTTCCGCCTCATCGCCCCCGACCGCTTCGCGCGCTTCGCCGCATATGAACGTGCCTTCGGCTGCACGATACGGCGCGACATCGACCAGAATACCCTTGCCGATCGGGGGCGCCCGTTTTCCGCTGCCCTGCAACAGCCCGACCTGGTCCGGCAGGCGCTGTCGCCCGACCGGGCAGGCCCCGTGCTGACAGATCACTGGCGCCTGCCCGCAGGGGCTTTCGGCGAGAGCGCGGGACCGGGTTAGCCCGGGGCGTGGCTGCGGAAAGCAGAAAAAAGCAGAACAGGAATACGAGAAAAAAGGACGCACCAGACCGGCGGGCCAGGCGCAAGGGGCTGGTCGGTTCGTGTCCTCGCCCTGACTG
>NZ_JBGLOV010000090.1:0-597 GCF_041402665.1 Komagataeibacter sp. SM21
GCTTGAGATGCGGCTTTTTGCGATGAACCTTGGAAACAAATCCCTGCTTTTCCATGAAGTCTTCGTTGGCTTTTGAGCGATAGGCCGTGTCAGCCCAGACACTTGAGGCCGTATTGGTTTTATCCAGAAGCCCCTCTCTCAATCGCGCGCCATCACTGGCGGCGGCATGCGTTGTTTTCCATTTCCGGATGAACCGGTATTTCCGATCGATGGAAACATGCGATTTATAGCCAAAGAACGGGATGGCGAGATCGCTGGATGGCATGGTTCCATCATCCTGCCGCTTCGCCTTCGTGAACTTCAGTGTCCAGCGCGCATGACGATCCTTGTGCGACAGCTTTGCGGGCTTGTCCTGCCAGTCTTCAGGAATACGTCCTTCCCGAAGATCGGCTTTCTCTGCATTGGTGTTCCGCTGCTTCGGAGCCGCTACCAGCGTGGCATCCAGGATCTGGCCTGACATCGGCAAATATCCGGCGTTGCGCAGGGTCGCATCAAAGCGGTTGAACAGCCCATCGATCGCACCCGCCTGGGTCAGACGCTCGCGAAACAGCCAGACCGTTTTGGCATCCGGCACCCGATCTGAAAGTCCCAGCCCAA
>NZ_JBGLOV010000091.1:0-582 GCF_041402665.1 Komagataeibacter sp. SM21
CGACCTTCCGCGTCGCAGGCATCCATGGAACACGCGCGTAGACGCTGTGGCCCATGGAGGCGATTTCCCCCGCCTCCACCATTTCACCGAGGACAACCGGGAATGCACCGAGGATCTCGGCTGGCAGCCCCTTCCTCAGTTCGAGGACTGCATGGGGACCTGCCACGAGCGCGTTACGGACATGGGCGAGTATCAGCCCCCGCGCCCGCTCCCGGTCTGTCTCGTTCATGCGTGCATATGGCACCGGCACTGGCCGGCGCACCGAACGTCGCGCCATTTTTTCCTCCAGGTTTGTATGCCTGAAGTATGGGGCGCTCGTTTGTGGGTGCGGACAGGGACCGCAGGATCGGTCTTTACAGCCCCTTTCCGTCATCGTGACGTTAACCCGACCGGTTCAGGCTCCGGGCCTGTCACCCCGATTCAGCGCAGGCGGAAATGGCGGAATGTTGCGCGGTGCAGCCGCGGCATTCCAGCACCACCACTCATTCTGCCCATAAACGTCGTTGTAATACCGGATCTTCTCCTGGCGCCGGGCGGCGTAAGCCTCATCGTCACGCCCGAAGACCTCCATCGGCGTTCCGC
>NZ_JBGLOV010000092.1:0-536 GCF_041402665.1 Komagataeibacter sp. SM21
GGACTACCGGCGGGACACGGCCCACCAGCAGCAGGTCATGACACTCGCCACGGATGAGTTCATCCGCCGCTTCATGCTGCATGTTCTGCCACGGGGATTTCATCGCATCCGCCATTATGGCCTGCTGTCCAGTTCCAGCCGCAAGGCCAGCCTCGCCCGGGTGCGGGAACTGCTGAATGTTATATCCACACCAGCGCCAGAAGTCCCGGAAGCCGAACCGGCCACGCCACCGCCGTGCCCATGCTGTGGTGGTCCGATGGTCGTCATCCAGATCCTTCCCCGATGGTGTCAGCCCCGAGGACCACCACGGGCGACTGATCCAGCCGGGGGATCACCATGACAGCCCGCAGAGACCACAGCATGACCAATCCCGATGCCGGAGTGGCTCCGCCCCGGCAAACCGGGGCTCCTGTACGCATCACTGGAAAACCCGGGAAAATCGCTGCCTACACTGCCAGTTCTGTCATCGCGTCATGCAGATCCGGTCACAAAAACCCGTTCCAGTTCCACAAACGCACCTGTATGCTCTGGCTCAG